>DATKLR010000131.1:0-28981 GCA_035542295.1 Gemmatimonadales bacterium | reverse complement strand
GGGAACTGCACTGCCCTCTCGTCTCCGCCTACTGACCGCCGAGCGCCCGCACCCGCGAGTGGCGTATGCCATAGGAGAAGTAGATCGCGGCGCCGATGAGCAGCCACACCGCGAAGCGCAGCCAGGTCAGCGTCGGCAGATAGAGCATCAGGTAGAGGCAGAAGCCCACCGACACGAGGGGCAGGACCGGCACCCACGGCGTCCGGAACGGACGCGGGCGATGGGGGTCCGTGCGCCGCAGCACGATGATGCCGAGCGCCACGAGGATGAAAGCGAACAGGGTCCCGATGTTGGTCAGCTCGAGGACGACGCCGATGGGGATGAAGGCGGCGCCGATGGCGACCACGACGCCGGTGACGATCGTCGTGACGTGCGGCGTCTTGAAGCGCGGGTGCACCTTGGCGGCCCAGCGCGGCAGGAGGCCGTCGCGGGCCATGGACATGAAGATCCGCGCCTGGCCGAGCTGGAAGACGAGCAGCACCGAGGTCATCGCGGCGACGGCGCCGAGTGACAGGATCCCGGCCGCCCAGTCGGCGTGGATGTACTGCAGCGCGACGGCCAGCGGGTCGGCGACGTCCAGCTTGTTCCACGGGATCAGCCCCGTGAGCACCAGCGCGATCGCCACGTACAGCACGGTGCAGATGATCAGCGATGCGATGATGCCGATCGGGATGTCGCGCTGTGGGTTCTTCGCCTCCTCGGAGGCGGTGCTGACCGCGTCGAACCCGATGTACGAGAAGAAGATGATCGCCGCGCCCATGCTGATGCCCTTGAAGCCGTTCGGCGCGAAGCTCGGCGTGACCCACTGGTGCGGGTGGATGGCGGCGAACCCGACCGCCAGGAAGAGCACGATGACGGCCAGCTTGATGCCCACCATCAACGTGTTGACCCACGACGACTCCTGTACGCCGATGACCAGGACGACGGTGATCACGGCGACGATGGCGAGGGCGGGCAGGTTGAAGACGATCGGGACCGGGCCGAGGTGCGGCGCGGACGCCAGGAGAGCGGGCATGCCGAGCCCCGACAGGGTGTCCGTCACCAGCCATGCGGGCATGTGGATCCCGATGCCCCGCAGGAACGAATCGAAGTAGCCGGACCAGCCGACGGCGACGGCGATGTTGCCGACCGCGTACTCCAGGATGAGGTCCCAGCCGATGATCCAGGCGACCAGCTCGCCCAGGGTGGCATAGGCATAGGTGTAGGCGCTCCCCGCGATGGGGATCAGCGCCGCGAACTCGGAGTAGGTGATCGCCGCGAACGCGCTGGTGACGGCGGCCAGGACGATGGACAGCACGATCGCCGAGCCCGCACCCACGTGGCCGGCGTCGCCGGCGACGGCCGTGCCGATCGCGGCGAAGATGCCGGCGCCGATGATGGCCCCGATCCCGAGCGCGGTGAGCGCCACGGGACCGAGACTGCGCTTCAACCCGCCGCCGACGGCTCCATCGGCGACGCACTGATCGACGGTCTTCCGCGCGAGCAGCCGGCTCAGATGAAGAGCGGCGCCAGCACCAGCGTCACGGTGCTCAACAGCTTGATCACCACGTGGAGCGACGGGCCGGCGGTATCCTTGAACGGATCGCCCACCGTGTCACCCACCACCGCCGCCTTGTGGGCGAAGGAGCCCTTGCCGCCGTACTCCCCGGCCTCGATGAACTTCTTCGCGTTGTCCCAGGCCCCGCCACCGTTGTTGAGCGCGAGCGCGACCAGGATGCCCGTGATCGTGGCCACCATCAGGAACGCCGCCACCGCCTCGGCGCCCACGCCGAGCAGCCGGAAGACGAGCCCGACGGCGATCGGCATCCCGACGACCAGCAGTCCCGGCGCCACCATCTCCTTCAGGGCGCCAACGGTCACGATGTCGACGCAGCGCGCGTAATTGGGCCGCGACGTGCCGGCGAGGATGCCGGCGTCCTCCGAGAACTGCCGCCGCACTTCCTTGATCACGTTCACCGCCGCCTTCTGCACGGCGTCGATCGCGAGCGCGCTGAACCAGAAGATCAGCATCGCCCCGAGCAGCGCCGCCACGAAGATCTCCGGCTTGGCGATGTCCACGGTCACGAAGGTCGAATTGGTGTAGTACCCGATCTCGTCCATGTACGCCGAGAAGAGCAGGAACGCCGCCAGGGCGGCGGAACCTACCGCGTAGCCCTTGGTCAACGCCTTGGTGGTGTTGCCCACCGCGTCGAGCCGGTCGGTCTTCCGGCGGATCTCCTCCGGCTGCTTCGACATCTCGATGATGCCGCCGGCGTTGTCGGTGATCGGGCCGAACGTGTCCATCGCGAGGATGTACGCGGCGGTCCCGAGCATCCCCATCGTCGCGACGGCCGTGCCGAACAGCCCGCCGCCCTTCACCGCGGTGCTGCCGAGGTGGTAGCTGCTAACGATGGCCAGTCCGATCACGAACGCCGGCAGCGCGGTGCACTCCAGCGCCACCGCGAATCCGGAGATGATGTTGGTCGCCGGGCCGGTCACGGAGGCGCCCGCGATCGTCCTGACCGGGCGAAACCGGTATTCGGTGTAGTACTGGGTGATGTACACGAACGCGACGGAGGTGGCGATGCCGATCACGCCCGCCAGGGCGAAATGCCACCAGGCGTCGGGGTTGCCGGGGAACTGCAGCAGCCAGTAAGTGCCGCCGACGAAGCCGATCGCGGCGAGGGCGGCCGTGAGCCAGTAGCCGCGGTTCAGCGCCCGCATCGGGTCCTCGTTCTCCGTCGCCTTTACCACCACGATCCCGACGATGGAGGCCATGAGCCCGAAGGCGCGGACCACGAGGGGAAAGAGCATCACGCCGACGACGAAGGTGGCGCTGGTCGCGGTCGCGGCCTGCACCCGGAGCGCCAGGGTAGAACCCAGGATCATGGCGCCGATGTTCTCCGCCGCCGTGGACTCGAACAGGTCCGCGCCGCGGCCGGCGCAGTCGCCGACGTTGTCTCCCACCAGGTCCGCGATGACCGCCGGGTTGCGCGGATCGTCCTCGGGGATGCCCGCCTCCACCTTCCCCACCAGGTCGGCACCGACGTCGGCCGCCTTGGTGTAGATCCCGCCGCCCAGCTGCGCGAACAGCGCGACGAACGATGCCCCGAATCCGTAGCCGACGATGATCAGCGGGATCTTCGTGATGGGAATGAGCGTGAAGGTGTGCACCAGGAAGTACAGCCCGCCCACGCCCAGCAGGCTCATCGCGACCACGAACAGGCCCGACACGGCGCCACCGCGCAATGCCGCCTGGAGCGCGCGGTTCAGACTGCTCCGGGCCGCGCTCGCGGCCCGGATGTTCGCGCGGATCGAGACGAACATCCCGACGTACCCGGCGATGCCCGAGCAGACGGCGCCGAAGAAGAACGACGCCGTCGTCGCGAGCGTCAGCCAGAGCCGCGAAACCTCGTGCGGATCGTTCGGGCTCGGCGCGCGCACGAACTGGTAGATGATGAAGATGATGAGCCCCACCACCACGGACAGCGCGGCGATGGTGCGGTACTGGCGCTTGAGGAACGCCTGGGCGCCCTCCTGGATGGCGTCGGAGATCACGCGCATTTCGGGCGTGCCGTTGTCCATCTTCAGCACCCAGCGCGCCAGCAGGACGGCGACGAGGAGCGCGAGGACGCTCACAATCAGGACCAGACCGATGATCATGGGATTCCGGTGCGAACGGTTGTCGAACTCGAGCTAGGAAAAGGCCGCGAAAAATACCTGCGAGCGCTCCGATTCACAACGTGATGCGAATCTCGTAGATCGCCGCGACGGGATGGCCGTCCAGCGTGGTGGCGGGCGTGAAGGTGTAGCGGCGCAGCCGCTCGGTGAACTCGCTGGCGAACGACCGGTCCCGTGGAGTGGGGCTCATCGAGACCCGCATGACGTCGCCGCGTTCGGAGATCTCGAACCGCACGACGATGGTGGTGCCGCGCACCGAGGCGGGGCGGTCCGAGGGCGGGAGGATGATCTGCTTGGGCGTGGGCGGATAGAGGCTGCCCCCGCCCCCGCCGGAGTCCGGCCCCATCCCCGGCCCGCGCCCGGAGCCGGTGCCGCCCCCGGTCCCGCTCCCGGCACCCGGGCCGGCGCCGGTGCCCTTGCCCGGCCCCTCGCCGGGCCCCAGTGACGCGAGGAGCTGCGCGGTGGAGAGGGTCGGCGACGGGAGGTCCGGGGGCTGCATCTCGGGGAGTGGGATCGGGGCCGCCTTGGGCATCACGAGCTGCGGCGGCAGCGGCAGGGTGGGCCCGGCGGGCGGCGCCGCCGGCGGGGCGAAGAGCAGCAGCGCGCGGGCGCCGCCCCCGCCCCCGCCGCCGCCCCGGCCCCTCCCCGCGCCCGGCATCCGGTCGGCGACCACGAGCCGGGTCCCGCCGTAGACCACGGCCAGGACCAGCGCCGCATGCACGACGGCCGACAGGATCACGCCGCGGACACCTCCGCGCTCGTGAGCCAGTCGGCCGAATGGTGTGGCGAGCGGAACCTGTCGCATCGCGCCGGACGAATGTCGAACGGCTGTCGCCGCGGTTGTCGCGCCGCCCGCTCGATTCGCCCCTACCACGATTCCACCGCCTCGCGTGTGCCGGGCATACGACGTCCCTACGCCCGGCGCGCGCCCGTGTTCCAACCGCCGCCGCTGGGGCGGCGGGCTATCCTCCCGCCTTCGCCGCCGCCGCCGTGCTCGGCGCCAGACCGAACACCTGCACGCCGGCGCCGCGCGCGACGTCGATCGCCTTGATGACCTCCTGGTACGGCCGGCTGTCATCCGCCTTGATGAACAGCAGCTTGTCCGGCCGCACGCTGTAGATCTCGTACAGCCGCTGCCCGAGGGCGTTGGGGTCCACCGGTTGCGTGTTGATCGCCATCGAGCCGTCGACCTTGATCTCCAGAATGATCTGGTTCGGATCGGGCTTGGACGGGCCCTTGGTCTCGATCGGCACCTGGATGTCGAGCACCTTCCGGTAGATCGCCACCGTGATCATGAAGATCACGAGCAGCACCAGGAGCACGTCGATGAACGGCGTGATGTTGATGTCCGAGTTCAGCGAGCTGCCACTTCCGACCGCCATGGCCATGGTCAGCTCCCTCCCGGGCCCTTCGGCCGCTCCTGCGACACGGTCGATTGGGTTCCCGCGGTCTGCTCGGT
This sequence comes from Gemmatimonadales bacterium, assembly GCA_035542295.1. Classification (GTDB taxonomy): domain Bacteria; phylum Gemmatimonadota; class Gemmatimonadetes; order Gemmatimonadales; family JACORV01; genus Fen-1245. The sequence goes on along the minus strand of DATKLR010000131.1, from coordinate 23,862 downwards.
GACCGCGCTCACCACGCGGACACCCGCCTTCCGCGCCATGGCGATGGCTTCCTGGATCTTGTCCATCTTGAGCCGGCGGTCCGCCTTGAGGTACAGGATCTTGTCCTTGGTGCGGGCGGCGTAAATGGCGTTCAGCGCGCCCTGCACCGCGTCGTTGGAGATCCGCTTGGTGTTCAGGAAGTAATTGCCCTGGTAGTCGATCCCGAGGACCACGTCAGTCGGGTCCTCGTTCGCCTTGATGATGTTGATGCCCTCCGGCAACTGCGCCACGAAGCCGGAGGCGATCAGGGGCGCGGTGATCATGAAGATGATCAGCAGCACCAGCATCACGTCGGCCATCGGCGTGACGTTGATGTTGGCGTTGACGCCCCCCTTGGTGCTACTTGCTGATATGGCCACTGCCCGCAGTCACCTTTGCAGGAAAGTCCTTCGTGAACGTCGAACGGCCGAATTCGTGCCCCACGCCCCTGATCAGGTAGTCCACCAGCTCCTTGCCCGAGTAGGTCATCTCGACCACCAGGAACTCGAGCTTGGTCTGGAAGTAGTTGAACAGCCACACGGCCGGGATCGCGACCAGGAGGCCGAAGGCCGTGGTGATCAGGGCTTCGGCGATACCGGCCGAGACCGCCGCCATGCCGGCCGACCCGCCGCTCGCCGCCATGCCGGAGAAGGCGTTCACGATGCCGAGCGTCGTGCCCAGGAGGCCGACGAACGGGGCCGTGGCGCCGACGGTTCCGAGCACGCCCAGACCGCGCTTCAGCTCGGACTGGATGATCATCACGTTCCGCTCGATCGCCCGCTCGGCCGAGTTGATGTCGGCCACGGTGATCGACTTGTCGGTGAGGAGCGGCTTGATCTCCTCGAGCGCGCCCGCCAGGGTGCGCGCGACGTGGCTCCGCTTGTACTTCGCCGAGAGCGCGATCGCGCCTTCAATCTGGTCTTCCTGCAGGAACCGTGAGAACTCCGGCGCGAACTTGCGCGTTTCACGCTGCGCCCGGTTGATCTTCCACCACTTGTTCATCGCGATCCCGAGTGACCACACCGACATGATGATCATGACGAAGACGATGCCCCGGGGAAACCAGCTCATCTGGTTCCACAGATCGAGCAACGAGAGATGCATTACCGTGACCCTCCGAGTCCTGGAATCGCGGCCGACGCCGGCGTGGCGCGGCCGATGGGGTTATGGGCCTTGACGCCCAGCAATCTGGAAGTTGACGGGTTGCTGCACGCGCACCCGCACCGCGTGCCCGCTGATCTTGCCCGGCCGGAACGTCGACTGGGAGATGGCCTCACGCGTCGGCTGCTCGAACAGCTGGTTCGTGCTGGAGAGGATCTTGATCGATCCGTGCTCCACGTGGCCGCTCGTATCCACCACGAATTCCACCAGCACCCGGCCGTCGATGCCCGCCTGCCGCAGCAGATCGGGATACCGCGGCGGGGGCCCGGCAATCCGCTCCGGCCGCTCCTCCACCACCGACTCCAGGTACGGCTGGTCGCTCCGGATCACCGGCCCGGTCGTCGTCACTCCGTGCGCAATCCCGCCCTCCACGCCCACACCGGAGAAGTCCGCGGCGTTGAAGGTGGTGTTCTGCGACGGCGGCGGAATCGCGATCGGGATGTTGGTCGGGATCGCCAGCGTCTGGAATCCCTTCGGCATCGGCGCGACCGACGCGATCTCGTTCTTGGGTGGCGGCGGCTCGTTCTTCTGCTGCGCGACCTGCGTGATGTCGAAGGCGCGGACGACCGCCTTCTTCACTTCGCCGGCGTGCATCGTGGCGTACACGGCGGCCGTGATGACCACCGAGTGGAACACGATGGAGAACAGTCCACCCTCGAACACCCCGTTCAACTGTGTCTTGTGCTGCGATTCAATGAGGTTCTCAAACACGGGGCCCTCCTGACCCTGCTTCCACGCATCACCTTACCTGCGCCCCATGACTCCTCGATGAGGCCCGGATTACGAATCGATGACAACCTGCTGAGGAGTTGCCGACCGCGGCAGCGTCACCGTGAACGTGCTCCCGCGGCCCGGCCGGCTCGTCACCGCGATTGACCCCCCGTGGGCCTCGGCGATCCACTTGCAGATGGACAGCCCGAGGCCGATGCCTGGGCGCTCACCGGTGCGGGACCTCGCGGCATCCGCCCGCCAGAACCGGTCGAACACGCGGTCCACGTCTCCGGGAGCGATGCCGATGCCGGAGTCGCGGACGGATATCGTGGCGGTCCCGGGGCCCGCCGTCAAGGCGAGCCAGACACGGCCGCCGGACGGCGTGTATTTCACGGCGTTCGACACGAGGTTCAGGACCAGCTGCCGTATCCGGGCCGCATCCGCCTGCACGACCACCGGCTCGGCGGGGAGCTCCAGCGAGACCTCGAGGCCTGCCTCCTCTCCAAGCATCTGGGCGGTCTCGTGCACCTCGTGCAGCAGCGCGTGCAGCTCGACCGGCTCGGTGTGCAGCTCCATGCGGCCCTCGTCCACTCGCGCGAGCGTGAGGAGCGTGTCCACCAGCTCGGTCATGCGCCGGACTTCCTGCAACGTCTCGTCCAGGAGCGCGATGGACTCCGGCGCCGTGTGCGGGTCCGTGAGGGCGCGCTCGACGCCCGCCCGCATCACGGTGAGCGGGGTCTTGAGCTCGTGGCTCGCGTCGGCGACGAACGTGCGCAGGGCGCTGAAGCTCGCCTCGAGGCGGGCCATCATCGCGTTCAGGGTGTTGGCCAGGCGCTCCAGCTCGTCGCCGGCGGTCGGCGCCTTGGGCAGGCGCCGGTGGAGGCTGCGGCCGTCGGTGATGGCCTCCAGCTCGTCCATCATCTGCCCGAGGGGCTCCAGCGCGCGGGCGGACAGGACGTACCCCACCCCGGCCGAGAAGAGCAGGATGAGCGGAAGGACGAACAGCATCGAGGAGAGGATGCGGGCCGGCGACACGTCGAGGTCGCGGGTCGGGGCGCCGACGGCGACGGAGACGATCACCGGCCGCCGCCCCTCGGGGCGCGGCACGGCCAGCGCTATGAACCGCAGCGGCACCGTGTCGAGGACGAGATCGAACGTCTGTTCCTCGGACTCGGGCCGCACGCCGAAGAGCCGCAGGCGGAGGGAATCCGAGGCCGCCGGCGAGAAGCGCCGCGTCTCCGCCGAGCCGTAGACGTTGCGCGCGGCCGAATCCACCACCACGAGGTAGTCGGCCACGACCTCCAGGGGCGCCGAGAGATCGTAGCGCAGCTGCGCCACGCTCGGCGACATTTCCTCCAGGATGTTGCCTCCGCCGGTCTGATCCTGGGCCATCAGCTTCGCGGCGCGGTCGGCCTCGGTGGCGAGCCGCCGGTCGAGCTCGGCGTACTTCGCCCGCCGGTCCACGAGCGCGGCGGCGATCCCGAAGGCGAGCACGGTCGCCACGAGGGCGACCGTGTACCAGGCCGTGAGCTGGGCGCGGATGCTCCTCACTGCGCCCTCGCCACGTAGCCGACGCCGCGCACGGTGTGGATGAGCTTCGGCTCCCGCCCCTGGTCGATCTTCTTGCGCAGCCGGTTGATCACCACGTCCACGATGTTGGTGCCGGGATCGAAGTGATAGTCCCACACATACTCGGTGATGAGGGTGCGGCTCATCACGCGCCCCGGGTGCGAGACCAGATACACCAGCACGGCGTATTCCTTCGGCGTCAGCTCGATGGCGGCGCTGCCCCGGCGCACCTCCCGGCTCCCGGTGTCGATCACCAGGTCCGCCAGCTTCAGCACCGGCGGGGCCAGGTGCTTGGGCCGGCGGCCCAGCGCCTCGACCCGGGCGAACAGCTCCTCCATCGCGAACGGCTTCGTGACGTAGTCGTCCGCGCCGGTGCGCAGGGCGTCGACCTTCCCCTCGACGGTGTCTTGCGCCGTCAGCACCAGGATCGGGGTCGCCACACCGCCGTCGCGCAGGGTGCGCAGGACCTCGAGACCGGAGAGCAGCGGGAGCCGGAGATCGAGGATGATCAGGTCCCAGGTGCCGGAGCGCGCGGCCTCCAGGCCTGCCCGGCCGTCCGTCGCCAGCTCCGTGGTGTAGAGGCGCTCCTCCAGTCCGCGGACGACGTACTGTCCGACGGTCCGGTCGTCTTCAATGACGAGGATCTTCACCGGTCGGGAGGATCACGCGAAACGTGGAGCCGCGCCCCAGCTCCGAGTCCACTTCGATGCGGCCCCGGTGGTCGGAGACGATGCTGTAGCAGATGGAGAGACCGAGGCCGGTGCCGCGCCCCTGCGGCTTGGTCGTGTAGAAGGGCTCGAAGATCTTCTGGATGTCCTGGCGCGGGATGCCCTTGCCGGTGTCGGACAGGGCGATGACGACCTCGTCGGCGCGCGCGGCGTTCCGGGAAGTGCTCACGGTGAGGGTGCCGCGCGCGTCCATGGCGTCCATGGCGTTGAGCATCAGGGCCATGAAGACCTGGATCAGCTGCTCCCCGTTGGCGCTGACCGCCGGCAGCCCCTCGGCGAGCTCCCGCTTGATGGCGATGCGCTTGAACCGCTCGTGATGCTTGAGCAGAAACAGGGTGTCCTCGACCACCTTGTTCACGTCGGTGGGCGCCTTGGCCCCGGAGCGCGGGCGGCTCATGTCGAGCAGTCCCTCGACGATGTGCTTGCAGCGCTGCACCTCGGCGTCCATGATCTTCACGTACTCGGCAACGCCGGCCTGCACCGCCGCAGGCGCGTCCTGGGCCACGGCGCTCACCGCCTCGCAGCAGGCCCCGATGGTCGCCAGCGGGTTGTTGATCTCGTGCATCACGCCGGCCGCCAGCTGCCCGATCGCGGCCAGCTTCTCCGACTGGGCGATCTGGCGCTGCACGTTCTTCCACTCCGTGATGTCCTCGCCGATGGTGATGATGTGGGTCACTTCGTCGTCGTTGATGCGCATCGGGATCTTGGTGATGCGGTAGTGCCGCACGTCGCCCGAGGCGGTGGACTCCTGCTCGATCACCTGCATCTTGCCCGAGGCGAGCACCTCGTCGAACTCGCGGCGCAGCAGGTCCCGGGGCTGGCGGCTCAGGACCTCGAAGATCGGGCGCCCGATCGCCTCCTCGCGCGGCACGCCCTGCGTCCCCGTCTCGCGCTTGCGGTTCCACGCCTGAATCCGGTAGTCGCGGTCGATGACGTAGAGGCCGACGGGGAGCGAGTCGATCACCTTGGCGGTGAAGCGGCGCTGGTCGTCGATCTCGCGCGCCCGGCGCGCAATCTCGAAGGCCAGGTCCTGGGAGAGCTCCTTCGAGGCCAGGAGCGGCGCGAGCACGCTCGCCACGACCGTGAGCACGTCGCGCTCCATCGCCTCGCGCCCGTCGCGCGGCACCCGCACCTGGAGCAGGCCGAGCCGCTCGTCCTGGTGCACCAGCGGCACGCTCAGGTCGAGCGCGTCCCAGGTGTCCCCGGTCGCGAGTGCGCCCGCGCGGAGCGCCTCCGCGATGCGCGCGGCCTCGTCCGGCGCCGGCTCGTCGCCCGCCGCGGCGATCGCGCGGAAGGACACGCCGTCCTCCTCGCGCACCCACAACCGGCACAGCAGCGCGCCGAACCCCTGCCTGAGGATCGTGACGACCGACACCATCGCGGCCTCGGAGAAGACTCCCTCGGAGAGCGCCGCGCTGACGTCCGCCAGCAGACGCAGCCCGGGATGCGACGGCACCGAGGGCCCGAGCGGCGCGAGGCCGGCCCGGCTAGGTTGCGGCTGAGTCATGCGAGCGAACCTAGAGGCCGCGAGATGAGAACTCAAGGATGAAGCGCCGCGATCTCCTGGCCGCGCTCGCAGCCGGTCTGGCGTGGCCGGCGGGGAAGCAGCGGCGGGTGGCGCGCGCCGCGCGTGCGCCGTGGACCTTCCGGCTCGATCGGAGCGCGCGCTGGACGCTCGCGGCCCGGGATGGGCAAGCGGTGGTGACCGGGGCCGAGATCGCCGTCACGGTCGGCGGCGCCGGCCCCGTTCCCCTCGCGGCGCTCGAGCACCTCCGGCGCTTCCAGCTCTCGGACCCACACGGCGCCAACGCCGGCTGGCAGGTCGTGGGCACCGCGCAGGGCGTCGAGATATCGGCGCAGTTCCTCGACGGCCCGCCTCCCCTCGTCGCGGTGACGGCCCGCGGACTCGAGGACGAGCAGAGCCTGGACGAGATCCGGTTCTTCGACACCCGGAGCGCCGGCGTGAGCGCCCTGAGCGGGCGGCCCACCGCCTGGATCAACGGCTTCCTCTCGTCGGACCCTTGCCACGTGACGGCGCTGGGTCCGCTCACCGCCGCCACCAGCCACTGGGCGCTCGCCGTGCTGCCGCCGTCGGCGCACCCGACCGCCTTCGCCTTCGGCATCGACGACGCCGGCGAGGGCCGGTTCGACTGCACCGCCGGCCGCGTCGTCGCGCTCTCGCGCTTCCGCGGCCGCATGGTCGGCGCCGTGCGCACGCCCGCGACGGCCGCGCTGTCCATCCTGCCGGCACCGGATCCGCTGGAGGCGCTCGGGCGGATGGCCGCGGGCCCGGGCGCGGTCCCGTCCGGCGTGCCCGCCGGCTGGAGCGTCGGCGCCGGCGCATCGGGCTCGCCAACCGAGGCGGACGTGCTCGCGGCCCTCGATGGGGCCGGCGCGTTCCGCGGTCTCCCGCTCGTGGTGCGCATCGGCGACGGCTATCAGCGCTCGGCCGGGGATTGGGAAATGAACGACGCCTTCCCGCACGGCCACCGCTGGCTCACGGACCGGATCCACGCCGCCGGCCTCCGCGCGGGCCTCTGGCTCGCCCCGCTGCTCGTGGCCGAGCGCTCCGGTATCCCGGCGGCGCACCCGGACTGGCTGCTGCAGACTCCGGATCGGGACCCGTTGGTCGTGGAGGAAGCGGCGCTCCGGGACGGACGGGTCTACGCGCTGGACGCGGCACAGGCGCAGGTCCGGGACTACCTGCGCGACCTGACGCGGCACACCGTGCAGGAATGGGGCTACGACGAGCTCCAGCTCGACCAGCTCCGCTTCGGCGCCGTCGCCACGGGCGCTCGAGGGGGAATGAGTCGCGCCGAAGCCTATCGGGCCGCGCTCCGCGCACTGCGGGAGGGAGCGGGCCGCGCCTTCGTGACCGCGTGCGACGCCCCGCTCCAGCACGCGGCCGGGATGGTGGACGCCGTGCGCCTCGGGCCTGACGGCGACGGCATCGAGACGCTGCACCGGGCCGCGCGTGCCCTCGCCCTGAGAGCCCACTACCACGGTGTCGCCTGGCTCAACGATCCCGGCGCCGTCGTGGTAGGCGAGTCGGTGAATGCGGACGAAGCGCGCCTCTGGGCCACGGTGGCGGCGTTCGCCGGAGGACCGACGATCGGCGGCGAGGCTCCCGACCGGCTGCCCGCGGAGCGCCTGGAGATCCTGAAGCGGGCGCTGCCCGTCGCGCCCCTCCTGCTCCGCGCGTACGACGTCGCGCCCGACGCGTCCGGAAGCGCCTCCCCGTCGTGGCTCCTGGGACGGATCGCGGACGACTGGTGGATGCTGGCGGCACTGAACTGGGGCGAGACGCAGCGCCGGCTCGCGTTCTCCCTCGCGAGAGCCGGCGTCCGCGGCCCGCTGCTGGCATACGACGTGTGGGCGGAGCGGCGGAGCGGCGACGTGGACGGGGAGGTGGCGCTGACCGTCGCTCCCCGGTCGGCGCTCGTGCTGTCCCTGCGCCGACGCCGGCGCACACCGACGGTCGTGGGCACGACCCGTCACGTAGTGCAGGGGCTGGACCTCAGGGGCGAGCGCTGGAACGACCGCCTCCGGACGCTCTCCGGTACGGCTGTGCGGCTCGACGAGGGGCCCTATGCGGTCGCCATCGCCCTGCCGCCCGGCTTCGCGCCAAGCCGGGCCGCGACCGAGCCCGATGCCGGTGCGACCATCGCCGTGACCGGCGACCACGGACGGCGGATGGCGCGGCTGCAGCTGGCCGCGCCGCCCGCAGCGGAGGTGGCCTGGGAGGTGGAGTTCGCCTAGTGGGCGGCCAGACGGATCCGCAGCACGAACAGCCCGTGGGTCGTCACGGCCCTGCCCGTGAACACCGAGGGGCCATACATCAAGCTGAACGACTGGCCCAGCGCCGACCGCGAGCCGAGCGAGACGCCGGCCAGGAACGAGCCGCGGAAGGACCAGGGCCCCTGGGGAAGCGGCGAGTTGAAGTCGCGCGACACGCCCCCTTCGAGCGCCGTTTCGATCTTGACGTACGAGGGCGACCGCTCCGATCCCATCTCGAACAGCGTCGCGATCGGCTGCCGCAGCGTGAGCCCGAGGCCGGCGAAGAACCCGCGCGACTGCCCGAAGTAGATCGCGTTCGCCTGGGTGAAGCTCCCGAGGGCGAGCCACGCGCCGGCGGCGGTCCGGGTGCGCTCGCTGATCCGCCAGAGCATGCCGAAGTCCAGGCCCGTCGGCACCCAGTCGCCGCCGGTGTACGAGAGCACGCCGACGGTGTAGGCCCGGGCCGGTCCCGCCGAGTCCACGGTGCTTGCGTCGAACGGGCCCTGCCGCCCGTACGGGCCGCGCTGCGCCAGCAGCGTGGTCGGGATGAACATCGCCAGGATGAGCAGTCGTTTCACTTGAGCCCCGTCAGCCGGATACCCCGGACGAAGTGGTGTTGTGCCACGACGATCACCGTCACGGCCGGCCGAGCGGCGCGCCCGGGAGCTCATGCGTGAAGGTGAGCCCGGTGATCCGCCACTCCCCGGCGTGCTGCATCAGGTGAATGGCGTCGATGCCATAGTGGGTCGTGACGGAGTCGCGCGAGACGCCGCAGGTCACGCGATAGGTGACCCACGCATCCGCGAGCGGGCCGTACGTCACGACGTTCGCCCGCGTGAGCTCGGCCGCGAACCTGACCGGACAGTCCTTCATGCCGGCCGCCTGCCGAATGGCCTCCTCCACCGTGATCGTCTCGACGCGCTCCGTGGCCGCGGGCCCCTTCGCCCCCGGTGTCCCGCCCATGATCGCCGTGATGGCGGCCCGCGGCCAGAAGCTCTGCGCCAGTACCTTCCAGTCGCGCGCCGTCATCCGGGCGTAGTAGAGCCGCAACGCCGCGTAGACGTCGGCCGAAGCCAGCGAATCGGAAGGCGGCGCCGCGCCGCCCGGCCGGCCGGCCGGGGCGCGCTCGATGGAGCAGGCGCCCAGGAGGGCCGCCACCGCGATCAGCCGGGCGTGGCGCAGGCGCAGCATCATCGCGCGGGAATGTGACCAGGCCGACCCGGGCAGGCAAGCAAGCTGGCGACCGTCAGCACCGCGCACCATATTCGCGGCCGTCCTTCCACCCGGGTTCTCCTCATGCTGGATCGTCGCGCGTTCCTCGGCTCGTTCGCCAGCGCCGCCCTGCTCGCCCGCGCCCGCATCGGCGCCGCCCCCTCCGGGGACGAGGCGCCGTTCGCCTGGCCACCCGCGGTCTTCCAAGACGACGAGAGCTACTGGCGGGCCCTGCGCCGCGAGTTCCTGATACCCCAGGACGAGGCGTTCTTCAACACCGGCACCCTCGGCAGCATGCCGCGGGCGGTGCTCCAGGCGGTCGCCGACGACATGAACCAGGTCGCAGGCACCATCGCCCACTGGAACTACAAGGCCGGCACGCCCGACTACATCTCCGGCTACAATCCCGAAACCGACCTGAGGACGGCGCTCGGCGCGCTGATCGGGGCGTCCCCCGACGAGGTCGCCCTCACGCCGAACGCCACCCTCGGCATGAACTACGTCGCGAACGGGCTGCCCATCGAGCCCGGCCACGAGGTGATCCTGACCAATCTGGAGCATCCCGGCGGCCGGATGGGCTGGGAGCTGAAGTCGAAGCGGTACGGGATCTACGTCAAGCAGGTGACGGTGCCGGTGCCGCCGGACAACCCGCAGCAGCTGATCGACCTGTACCTCAACGCCACGACGCCGCAGACCCGGGTCTGGAGCATCCCGCACCTCACCAGCGGCCAGGCAATCCGGTTCCCGGTCGAGCGGATGTGCGCGATCGCGAAGGAGCACGGGATCTTCACCGTGATCGACGGCGCGCAGTGCTGCGGGCACTTCCAGCTCGACATGAAGAAGATCGGGTGTGACGCCTACTATTCGTCGCCGCACAAGTGGCTGCTCGCGCCCGCGGGCAGCGGCCTGCTCTACGTCACGTCGGAGAAGCTGCCCGGCGTGTGGGCGACGCTCGCCTCCGCCACGTGGGACGACTACAAGGCGGGGGCATACCGCCTGATGCAGATCGGCACGGGCAGCCGGTCGATGCTCAAGGGCTACATGGCGGCGATCGAATTCCACAACCGGATCGGGCCGGCGCGCGTGGAAGCCCGGATCATGGCGCTGGCAGACCGGCTCCGCGCCGGCCTGCGGCAGATCCCGCAGGTCACGATCCACTCGCCCCTGCACCCGGAGCTGACCAGCGGGACGACGGTGTGGAGCCTCGCGAACTACTCCGCCGGCGACCTGATGGATGGGCTGTGGGACCGGGCGAAGGTGCGATGCCGCTCGATGGGCGATCCGCTCGGCGTGCGGCAGTGCTGCCACATCTATACGCTCCCGGAGGACGTGGACCGGACGCTCGAGACCGTCAGGAGAATGGCCAAGGGTTAGGGTTCGGAGCAGTTGCCAGACGCCAAGTTGGCAGCGGTTGCCAGTTGAGAGAACTCGGGGGCCAGACCAGTTGTCAGTATTGGCAACTGGACTGGCCCCTCACAGCTTGCGTCTGGTAACCACTGCCTCCTTGCCGTCTGGCAACCGACCCGACCACTGCCCTCCGGTTTCTCTCGCTACTTCAGCACGTAGCGCACTTCGTGTTCGGCTGCGACCTCGAGCGCGACCGCGCACCGCAGTCCGACGCCCCACCCGGAAGTCTCGGGCTTGACCGCCTCACCGTCCACCTCCACGCGCAGCGGCAGCGAGCGGAACCACGGCGCCAGCGTCACCAGGAGGCCCGGCCCGAGGGTGCGCCGCAGCGTGACCGACAGTCCCTCGTCGCGCCGCTGGATCTCCAGGTCGTATGCGCTCTCGCCGCAGCGCAGCCCCTCGACCTCGAGGCGCGCCCAGGCCGCGGGCAGCTGCGGGCGGATGGCGAGGCGACCGGCCGGCGCGTCCGCCTCCACGCCGAGCAGCCCCTCGACGAACGGCAGCACGACCATGGCCGCCGACCATGCCTCATCGGGGCACACGCCTGCGGCGCGCTCCTCGAGTCCGTCGAGCGCCTCGTCGAAGGCGCCGCGCTGCCGGGCGGACGCGAGGTCGGCGTTCGCAGTCAGGTGGCCGAACGCGGCTTCGCCGAGGCCGGCCTTGTACTCGGCCAGCGCCGCCCACCCGGTGAACAGCGGCCACACCGTGCCTGCGCGGTAGCCCCGCTGTGAGAAGAGCGGATCGCCGGTCGGCACCAGCCGCACCCCCCACCGGGTGGTGAAGGTCTTGCCGCCCAGCCGCTCGAGGTACGCCCTGGCGCGCACGGGATTGGCGGAGCCGAGGAACAGGGGCACCGCCTGGAGTGCCGTCTCCGTCCAGGTAGGGGTGCCGTCCGGGCGGATGTCCAACGCGTAGCTCCCGCGCGCCGCGTCGTAGAACCTGTCCTCGATCACGGCGGTGACCCGCGCCGCACGCGCCCAGCACTCCGCCGCCACCTTCTTGTACCCGAGCGCCTCGGCGGTGCGGGCCATCCCCTGCAGGGCGGCGTACCAGATCGCGGACAGGTAGCCCGTCACCTTGGCGCCGCCCAGCGGTCCCGATTCGATCCACCCGTGCCCAACCCGCGCGTTCTCGATCAGCCCATCGCCGTCGCTGTCCGTAGACAGGCAATAGGCATACGCGCGCTCCACGTGCGGCCAGACGGAGGCCACGAATTCCCGATCGCCGCTCCACGCCAGATACCGCGCGACCAGGAGGAGGAAGAGCGGCGTCGCATCGGCTGCGTCGTAGTGGAACTGGCCCGACGTCGTGGCCTCATGCAGGACCTTGCCGGTGACGTCCTGGCGATCACCCAGGAACCGGATCACCTGGCGCGCCACGGAGAACTCGCCGGTCGCCAGGAGCGCAAACGCCGTCCAGCAGGCGTCGCGGCCGAAGAACCAGGCGTGCCCGGGGCGGCCATCGCCCCAGCCGGAGGTCGAGGGGGCGTAGCCGGCCAGGAGCGAGCGTCCCACGCCGGGCACGTCACCCAGGAAGGCGTCGAGCCGCCGCTTGGCCCACTCGAAGGCGCGCTCGAACGGCCGATCGTCGGCCCGCACGACGAGGCGCGCCTCGGCCAGCGTGACCGACCGCTCGCCCCGCTGGTGCACCAGCCCCTCGACACCGAGCCGCCGCACGCCGCGCAGGGTCCGCTCGAAGTCGTCACGATCCGCGCCCCCCACGACCGCCACCGTGAGCGGCGTTCCGAGAGGCGTCCGGACGACGCACCGCACCGCCGGAGTGTCCCCCTGCATCGGAGTCATTTCGATGCGGCCGGGCCGGCTCAGGAACAGCGCCGCCACCCCGTCGTCGCTCTCCGATTCGACCAGCGCCACGCGCCCGTTGCTCCCCGCGCGGTAGCGGAGGTTGCCGCCGCACCCGGCGGCAAACGGCCACATCCGGCGGAGGTCCAGCACCAGCTCGATCTCGAAGTCGGCCGGGCCGCGGCCCACCGACTCCCGCCGTTTGCGCTCGGGACGGTAGTCCACCAGGAGGACCGCATGCTCCAGGGCAACGAACGAGGTCTCGAGCACGCGCCGGCCTGCGGTCTCGAGCGTGCGGCCGAGGGCGTTGGGACTCACCTCGATCTGCGTGCCCAGCGCCACCTCGCCGTCGGCCCGCACCGTCCACCACGCGACGGTGCGGTGGGGATGGACCCACAGCTCCCGGATCCCGAGCTGTTCGCCGCCCACCAGCAGCGCCCGCCGGCCGGCCAGGTCGAACTGCTCGTCTTCCTGGACCGGGCCCGCCAGCGCGATGGCGTCCTGCGCCGGGTTGGGGAGCACCCCGTCGAACTCCAGGGGCTCCGGGAGAACGAGCCCCTCGGAGCCGGTGGCCGCGGTCCCGGGCTGCGGCCACCAGCTGCGTCGCGCCGTCGATGCCGTGGCTGCTTGGAGCGCGTTGGCCACCAGCCGCTCGAGCTGGGGCCTGAGCAGCGGATCCGGCGCGGCGAAGTACGTGTACGCCCCGAGGCACAGCACCCGGCCGCGGCCGACGGCATACTCCCACGCGACCACGCGCTCCGGGTTCTGCACGATGTAGGCGCGCTCCACGCCGACGACCCGCCCATCCGCGGGCCAGACCCCGCCGGAGTAACAGGCCCAGGCGTACGTTTCGCCGTCGGTGGGCGCCCAGCAGAAGGTCCCGTTGTGGAGCCCGTCCACCAGGGGATGCGGGCCGTACGTGGCGAGCCCGCGCACGTGCGGGTACCCCTTCATGTCCCGCAGCTCCTCGGACCACCACTCATCGGTCTCGTGCGACCAGACCTCCTCGCGGCAGTCGTTGGGCGGCACGGACTCGAGCCCGAGCGGCCCCACCAGCTCGGCGGCCTGCAGGGTGAGCAGGAGCCCGCCTCCCTGCGCCAGGAAGGCGCGGATCGCGTCGGTCGGGAACAGGGCCGGCCGCGTGGCGTGGATCCAGACGACGTCAGCCTCGCCGACCGCGGCCTCGAGGTGGCCGGGCTCGTAGCGCCGCATCTGGATCCCCGTCACCGTCGGCAGCCAGCGGAGCACCGCTTCCGCTTCCGGCCCGGCGGCCGAGACGAATGCCACGCGCAGCGTCACAGGGTCACCTCGATCGGCTCGCCGATGCGACCGCGCGCCGCCTCGCGGCCGCCGACCGCGACCACCAGTCGGTCGCCGTCCCGCACCACGTCCACCGCCGCCCCCTGCATCGGGAGGCCCCTCGCCTCGAAACCATCGAGGGCGCACGGCATCGGGTCCACCACGCAGCCTCCCTCGCCTCGGGGCCGCAGCCCGATCACGTATTGCACGATCAGATCGTTGATCCAGGAGTGCTGGTAGTCGTCGATCCCCCGATACGCGCTCGGCCGCCCCGAAACCGGATGGTAGTGCTCGAAGCTGTTCGGGCGCGAGGCGTCCCCGTCCCAGAACATCATCCGCACGTACCGCGTGAGGAACTCGGCGAGATGCGCGCGGAGCGCCGGGACCGGACCGAGCGCGACCGCCGCCATGGCCTCCGCGACGTGGCTGTTGGTCATCGGCCAGACCCGCCCGTTCCAAGGGCAGTTGTGCCGCTTCCCCTTCCACGCCGCGTCGGGATCGAACAGCGCGTCCTCCGCGCTGGACGACGGCACGGGGAACGGCGTCCAGAACGACCGCGGGTCGAACAGGTTCTGGGCGAACCCTGGCAGGTGCTCGGGCCCGACGATGTCGGTCGCATACGGGTAGAAGCACACGGCCGCCTTGACCCGCGTGCGGCGCGCCGTGGCCGGGTTGACGTCGCTGAACATCCCCGAGCCCGGGTCCCACATGCGCTTGCGGACCGCCTGGGCCGTGGCCTCGGCGTGCTTCCGCCACGCCTCGCCGTCGATCCCGCCGCGCGGGGCAAGCAGCGCCAGCGCGCGGAACAGCGCGTACGCGTAGATGGTGACGTCGACGCCTTTCAGGCGGATCCGATTCTCCCACCCGTACAGGTCGGCGTCGGGATCCACCGCCTGATAGCGGGACATGTACTCCTGCCCCGTCTCGTACTGGTCGATGACGTCGTAGAGGTGCATCCGCTGCGCGTCGCGCGTCGCCACGATCCACTCGGCGTAGCGGGCCAGCGCGGGGAGCACCTCGCGCAGGAACTCGTCGCTCGGGTGCACGGCGTCGAGCGCCAGGAGCGCGCCGCCCCAGTCCGCGTGATAGAAGTCGGTCCCTTCGGCGTGGTTCACGTAGATGCGGCCGGGGAACGAACCGTCGGGGCGCTGGTGCGCCACGAAGGTCCGGAGGACGCCGCGCGCCAGCTCCGGGTCCCTCGCCCAGCGCAGCTCGCGGAGATGGCACTGCGCGCTGTAGGTGATCGGCTGGTGGAAGTAGGCGATCCCCTCACACACGGTCGGCGCGACGTAGTTCCCCCAGCCACCGGCGACGGCGTTCAGGCGGAGCCCGTACCAGCGGTACGCCCAGAAGCGCTCGAAATAGGGATCGGTGCACCGGAACAGCGGGACCGTGCCGAGGAAGTCCTCCCACGAGGCCTTGCTCGCGGCTGCGAACGAGGAGGCCTTCCGCGACGCCGGCGGCTCCGCCGGGCGCGGCCCGGGCGACCGCGCCAGCTTCGGCTCGACGCGAAGCGCGACGGCCAGGCGGGCGACGCCCCCCGGCGGGATCTCCAGCCCCCGGTGCACGCCCAGGTAGACGAGCCCCGCGTCGCTGATCCCGCCGAGGTCCGCGCGGCCGGAGAGCCCACCGTGCCCGGGGTCCCAGCGGTCCCAGAAGGGCGTGAGCTGGAAGCGCGGCAGGTTCGCGGTGGCCTCGCTGCGAACCGCGCCCCAGGTGTCGGTGCCGCGCGCCAGCGCGAGCCGGAGCTGCACGTCCAGCGTCTGTGCCCTGCGGTCCACCAGGCGCCGCGGCCATGCCAGCTCCACCGCCGACCAGCTCACGGCACCGTCCGGCACCTCGTCGCCGGGTGCCGTGGTCCAGGCCACGGCGTGGAGCAGGGCCGGGACGGCGAGCGTGTTCCGCACCGCCCACTCGCTCCCCAGCACGAAGCCCGGGAGCACCATCCTGGTCTCGATGGCCTCGATTCCCTCCATCCCGGCATACGGGATCTCCAGCGCTGCCGGGGTCCAGCGCCGCGTGCCGGGAGTCAGCGTCAGCTCCCGCCCGGCGCCGTCCAGGAAGGTCACCGTGAACAGTGGCTGCAGCGGATACTCGAAGAGATGGGCCTCGTCCCAGAAGCCGGGCGCGTCCAGCCAGACCGGGAAGGGCGGCGCGAAGACGAGTCCCTCCCCCGCCGACAGGTACCACTTGTCGGAGCGGACCAGCAGGTCAAGGGGATCGGACACCGTCAAGAGCTTAGCGCGCCGCCCCGCAGGAGGGCAAGCGATTTGCTACGGCAGGAGCTGCGCGGCGCGCCCCGCCCATTGGTAGAGCGGCGTGGGGAAGACGCCGAGCACGACGACGGCAGCGGAGAGGCCGTAGCAGAGCGCACGGTCGGTGACCGTCAGCGTCAGCGGGCCGCGGTTCCGCTCGTCGGGCAGCAGGTAGGCGTGCTTCACCGCGACGAGATAGTAGTACACCGACACCGTGCTGTTCAGGGCGCCGAGCAGCACCAGGAACCACCAGCCCTGCGACATCGCCGCGGAGAAGAGGAACCACTTGCCCACGAAGCCCGCCGTCGGCGGCACCCCGGCCAGCGCGAACAGCGCCAGCAGCAGCGTCGCCGCCAGCAGCGGCGAGCGGCGGCTGAGGCCTCGCAGGTCGTCGAGCGTCGGGTTGGAACCGTCGGGGGCGACCCGCGCGACCACCAGGAACGCGGCCGCGTTCATCAGCAGGTAGAGCAGCCCGTAGAACAGCGCCGCGGCCATGCCGTCGGGCGTGAACGCCACCATTCCGACCACCACGTAGCCGGCCTGGGCGATGGCGGAATACGCCAGCATCCGCTTGAGGTCCCGCTGCACGATGGCCACCAGGTTGCCGAGCGTCATGGAGACGGCTGCCATCACCGCGAGCGCCGTGACGAGCTGGGTGCCCGCGAGCTCGGCGAGGCTGAGGAGCCGCGCCAGCACCGCGATCGCCCCCACCTTCGAGGCCGTCGCGACGAACGCGGCGACGCCGTTCGAGGCGCCCTGGTAGACGTCCGGCGCCCAGAAGTGGAACGGGAAGACCGCGAGCTTGAAGAGGAGCCCGGAGAGGAAGAGCGCCAGCCCGAAGACGGCCGCCGGCTCTCCCGCAAGACCGGGCAACTGCAACGCGATCTCATCGATCCGCGTCGTGCCGGTGAACCCGACGACCAGCGACAGCCCGAACAGCGTCACCGCGGACGCGGCCAGCCCGACCACGAGGAACTTGAGCGCCGCCTCCCGGCCCAGCTCGAACCGGTCGCGCAGCGGGACCAGCACGAACAGCGAGAACGAGGCGATCTCGAGCGACAGGTACAGGGACACCAGCTCGACGGCGCTCGCCAGGACCACCAGGCCCGCGGTCGACGTGAGCAGAAAGAAGAAGATCTCGGCTCGGGCGTCCTCGCGCTGGCCTTCCCCGTCCTTCACGATCGCCGCGCTCAGCAGGAACCCGACGGCCACCGCGACCTTCACCAGCTGGGAGAAGGCGTCCACCCGGTACGTCGCCCAGAAGAAGTCCTCGCTCCGGCCCAGTGTGAGCAGCGATGCGGCCAGCACCAGGGCGCCGCCGGTGAAGGCGGCCGCGCGGGCGCGCCAGGTCCGCCGCCGGTCGGTCATCAGGGCGGCGAAGATGAGCAGTGCCGTCACGCCGAGCGCCGCCTCGGGGAAGAGCGCCACCCAGCGGGTCACGAGAGGACCCTCACCAGCGAGCGCGTGGCCGGCTCGATGATGTCCAGAATCAGGCGGGGCGCGAAGCCGAACAGCAGCAGGAACGCGACCAGGATGGCGCGCGGCAGCGAGTCGAAGGCGCCCATGTCGGCCACGTGCGGGCGCGCCTCACGGGGCTCACCGAAGAAGGCGAGCACGATCACCCGGATGGAGTACGCCAGCGTGACGGTGAGGGCGGCGACCACGATGACCGCCAGTACCGGGAAGGTCTTGAGCGTGCCGAGGAAGACCAGCAGCTCCGCCCAGAAGGAGCTGAAGCCGGGCACTCCCGCCCCGGTGAGGGCGGCGATGATGAAGAAGGCCGAAGCGACCGGCATCGAGCGCGACAGCCCGCCCAGCCGGCCGATGTCCCGCGTGTGGAGGCGGTCGTAGATGTAGCCGACGGACGCGAAGAAGAGGGCCGTCATGATCCCGTGCGAGAACATCTGGAAGACGGCGCCGTTGATCCCGGCCTCCGTAAGTGTGGACAGCCCGAGCAGCACGATGCCCATGTGCGAGACCGACGAGTAGCCGATCACGAACTTGAGGTCGGTCTGGGCCAGCGCGACGAACGCGCCGTACACGATGTTCACGGTCGCCAGCACCGCCGTGGCGGTCGCCCAGTAGTGCGCACCCTCCGGCAGCAGGGGCATCGCCACCCGCAGGATCCCGTAGGCGCCGAGCTTCATCAGGACGCCGGCGTGGAGCATGGACACCGCGGTCGGCGCCGCCACGTGGCCCACGGGCGACCAGGTGTGGAGCGGCCAGATGCCCGCGAGAATGCCGAAGCCGACAAACAGGAACGGATAGACAACCAGCTGGAAGTTCCGCGGGTAGTGCGCGGCGGCGAGGCGGGTGAGGTCGAAGCTCCCGAGTCCCGCCCCCCAGTAGAGGGCCAGCGCGGCGGGGACCACCAGCGCGGTCCCCACGAGCAGGTACAGCGTCAGCTTCATGGCGCCGTATTCCTTCCGCGTGCTCCCCCAGATCGCGATGAGGAGGTACATCGGCAGCACCGCGACCTCGTAGTAGAACACGAAGAAGAACAGATCGAGCGTCATGAACACGCCGAACACGCCCACCACCAGCAGCATCATGAAGGCGAAGAACTCCTTCACGCGCTCCCGCAGCTCCCACGTCACCAGCACGCCGGTCAGGTACACGATCGACGTCAGCGCGAGCAGCGGGAGGTTGAGGCCGTCCACGCCGTTGTGCCACGAGATGCCGAACGCCGGCACCCAGCTCCTGAGCTCGAGGAACTGATAGCCTGGACGGCCGGGGTCGAACTTGGCCCACAGCACCGCCACCACCCCCACGGCCGCGAGACCGCTCACCGCCGCGATGCGCTTGATCGCCCCGGGGAAGCGGGCCGGCGTCACCAGAACGCCGACGAGCCCCAGGATCGGGCACGCCAGCAGGAGCGTGAGCAGGGGGACGCCGCTCATCGCACGCCTCCCACCCGCGACAGCACGGCAGCCAGCACCGCAATCAGCGTCACCACCACGGCCAGATACGCCTGGACGTAGCCGTTCTGCACCAGGGCGAGGAGGCGTCCGCCGCCCACCGTGCCGTTCGCCAGCCCGTCGGTCGCACCGTTGACGATCCGCTCGTCGTTCCAGTGCGCCGCGCGCGACAGCGCCGTCGCCCAGCGGATGACCGTCGCCCGATACAGCCGGTCGACGTACCAGTTGTCGCGGAAGAAGGCAGCCACCGCGGGCACCCGCTCGGCGAAGCCGATGCGCGCCGCGCCCCGCCGCCCGAACTCGTACCAGGCGAGGCCGATGCCGGCTGCCACCAGCGCGAGCGCGGCCAGCTGGCCGAGGCCGAACTCGAAGGGTCCGTGCACGCGCTCTCCCGGCGCGAGGCGCGCGCCGAACCACGGCCCGAGGTAGCCGAGCACCAGCGTCAGCGCGGCCAGCACCAGCACCGTGACGTCCATCGCGCGCTCGCCCGCCGCCGCCCCGGGCACCTTCGCGACGGCCTCCCCGTGCGCCGGGGCGCGCGTGCCGACGGCCGTCCGGTCGTCCGGCACGAGCGTCAGGAACACCATCCGGGCCGAGTAGTAGGCTGTGAGGCCGGCCCCGAGGTACGCGAGGGCAACCACCCAGCGCCCCGCCGCGGCGCCGAGCGCGCCGAGGATCGCCTCCTTGGAGAAGTAGCCGGAGAACGGGATGAGGCCGGCGAGGGCCGCGCCGCCGGCCACGAGTCCGATCGCTCCGGCGCGCTGCCCGAGCGCCCCACGGGCGTTGATCTCCCGCATCTCGTTGCTGTGCGCGTGGTGGATGAAGATGCCGGCCGAGAGGAAGAGCAGCGCCTTGAACCCGGCGTGGGTGGTCAGATGGAAGAACCCCGCGGCGGTGCTCCCCACCGCCAGCCCCATCAGCATGTAGCCGAGCTGCGAGATGGTGGAGTAGGCCAGCACGCGCTTGATGTCGCTGGCCACCATCGCCATGGTCGCCGCCGCCAGCGCGGTCGCGAGGGTGAGGTACAGCAGCGCGTGCATCACCACCGGCGCCGCGAGGAAGAACGGGTGCAGCCGCGCGACGAGGTACACGCCGGCGGCGACCATCGTCGCGGAGTGCAGGAGCGCCGAAACCGGTGTCGGGCCCTCCATCGCGTCCGGCAGCCACGTGAACAGCGGCCCCTGCGCGCTCTTTCCGATCACCCCCATCAACAGGAGCGCCGCAGTCACCGTCACGAACCGCGGCGTCAGGCCGCCGCCCGCGCCCGCCGCCGCGATGACGTCGGGGATGGTCGCGAGCCCGAGGGCGCGGATCAGCAGCAGCACGCCGAGCAGGAAGCCCACGTCGCCCACTCGCGTCATCAGGAACGCCTTGCGGGCGGCGGCCACGGCCGCCGGCCGGTCGAACCAGAAGCCGATCAGCAGGAACGAGGCGAGGCCGACCAGCTCCCAGAACACGAGCGTCTGGAGGAGGTTGGCGGAGAGGACGAGCCCCTGCATCGCCCAGGCGAACAGCGCGAGGAACCCGTAGTAGCGGGCGAAGCCGGGATCGCCCCGCATGTAGCCGGTCGAGTACACCATCACGGCCAGCGTGATCGTCGCGACCACCAGCGCCATGGCCGTCGAGAGCGGGTCCAGCAGCACGCCGAAAGCCAGGGCGTGCGCGGCGTCCACCGGGAGGAAGACGGTCTGCGCCAGCAGCGAGCGGTCGGGGACCGCCACGGCCGCGACCAGCCAGACGGACGCGGCGAAGGAGATCACCGCTCCCGCGATGGCCACGCCCGCGGCCGCGCGCGCGCGCCGGCGCAAACCGAGGAGGACGACCGCGCAGGCGGCCAGCGGCGCGAACTGCACCAGCAGCGCGGCCAGCGTCGGTCCGGTCATCCCTTCAGCTCCGACAGGTCTTCGACGTTGATGGTGCTGGCATACCGCTGGATCGCGACGAACAGCGACAGCGCGATCGCCGCCTCCGCCGCCGCGACCCCGATCAGGATCAGGGCCACCACCTGCCCCACCGACGAGGCGTGCCCAGCGCCGATCTGCCGCACCACGCCGACCCCGGGCGCCCCGGACGCGAGCGAGGTGAGGGCGACCACGTTGAGGGACGCCGCGGCCAGCATCAGCTCCAGCGCGATCAGCATCGCAATCAGCGAGCGCCGCTGCACCAGGCCGTAGAGCCCGATGCAGAACAGGGCCACGGAGATCGTGAGGTAGCCGGCCAGCGGCGTCATCCGATCATCCTTGGCGTCGGCTTGAGCGGCTGCCTCGGCATCCGGGCCTTCCGCGCCACCATGACCGCCCCGATCATCGCGACCACGAGGAGCACCGAGATCAGCTCGAAGGCCAGCACGTAGTCCTCGAGCAGGCGCCGGCCGACCCACTGCGCGGTCGCCTCGCGGGGACCGCCTCCCGCGGCGAAGTGCGCGCCCAGGACCACGGCGTACAGCGCCGCGGCCACCAGGGCCGCGAGCACCCCGGCCCCCACCACCTTGGAGGTGCTGCGCGGCTGCGGCTTGGTGTCGAGCGGATACGAGAGCATCACCGCGTACACCATGGCGATCGCCAGGGCGCCCACGTAGACCAGGATCAGCACCAGCGCCAGGAAGTCGCTGCCGAGCGTGAGGAAGAGCCCCGCGACGCCCACCAGCGCCAGCGCGAAGCCGAGGATATTGTGGAAGATGTTCCGGAGCGCGACCGCCAGGACCGCACCGAGGAGGGCCGTGGCGCCCGAGACCCAGAAGAGCGCGGAACCCCAGCTCACTTCAGCTTCCCCGTCAGGTAGGGGTCCTCGCCGAACGGCGTGAGCAGATCGTTCACCGTCTGGACGCGGCGGTACGCCGCCTCGTCGTAGCGCTTGGAATACTGCAGCGTGTCGGTCGGGCAGACATCGATGCAGAGCCCGCACAGGCTGCAGGTCGAGAAATCGATGAGGAACTTCGTCGCCCGCATCTTGCGCGCGCCCTCGGGTCGCTTCCCCTCGATCTTGAAGCAGTCCGAGGGGCAGATGCGCGCGCAGGCGTTGCAGGCGATGCAGTCGTGCGTGCCGGTTTCCGGGAACGTCACCAGCTCGATCGGGCCGCCCCAGCCGGACACGTCCGGCCGCTGGTGCGGGTACTGGAGCGTGACGGCCGGGCGCACGAACTCCCGGCCGGTGATCCCCATCCCCACCAGGAGGCTCCGGAGGCCGCGCAGGACGCTGGTGACCGCCGTCACGCGGCGAGCCCCACCACCAGCGCGGTCACGACCAGGTTCGCCAGCGCCAGCGGGATCAGGAGCTTCCAGGCGAACGACATCAGCTGGTCGAAGCGGAGCCGCGGAAAGGTCCACCGCGCCCACATCATCAGCAGGATCACGGCGTATGCCTTGAGGATGATCCACAGCCATCCCGGCAGCAGCGGGCCCCGCCACGCGCCGAGGAACAGCGTCGCGCCGAGCGCGCCGAGGACCAGCATGTTCGTGTACTCGGCGAAGAAGAACATCGCGAATCGCATCCCCGAGTACTCGGTGTGGAACCCGCCGACCAGCTCGGACTCCGCCTCCGGGATGTCGAACGGCGCGCGGTTGGTCTCCGCCGTGATGCCGATGAAGAAGATGACCGCCGCGACCGGCTCGGCCACGACATACGGCATGGGCAACCCGAACAGGTGCAGCCAGTTGTGCGTGTCCCCGAGCTGCTGCAGGTCGAGGGTCTGCGCGATCAGGACCACCGAGAGTGCGGCGAGCAGCACCGGGATCTCGTACGCCACCACCTGCGCCACCGACCGCAGGCCGCCCAGCACGGCATACTTGTTGTTGCTCGACCACCCCGCCATGAAGATCGCGATCACCGTCAACCCCGAGAGCGCGGTGATCAGGATCAGCCCATACGGCATCTCGGCGAACGCCGGGGCGTCTCCCACCGGGATCAGCGACGCGACGCAGAGCGTCGGCATGAAGACCAGGATCGGCGCGAGGAGATAGGTGAAGCGGTCGGCCGCGACCGGGGTAAACAGCTCCTTGGACAGCAGCTTCAGCATGTCCGCGACCGTCTGCAGCGTGCCGTGCGGCCCCACTTCCATCGGCCCGAGCCGCCGCTGGATGTGCCCCGCCACCTTCCGCTCCAGCCAGATCAGAAACAGCACGTTGAACGTGAGGAAGCCCATGATGAACACGACGCCGAGCACGATCCGCGCGACGGTGTCGCCCACCAGGCCGGCCAGGAGGTGGGTGAGCGCGCTCATCAGCGGTCGACCTCGGGCATCACCAGATCCACGCTGCCCAGGACCGCGACCGCGTCGGCGACGAAGTTCCCCGGCATGACGTCGCCCAGCACGGCCAGGTTCGGGTACGAGGGCGTCCGGAACTTGGCGCGGTACGGCTCCGTGCCGCCCTCCGAGACGAGCAGGATGCCGTAGTGGCCTCGCGCGCTCTCCACCGCGTAGTACTGCGTCCCCACCGGCAGCTTGAGCCGCTTCTTCACTCCGATCGAGTCGGGGTTCAGGATCGGACCCGCCGGAAGCTGCTCGAGCGCCTGCTCGATGATCCGGACGCTCTGCCGCATCTCGAGCACGCGGACGACGTACCGGGCGAGCACGTCCCCCTCCGGCCGCGTGGGCACCTCGAACTCGAAGCGCGGGTAGGCGCCGTACGGCTCCACCTTCCGCACGTCGTACGGGACGCCGGAGCCGCGCAGGGTCGGGCCCGTCACCCCGTAGGAGAGGCACTGATCGCGCGTGAGGAGGCCGATCCCGAGCGCGCGGTTCCGGAAGATGACGTTCTCCTCGATCAGCCGGTCGTACTCGTCCCACCGCGCCTTGAGCTTGGCGACTACCTCCCGCGCCCGGCGCGGGAAGTCGTCGTCCAGGTCCTTGCTGAGGCCGCCGAACCGCCCCGTGCAGTAGGTGAGCCGCGACCCCGTGACCGACTCGAGCAGGAAGAGAATCGCCTCCCGGTCGTCCCAGCAGTACAGGAAGGGCGTGGGCGCGCCGAGATCCATGAGGAACGCGCCGATCCACAGGAGGTGCGA
>DATKLR010000130.1:0-11286 GCA_035542295.1 Gemmatimonadales bacterium | reverse complement strand
TCGAGTAGCGCGCCCATCCGGGCGTTTGGGTCAGTTCCTGGGTCAGTTGCGGGCATGGAAACCAAGTGCCATGAGCGAGGTGACGCGGGAGGCGCCCGTGCGAAGTGGCGAGCCGCGCGGGAGTTCCGCGAGAGCGTGCTTGTGGAAGCGCAAGGCGGTGGCGACTTTGGATCCGGTAATGATGGTTCGAATCCATCGGGGCCAACTGCACGTACGTCCCTCCCGCCAGTCGTGGGTCAGTTCCTGGGTCAGTACCGTACCCTTGGTCCAGCCCCCGGCTTCGGCCACGTCCGCCAAGGGGAGCCCTTTGCACGCCGTGCCCCCAGCGTCGCCGACGGGCTCGAGCTTCGCCAGCTTCTCCGCCTGCCAACGACGCCCGCGCCGACGATGAGCAGGCCCACGACGGCGGCTACAGTCCAGTCGGAGCCAGAACGCCTGCTCACGATTATCATTCGCAGCCGTGAGCGTGCATCCTCCTCCTACGAGTGTCGTCGTCGAGCCAGACCGGCGGGTCACTGCCACGCGTTGGAGACTCTTTCTGGCCGTGCTCGGGCCCGGCCTCGTGGTCATGCTTGCCGACACCGACGTGGGCAGCATCGTGACCGCTGCACAAAGCGGGGTTCGCTGGGGCTACAAGCTCCTACTCCTCCAGTTCGTCCTGATGCCCGTCGTCTACGTGGTGCAGGAGCTGACGGTGCGCCTCGGGATCTTCACGGGAAAGGGACACTGCGAACTCATCCGCGAACGATTCGGGCCAGTCTGGGCCTGGGTTTCGGTCGCTGGCCTCGGCATCGCGGCGGCAGGCGCACTGCTGACGGAGTACTCCGGCGTTGCAGGGGTGGGAGAGCTCTTCGGCGTGCCCCGGATCATCAGTCTGACGCTCGCCGCGGGCTTTCTCCTGCTGCTGGTCTGGTCCGGGTCGTATAGGCGCGTGGAACGGATTGCCCTTGCCGTCGGCCTCTTCGAGCTGGTGTTCCTCTGGATCGCCGTGAAGGCCCATCCGAACGGCGCGGAACTCATCGCCGGGTTAACGCACGCACCGATGGGCGACCGGGACTACTTGCACCTCGTCGCCGCCAACATCGGGGCCGTCATCATGCCATGGATGATCTTCTATCAGCAGTCCGCGGTCGCCGAGAAACGGCTTCGGCCCGCACAGTACTCGAGCGCCCGCTGGGATACGGCCCTAGGGGCCGTGGTGACTCAAGTGGTGATGGCTGCAGTCCTGGTAGCCACAGCAGCGACGGTGGGCAAGGTCAACCCCAGCGGGAGCCTCAATACGGTGGGGGAATTGAGCGACGCCCTCACCCCCTTTCTGGGACCTGCGATGGGTCGCCTGATCTTCAGCATGGGCATACTGGGGGCGGGGTTGGTGGCGGCGATCGTGGTATCGCTGGCCGTCGCCTGGGGCTTCGGCGAAGTGGCCGGCTACAAGCACTCGCTGGGATTCCGCCCCGCGGAGGCGCCGTGGTTCTATGCTGTCTACAGTGCCGGCGTGGTCGGCGGGGCCGCGCTGGTCGCGGTCGCGCCGGATCTTGTCAGCTTGAGCGTTCGGGTGGAAGTCATGAACGCGTTGCTGTTGCCCCTGGTCCTGGGATTCCTCGTCGCACTTGCCATCACGGCCTTGCCTGCGCGGCATCGCCTGCGCGGCATCTACCTATGGACCGTGGTGGCGGTGTCGGTCCTCACCACCGGCCTCGGCGTCTACTCGGCCCTTTCTGGCGGATGGTGACCTGCCCTACCGCCGGCCAGCGTCATTCCACAGCGAGGACTGACGCATGTTCAGGGGGTCGAGGTGCTGACGGAAATGTGGGGCTACTGATTCACCGGCGGAGCTAGGGCTCACGCAGCGCCCCGTGGTTGAGGTTGACGACACGCGGCACCAGCGACAACGTGGGCCACATGCATCCCGAGTGTCATGCTCGCCATTGTTCCACTCACCAGCCAGGCGGGGACGAGTGGGCCCTGCCGTCCCTCGCGGCCCGCATCCGCCAGCTCCTCGGGGGGGCCAATTGGAGTTGCACCTCCTCGCCCCCGTTGTGGCGGTGCCATGGGCACGGCGCATGCACGCCATCTGTGCCGGATCGGCGCCCGAGGCCCGTCCCGAGGGATCTCCCCCGCCCGCGAGGAACCCATGAAGTGCTGCTCCGGCTCGATCGATCGTCGCGACTTCGTCCGCGCCACCGCCGCCGGCGTGGCGCTGCTGCCGCTGGCGGAGCTGGGCGGCCTGCGTCGGACCGGCCGCGGCACGGGGAAGAGTCGCGTGGCGCTGGTGCGCGCGACGGATCGCAAGCGCGGCGTCGCGGACGTGCTCAGGCTGTTCGATCCGCAGGGCATCACCGGGAAACGGGTGGTGGTCAAACCCAATTTCAACAGCGCCGACGACACGCCGGGCTCCACCCACAATGACACGCTCGCCCAGCTGGTCACCGAGCTGCACGAGCGGGGCGCCCGCAGCGTGACGCTGGGTGAGTCGAGCGGGCCGCCGCAGACCCGGGGAGTGATGGAGAAGAAGGGGATCTTCGACCTCGCCAGGAGCCGGGGCTTCGATGTGGTGAACTACGAGGAGATCCAGGACTCGGACTGGGTCACGTTCGCCAAGGGCACGACGCACTGGCCGGACGGGTTCTCCCTGCCGCGCCTGGTCGTGGACTCCGAGTACACCGTATCCACCTGCTGCCTCAAGACGCACGGCTTCGGCGGCGTGTTCTCGATGTCGCTGAAGCTGTCGGTCGGGCTCTCGCCCAAGAGGATCCGGGGCACGATGCACCGCTCGCCCGACATGCGGCGGATGATCGCCGAGCTGAACACCGGCTACCGCCCGCACCTCATCGTGTTGGACGGCGTGAGCGCGTTCACCGACGGCGGTCCGTCGAGCGGGGAGCTGAAGGCAGGCAACGTCATGATCGCCGGCGACGATCGGGTGGCGGTGGACGCGGTCGGCCTCGCCGTGCTGAAGGACCTCGGCGCGAATGCCGCGATCATGGGCCGCAGGATCTTCGAGCAGGAGCAGATCGCGCGGGCGGTGGAGCTGCACCTCGGCGTGACCGACCCGTCCGACATCGAGCTGGTCACGGCCGACGCGGAGTCCCGGGCCTACGCGAGCCGCCTGGAGGCCATCCTGGCTCAGGGCTGAGGCAGGCCGGCGCGGAGGCTCGGCCCGCCTGAGCCCCCGCGCGGAAGTGCCGACTACATGAACCATCCGGCGTTCTTGTGCACGGCATCGCCGTACGTGCGCATGAACGCCAGCTCGTCCTCCGGGAGTGGCCCCTCCCGCACCGCCTCCAGGTTCTGGGCCAGCTGCCGCTCCGACCGCGGCGACGTCAGGCAGACATCCACGTACGGGTTGGTCAGGACGAACCGATAGCACTGCCCCGCCGTCGGGACCGGCTGGTCCTTCGCCCAGCCCTTGGTTCTGCGCAGCAGGTAGCCCCACCGCGTGGCGGTGTAGCTCACGACGCCGGGATCGTGGGCGGCCAGACGCGGGAAGATGTCCATCTCGGCACCGCGGTGCGCCGCGTTGTAGCGGATCATCAGGCAGTCGAGCGCGCCATCGGCCGCGAGTTGGCCGGCGAGCTTCCGGTCGTGACACGAGATGCTGACCGCGCGCACGCGCGGGTCGCAGCGCAGCAGCGCCAGCTGATCCCGCACGCGCGGCGTGATGTCCTTCGGCTTCACCACGCCGAGGAAGTGGAAGACGTCGATGTAGTCGGTGCGGAGCTGGCGCAGGCGCTTCTCGAGCGTCTTCCGGAGATCCTGCCGCCACAGGACGTAGTTGTAGGCGCCCGTGGCGATGGCGATCCGATCGCGCCGCCCCGCCGGGAGGCGGCGGAGCACGCGGATCATCTGCCCGTCGACGCCGAAGCAGAAGCAGTAGGTGATCCCTTCGTCCAGCGCCCGCTCGACCGTGCGCTCGCCCGGCCGATACGTCGCCGCCAGGCCCAGCCGGTGCACCGGAATCCCGGTGCGCCCCAGCACGCCGTGCTCGAAGTGGCTCTGCGACGGCTCACTCGTCATGGTGCTCCTCCCGCGCGCGCCGGACCAATAACCCCACGCCCAGGCCCAAGGCAGCGGCCCCGGCCATCACGATGGTCGTGGCGACGACCCAGCCCAAGTCGCCGCTCGGGCGAAGGAAGACATCCTCGATGAACCAGAGACCAACGAGGCCCAGCGCCGCGGCCTCCCTATCCTGGAGGGCGAACAGGCCCCCCGCCGCAGCCCCCGTCGCGCCGAACATGAGCAGGAACGGGACAGCCAACGGATGCAGAATCTGGCACCCGACGATCACCCCCACACCGACGAAGGCCGCGCCGCGCGCCCTCTCCGCCGACGGCAGCTGCGGCGGCTCCGGCGCCTCACCGACCTCGTCCTTCTCGTCGTCCTCGTCGGTCTCGGGCAATCGGAACCGGAGCTTCACGCCGCCTCCGCGACCGCTCGCGCGACCGTGCGTGTCAGCGCCATGACCGTGAGGATCGGCGGCGGGACTGCTGCCGTCAAGCTTGCCGGCGTGCCGTGCGCGCCCCGCTGACCACCGGTTCCAGGATGCGCACCGCGCGCTCGATCTGGCGAACCTGCGCGGGCTCCAGCGTGCCCAGGAGCGCGCGGAGCGCGGCCAGGCGGCGCGAGCGGGCCTGCTTCAGGACGCGCTCGCCCCGGGCCGTCGCGCGGATGATCATGGCGCGTCCGTCGTCGCGGGACGCCGCCCGCGCCACCAGCCCCTCCGCCTCCATCGCCTGGATGAGGCGCGTCATCGTCGGCGGCCGCACGTGCTCAACCGCGGCCAGCGTGCCCAGCGTGCGCGGCCCGCCGCCCAGCACCAGCACCGAGAGCACGGAGAGCCGCGGCCCGGTGACGCCGGAGCGCTGGTCCGCCGAGGCCACCCTGCGCAGCAGGTGGATTGCCACCGAGTGCAGCCGGTCCGCGAGGCGCGCCCGCCGCACGGCGCCGCTCCGCTTCGACTTCATGCGCCTCCGATGAGCCGCCGGGGCCCGGGGCTTGCGCGCCGGCCGGCGCGGCTCTTATTTAGGTGCACTAACTAAATAACTGCGCGCCGCCCGCGGCACAAGGACGCCGCCGGGAGCGCCCGAGACCGGGAGCCGACCATGCCGACCTTCGCCGACCTCCAAACCGCCATCCGGGAGCGCAACGCCGCGCGCGTCCGGGAGATCCTGGCCGCCGCACCGGATCTCGCCGGCACCCGCCCGCCCACCGGGCC
Organism: Gemmatimonadales bacterium; assembly: GCA_035542295.1. Classification (GTDB taxonomy): domain Bacteria; phylum Gemmatimonadota; class Gemmatimonadetes; order Gemmatimonadales; family JACORV01; genus Fen-1245. Next base: position 6,071 of record DATKLR010000130.1, on the reverse strand, counting down.
GAGCGCCCTGCTTCTGGCGGCCTACATGGGCGGCGGCGAGATCGCCGACCTCCTCCGGAGCCGGGTGGCGCTGGACGCCTGCGAGGCGGCGGCCCTCGGCGCCGTGAGCGAGCTGAAGCAGCTGCTCGACGAGCATCCGGCGCGGACCAACGCCCGGAGCGGCGACGGGTGGACGCCGCTCCACCTGGCGGGGTTCTTCGGACGGCGCGAGGCCGCCGAGCTGCTGCTGGCGCGCGGCGCCTCGCTGAGCGCGATCTCGGGCGGCGCGGAGAAGAACCAGCCTCTGCACGCGGCGCTGGCGGGCGCATGCGACCCGGTGATCGTCCGGGCGCTCGTCGCGCACGGCGCCGACGTCAACGCGGCGGCGGCGGCGGACTACACGCCGCTGCACGTGGCCGCCTCGCGAGGCAACGCCGAGCTGGTCCGATTCCTCGTCGAGTCGGGCGCCAGGACCGACGCGCGGATGGACGACGGGAAGACGCCGGCCGACCTCGCACGCGACCGCGGGCATCCCGAGGTCGCCAAGCTCCTCGAAGGCCTCGCGCCTCCCCCGCCCCGCCGCTGATGCTCCGACACCGGGTCCACTTCTTGCGCTCCTGATCCGCAGCCGGCGGCGGCAGCACCGTCGCCGGTGGCGAGCGCCCGTCCGGGGCTCGCGACCCGAGGCTCACTGCGGAGACGCATATGGCCGAAAGCGCGAAGCGGATTGCGATCATCGCCAGCCACGGCACCCTGGACGCTGCGTACCCACCGCTGATCCTCGCCACGGCAGCCGTCGCGATGGACATGGAGGCCGGCATCTTCTTCACCTTCTACGGCCTCGAGATCCTCAAGAAGGCCAATGCGGACAAGCTCCAGGTCGCGCCGATCGCCAATCCGGCGATGCCGGTGCCGATGCCGAACATCATCGGCATGCTCCCGGGAATGACGGCCGCGGCGACGATGATGATGAACAGCTGGATGAAGAAGGCCCACGTCCTGAAGCTGAGCGAGCTGCTCCGCCAGGCGCAGGAGAGCGGCGTCAAGCTCATCGGCTGCCAGATGACGATGGACGTGATGGGGATCAGGCGCGACGAGCTGATCGACGGCATCACCGTCGGCGGCGCCGCGTCCTTCCTCGCCTACGCCAGCGAGAACGCGATCACCCTCGCCTTTTGATCGCATGCGGGGCCGGCCGCGAATCTCCGCGGCCGGCCCCGCCCGACGCTCCGTAGTAGTCCGGATCAGATCCCCGCCCTCATGGAACGCCCGTTCGAGGCGTCCCGCACCCGGTATGCTATTTGCGGACTTTCGCAAGTAAGGAAGTGCGAGACCACCCCCCGGGAGGCGCCGTGAAACGGGCCGACATCTTCGAGCTGCACGCCGACGTCTGCAAGACGCTGTCGCACCCCACCCGCCTCAAGATCCTGGCGCTGCTGGGCCGACGGGAGATGAGCGTCGGCGAGCTTGCGGAGATCGTCGGCATCAGCCTCCCGAACGCCAGCCAGCACCTGGCGCTGCTCAAGGCGCAGGGGCTGGTCCGCAGCCGGAAGGACGCCCAGTCCGTGCGCTACAGCCTCGCCGACCGGCGGATCATCCAGGCGTGCACGCTGATCCGGTCCGTGCTGCTGGACCGGCTGAAAGGGCGCGGCTTCATCGCCGGGAAGGTGGATCCCCGGTACGCCGTCTTCGCCGCATGAGCGACGCGGCGCGGGCAACCTCACGACACGAAGGAGCGGACACAATGTCACTCGATCTCTCGACCCTCACGGTGAGCAAGACGGTGGATGCGCGCGGGACGGCTTGCCCCGGCCCGCTGCTCGAAGCCAAGCGCGGCATCGCCGCGGTCCCGCTGGGCGGCATCATGGAAGTCCTCTCGTCCGACGCCGGCACCAGAGAGGACATCCCCCTCTGGGCCAAGAAGGTCGGCCACGAGTTCCTCGGCGACGTCGAGGAGGCCGGCTACTGGCGGCTGTTCGTGAAGCGGGGGAAGTAAGCCGTGCCCGGACGGAGCGCACCGAAGATCCTGGTGTTCTCGACCTCGAACATCTCCGACCCGGGGATCGACCTCGCCGGCAGCCAGCACCTGGAGTACTCCGCCGCGGTGAAGGTGATCAGCGTGCCTTGCTCCGGCGGGATCAATCCGCAGTGGATCGTCCACGCGATCGAGGCCGGCTTCGAGGGGGTGTTCATCGCCGCCGACGGCGGCGACTGCGCCTACCTCCCGGACTGCACGGCCCGCACGGCCAAGATCGTCGAGACGGCGCAGGGGGTCCTGAAGGCGCGCGGCCTCGACCCGCGGCGCGTCAAGATGGCCGCGATCTGCTCCGTCTGTTCCGAGCCCTTCGTCTCGCACATGCGGCAGTTCGGCGACGCGTTGGGAGCCCTGGCGGGATGAGCCGATGAGCGGCGAGGGCGCGAGCTGCGACGTCCTGATCGTCGGCGGCGGCATCGCCGGGATGGAGAGCGCGCTCACCCTCGGCGACATGGGCTACAAGGTCGCCCTGGTCGAGAAGGAGCCGTCCGTCGGCGGGAAGATGATCTTGCTCAGCAAGGTCTTCCCCACCCTCGACTGCGCCAGCTGCATCTCGACGCCCAAGATGGCCGCCGTCTCGCATCACCCCAACGTCGAGGTCTTCACCTACAGCGAGGTCGAGGGGATCACGCCGCAGGCCGACGGGACCTTCGCCGCACGCGTCCTCCACAAGCCGACGTTCGTTGACCTCAGCGCGTGCACCGGGTGCCAGGATTGCGAGCGCGCCTGCACCGTCGCGATTCCCGACCGCTTCAACGCCGACCTCGTGGCCACCCGCGCCGCGCACATCGCCTTCCCGCAGGCGGTGCCCAAGAAGGCGGTCATCGAGCGCGCCGGCACGTCGCCCTGCTCCTTCGCCTGTCCCGCGGGCGTGAAAGCGCACGGCTACGTCTCGCTGGTGCGCGCCGGCAGGTACGAGGAGGCGTTCCGCCTGCACATGGAGGACGCGCCGCTGCCCGGCAGCCTGAGCCGCGCCTGCTACGCGCCCTGCGAGGGAGAGTGCACGCGGGACGAGGCCGGGGGGACGGTCTCCATCCGCGGCATCAAGCGCTTCATGGTGGATCACTACTACGCGCGGCATCCGGAGCCGGAGTATGGTCCGCCCGCCGCCGCGAACGGCAAGCGCGTCGCGATCGTCGGCTCGGGACCGGCGGGCCTGACCGCCGCCTACTTCCTCGCGCGCACCGGCTACGGCGTGACGGTGTTCGAGGCGGGCCCCGAGGCCGGCGGCATGCTGCGCCACGGCATCCCGCCGTTCCGCCTGCCGCGCGCGATCGTGGATCGCGACCTCAAGAACATCACGGCCCTGGGCGTGGAGATCCGGACCAGCGCGGCCGTTGCGTCCATCGCCTCCCTCAAGTCCCAGGGCTTCGATGCGACCTTCCTCGCGCTCGGCACGATGGAGGGCCAGGGGATCGACGCCCCGGGAGCGGACCTCCGGGGCGTGGTCGAGTCCATGGAGCTGCTCGAGGCGGCGAACGCCGGACGGGGGATGGATCTCGCCGGCAAGCGGGTGGCGGTGATCGGCGGCGGCAACGTCGCGATCGACTCCGCCCGCATCGCGCTCCGCCTCGGCGCCGCGCACGTCGGCATCCACTACCGGAGGTCCCGCGCCGAGATGCCGGCGCACGACTTCGAGATCCAGGCGGCGCTGGAGGAGGGCGTGGAGCTGCACCCGCTCCAGGCCCCGAGCGCCTTCGTGGGCGAAGACGGCAGACTCTCCGGCGTCGAGTGGCTGTCGATGCGCCTCGGCGGGCCGGACGCCAGCGGGCGCCGCCGCCCCATTCCGGTGCCGGGCTCGGAGCAGTTCCTCCCCGCGGACGTCGTGGTCCTCGCGATCGGGCTCTCGCCGAGCACCCGCCCCTTCGCCGGCGAGCTGCGGCTGCGCAAGAACGGGACAATCGAGACCGACACCGAGACGCTGGCGACGTCGCTTCCGGGCGTCTTCGCGGGCGGCGACGCGGTGACCGGGCCCTCGATGATCATCGAGGCCGTAGCGCAGGGGAAGCGCGCCGCGTTCTACCTGGACCGGTACGTCCGGGGGCTCCCGCTCGAGCGGGTGACGTTCGATGCGCGGCTGCCCGTGGCGGACAAGGCGGCGGCGCGGGAGCGCGGCGCGACGCCGCGGGCGGGCGTGGCCCCGCACGAGACGCCGGCCGCCGAGCGCGCTCGATCCCTGGACGAGATCGAGCATACGATGACGGAAGAGGAAGCCCGGTACAGCGCCGGACGTTGCCTCGACTGCGGCGTCTGCTCGGAATGCCACGAGTGCGTGGCCGCCTGCCCCGCCGGCGCCATCCGGCTCGACATGCGGGAGGAGCGCACGGCGATCGAGGCGCGGTCGGTGCTCGTGGCGACGGGCTTCCAGCTCTTCGACGCGAAGCGGAAGCCAGCCTACGGGTTCGGCACGCTCCCCAACGTCATCACCTCGATGCAGATGGACCGCATCCTCGCGCCCACCCGGCCGTACAACGCGGTCGTGCGGCCCTCCGACGGCAAGGCGCCCTCCACCATCGCGTACGTGCTGTGCACCGGCTCGCGCGACTGCACGGCGGACAACCGCCTCTGCTCGCGGGTCTGCTGCATGTACTCGATCAAGCAGGCGCAGCTCCTGATGGGCGCGCTGCCCCTGGCCGACGTCACGATCTACTACATCGACATCCGCGCCTTCGGCAAAGGCTACGAGGAGTTCTTCGAGCAGGCCAAGGGGATGGGCGTGCGGTTCGTGAAGGGGAAGGTGGCGAAGATCGAGCCCGCCGAGGGGGGGGACGGCAACGTCGTGCTCCACTACGAGGACATCGAGGGCGGCGGTGGGCTCCAGACGGCGGAGCACGACCTCGCGGTGCTCTCGGTCGGCCTGTCCGCCAACCCCGACGCGTTCGGCCTCTTCCCGCCGGGGGCGCTCGCCGCCGACGCCTTCCGGTACGTGAGGGAGGTGGACGAGGACCTGGAGCCCGGGCGAACCAGCCTGGACGGCGTGTTCGTCGCGGGGACGGCGTCAGCCATCCGCGACATCCCCGACACGATCCTCCACTCCGGCGCGGCGGTGACCCAGGTCGCCTCGTACCTCCAGCGGCGAGCGCGCGCCGTGAAGGCGGCGGGATGAGCGCCAGGCGGGTCGGCGCCTTCATCTGCCACTGCGGCGGGAACATCTCCGACTACGTGGACGTGGAGAAGGTCCGCGCGGAGATGGAGCGCGAGCACGGCGTCGTCGTGGCGAAGGTCTTCCAGTTCGCCTGCTCCGACGCCGCCCAGCAGGAGATGGAGCGGATCATCCGCGACGAGCGGCTCGACGGCATCGTCGTCGCGTCCTGCTCCCCGAAGCTCCACCTCACGACCTTCCGCAGCATGGCGCAGCGCGCCGGGCTCAACCCGTACCTGTACACCCAGGTGAACGTGCGGGAGCAGTGCTCCTGGGCGCACCGGCACGCGCGGCCGGCGGCGACCGCCAAGGCGGCGGACCTGGTGCGCGCCGGCATCGCCCACACGCGGCTGGGGGAGCCGCTCACCGACCTCAGGGTGGAGACGACGCCGCGGGCGCTGGTGATCGGCGCGGGCGTGGCCGGGATGCGCGCCGCCGTCGCGCTGGCCGACATGGGGCTCGGCGTCTACCTGGTGGAGCGCGCCGCGGCCGTCGGCGGGCGCGTGCCGGCCTGGGGCAAGCTCTTCCCCAGCGATCGCGAGGGCGCACAGCTCGTGGATACGCTGCTCGGCGAGATCCGCTCACGCGAGAACATCACGCTGTTCACCGACGCGGAGGTGGTCGAGAAGAGCGGCAGCGTGGGCGCCTTCATGGTGAAGGTGCGTGTCGGCGAGGCGGAGGAGCTTGCGCTTGACGTCGGGGCGATCGTGGTGGCCACGGGCTTCGATCCGTACGCTCCGCACCCTGGGGAGTTCGGCTACGGCCTGCCGGGCGTGGTGACGCTCCCGGAGCTCCGCGAGCTGCTCGCCAAGGCTTCGGGGCCGCTCCTCGTCGGGGGGCGCCGGGTCCGGAACATCGCCTATGTCTACTGCGTGGGGAGTCGCGAGGCGGAGAGCGACGCCTGCCCCGTCCCGC
>DATKLR010000129.1:0-4377 GCA_035542295.1 Gemmatimonadales bacterium | reverse complement strand
GCAAACAGGTCATCGACTTGGGGCTTGGTGAAGTCTGAGAAGATGAGGTAGTCGCGCTTGGGCATGGGTGTGTGGGTTGTCGGTCAAAATGACAGCGGGCAGGGTGATTCTACCCCTGCCCGCGCTCCCCAGCAAGCAGGGCCGGCCTACTCGGGCTTCGGCGGAGCGGCGCCCGCTTCGGCCGCCGCCGCGGGCCGCGGGCCGCCCGAGACGTCCGTGGAGGTGACGCGGGGATGGCCGCGAAACTCCTCCGCCAGCTTGTCATAGTGCCACTGGAGCCCGCGCATCACGACTCCGGCGGCTCCGACGACGATTCCCATCACCGCGAGGAGCATGGCGCCGAACCAGAGGAGGTGCGCCATGGTCAGCTCCGCGTAGTTGAGGCCGAGAAGCACGAAGGCGACGACCACTAGCATGACCGAGTAGCGCCGCATCCGCTCCGCTTCGACCGCGGGCGGGATGACGTGCCGCTTGGGTGCGCTCTCCATGGCGTGGCTCCAGGCTACAGGATGTACTTGCGGAGATCCTCGTCCTGCACGATCGCGTCGAGCCGTTCCTTGACCTTCTTCTTGTCGAAGACGATGCGCTTTTCAGGCACGTCCGGCAAGTCGTAGAGGGTGTCCTCGAGCAGGGTGGTCAGCACGGTGTGCAGGCGCCGGGCGCCGATGTTCTCCATGCGCTCGTTGAGGACCGTCGCGATGCGGGCCACTTCGCGGATCCCCTCGGGCGTGAACTCGAGCGCCGCGCCTTCGGCGGCGCACAGCGCCGCGTACTGCTTGGTGAGCGCGTTCTCCGGCTCGGTCATGATGCGCACGAAGTCGTCCTCGCCGAGCGGCAGCAGCTCGACCCGGATCGGGAACCGGCCCTGCAGCTCGGGGATGAGGTCGGAGGGCTTGGAGACGTGGAACGCGCCGGCCGCGATGAAGAGGACGTGGTCGGTGCGCACCAGCCCGTAACGGGTCTGCACCGTCGAGCCCTCGACGATCGGCAGGAGGTCGCGCTGCACCCCTTCTCGGCTGACGTCGGGGCCGACGGTCCCGCGCTCGCCGGCGATCTTGTCCAGCTCGTCGATGAAGATGATCCCGTGGTTCTCGACGCGGTCCAGGGCCTCGTTCACCACGTCGTCCATGTCCACCAGCTTGCGCAGCTCCTCGTCCACCAGAATGCGCCGCGCCTCCTGCACGCGCACGGTACGCCGCTTCTTGCGCTTCGGGAGCATCTCCTTGAGCCAGTCCATCACGTTGATGTCGGGCCCCTCCATCCCCGGCTGCTGGAAGAGGTCCATCGCGGGGAAGGACTCCTGGGTCACCTCGACCTCGACGTCGCGCTCCTCGAGCTTCCCGTCCTTGAGGAGCGCGCGGAGCTTCTCGCGCGTGCGCTCGCGGCGCTCCTGCAGCTTCGCGTCTTCCGCATCCGCACGCTCCGTGACGTCCCCCTTCGGGGAGACGACGAACAGGGTGCGCGGCGCCCCCGCGGCAGGCTCGGCAAGCTGCGGCCCCGGCTTGGCGGCGGCGTGCGCGTCCTTCGCGACCGGCGGCAGGAGCAGGTCCAGCAGCCGCTCCTCCGCGCGCGCCTCGGCCTGCGGGTAGATGTCGTCCTCACGCTCGCCGCGCACCATCTGGATCGCGGAGTCTACCAGGTCGCGCACCATGGACTCGACGTCGCGGCCGACGTACCCCACTTCGGTGAACTTGGACGCTTCCACCTTGAGGAACGGGGCGCCGGCGAGCCGCGCGAGGCGGCGGGCGATCTCCGTCTTCCCGACGCCCGTAGGCCCGATCATGATGATGTTGTTCGGGAGGATCTCCTCGCGGATGTCGTCCGGGGCCTGCGCGCGCCGCCACCGGTTGCGGATCGCGATCGCGACGGACTTCTTCGCCGCCGCCTGGCCGACGATGTAGCGGTCCAGCTCCGCCACGATCTGGCGCGGCGGCAGCTCCTCCAGCCAGGGCAGCGGCTCCTCGACCGGCGGCTGCACGGCTCCCTCGGCTCCCGGCTTGATCTCAGGCTCGACCATCGTTCCTCGTCGGCGCTTCGGCGCCCTACGGCTTCGCGACCACGGGAGCGCAGGGGACGTCGCTCCGCACGGCGAAGAGATACTCGCCCCCCGGCGTGCTCCACACCTGGCGCAGGACCCCAGGACATTGCCGGATGAGACTCCCGGCGGCATAGCGCCCCTCGGCCCCGCGCCTCTCGATGATAAGGTAATCGGGGTGGTACGCGCGAACGATCGCCCAGAGGTCGTCGCCCAGCCCCCAGGCGGTGGACCAGTAGCCCATCCGGTACCAGCGGTAGCTGCGCTCCCGCCAGTTGACGATGGTCGGGTTGCCGAGACGCAGGTAGACGAGGGGCGGATTGCTGGTGGCCACAAGGACGCCGGGCGGGAGGCGCGGCCTGAGCGAGTCCAGGAGCGCGAGCGACGAGCGGCTGCGCTCCCGATGGCGCTCGACGCCCCGGCCCTGCACGAACGCGATCACGGCCGCGAGCGCGAACGCGCCGGCCACCCCCCAGCGGACGCGCGGCCACGGCAGCGCGGCGAGCGCGGCGAGGAGGAGCAGCGGCCAGGTGCTCCCCACGAACCGGTCCTCCTGCGGGAACGGCCAGAAGAGCACCGTGACCACGTAGAGGGCGAGGCCGATCCAGAAGACCGGGCGCGTGCGCCCGGACCGGACGACCAGTCCGGCGACGACCGCGCCGAGCAGCAGCTCGATCAGGCGGGGCGCCCAGTGCCAGCCAAGCAGCGCCTGGCCCAGAGCCTGCACGATCATCGGCGCGTTCACCCACGGCACCGCGAACAGCATCGTGACCGGATCGGCGCGGAGACCCTGCCCGTAGAAGTCGGCGTACGAGCCGTAACCGGCGCCCCCCAGCACCTCGGGCACCGCGTGGGCGTTCAGGGTGACGTGCACCACCCACGGGAGGAGCAGCAGTCCGCCGGCCAGCGCCGGCGCCACGGCGCGCCGCCACCCCTGCTTCCACCACGCCGCCACGACCAGCGCGACGAGGAACGGCGCCGCGACACTCCGCACGTACACGGCCGCCGCCACAGCGACGGCCGCGCTCTTCGGCCGGCCGCGCTCGGCCAGGACGAGCCCGAGGGCCAGGAGCGCCAGGCAGAGCGGCTCCGACATCGGGATCGTCCACCAGGTGAGCTCCGCCGGCGCGGCGACGCTCGAGACGGCCACCACGGCGCTGAGCGCGGCCGGGAGGCCGAACACCTGCATCCCCGCGACGGCCACCACCGCGGCGAGCGGACCCACCAGCGCGAGGTTTACCCAGCGCAGCCGCTGGAGGTTGTCGTCCCCGCTCGCGCCCGGTTCCCAGGCGAGCGCGAGGACCGCCGGCCATCCCGGCGCGAACTTCAGCTCGGGCGGATGTCCGGGGAAGTTGAGGTTGCGGTAGGTGTGCTGCTCGCGGATCGCCTTGGCGAGCACCGCGTACTGCGCATCGTCCTGGAACGTCCCGACGGTGAAGTCGCGGGGCGCGAGCGCGGCGACGGCCCAGCCGCCGAGGAGGGCGGCGAGCGCCGCGCCCGCCGCCTTCCTCGTGCCGCTACTCCAGCTCGACAATCGTGAGATTCCGGTTGGTATAGATGCAGATATCCGCCGCGATCTCGAGGCTCCGCTCCACGATCTCGCGCGGCGGGAGCTTGGTGTGCGCAAGCAGGGCCCGCGCAGCAGCCAGGGCGTAAGGGCCTCCCGAGCCCACCGCGAGGATCCCGTCGTCCGGCTCGATCACGTCGCCGTTGCCGGTGACGAGCAGTCCCCGCTCCTTGTCGGCCACCGCCAGCTGCGCCTCGAGCCGCCGCAGCACCCGGTCGCTGCGCCAGTCCTTCGCCAGCTCGACCGCGGCACGCGCCAGGTTGCCGGGGTAGCGCTCCATCTTCTCCTCGAACTTCTCGAACAGGGTCAACGCGTCCGCCGCGCCGCCCGCGAAGCCCGCCACCGCCTTCCCGCCCTTGAGGAGGCGCACCTTCTGCGCGTGCGACTTCATGACGGTCTCACCGACCGTGACCTGGCCGTCGCCGCCCATGGCCACTCGGCCGTCCTTGCGGACGCAGAGGATGGTGGTTGCGTGGATCGTGCCCATCTACGCCCTCGGATGTGCCTGGTGGTAGACCTGCTTCAGCCGCTCGACGCTGGTGTGCGTGTAGATCTGCGTCGTGGACAGCGACGCGTGCCCCAGCAGCTCCTGCACCGCCCGCAGGTCCGCCCCCGCGTCCAGCAGATGGGTGGCGAAGCTGTGCCGCAAGCTGTGCACCTTGAGCCCGGCGCTGGTGCCAATCGCCGCGAAGCAGCCTCGCACGATGCTCTGGATGCTCCGGGACGTGAGCCGGGCGCCCCGCAGGGAGAGAAAGACCGCCCGTTGATCGCCCTT
>DATKLR010000128.1:0-2800 GCA_035542295.1 Gemmatimonadales bacterium | reverse complement strand
CATGAGCTTCTCCCTGGTCCCAGAGCCCGCGTCCGTCGCGCTGATCGCCGCCGGGCTCGTTGGGATCGGCGGCGCGCGCGGCCACTCCCGCCGGCGCGCTCCTCACGAGGGCCGTGGAAGGGCGTGACCCGCGCGACTAGGAGCACGGCCGTGCCGGGAGAGACCGCGACCTGAACACGGGTTGCACGAGACCAAGCTGCTTCAGCTGACGTGCTTTAGGAATCCCGGACCACGGCGATCGTGAGGTTTCGGCGGACTGGGCCTCGGGGGCGAAGGGACCGACGGATGCGCAAAAGGCGATGCACGAGCCGCTGAGTCTCTCTGCGGGACTTGTCGACCCCGCCCGAGGCTTAACGCGCGCCCCTCGGCGCGCGACAGCTGAACGGGCCCTGGGCGACCCAGCGGGCGCTATCGAACCTCGATCGGCCGTTTAATCGCCTTAGGCGCTCAACGTGCTCATACTCTCGGTCGAGAATCTGCTGTTCCTCGTGTTCCCGAGCCCGACACCAGTGGGCGGGACGGCCGGCGCTTCGCAAGCAGGGCGGATGGTGGTGGTCACCTCGATCAGATTTCTTACCGCTGTGCTCGTGCTCGGTACGGCCGCGAGGGTGGGCGGGATCGTGCGCTTCGCGGGCGGCGGTCGCCGGGCGTCGCTCGGCGCTGCCTTTGGCGCGCTCGTCGCGTCCGCGGCCTTCGTCACGGTCGCCGTCGCCGCGCGCTTCCGGCGGCTCGATCTCAGCCTCGACCTCGTCGAATAGGCCAGCGCGATGAACACTGCGCAGCCCGCGGCCTCGCTCGACACGCGCGATGCCGTCGGCATCATCGTCGGCATCGTCATCGGCTCCGGCATCTTCACCGTGCCGTCGCTCGTGGCGAAGGGCACCACGAGCCCGGGTCTCGTCTTGGGCCTGTGGCTCGTGGGGGGCGTGTTGTCCGTGATCGGCGGGCTCTGCTACGCGGAGCTGGCGACCTCGTGTCCGAGCACGGGGGGAGACTACGCCTTCCTGCAGCGCGCCTACGGGCGCAACCTCGCGTTTCTGTATGGGTGGGCGCGCATGGCCGTGATCACGACCGGCTCGATTGCGTTTCTCGCGTTCACGTTCGGCGACTACATGACCAAGGTGGCACCGCTCGGCGCGTACTCGCCGACGCTGTATGCGGTCCTGTGCGTGGTGCTGCTCACGCTGCTCAACCTCGCCGGCATTCACCAGGGCAAGACGGCGCAGAACCTCTTCACCAGTCTCGAGGTGCTGGGGGTCGTCGCGATCATCGTGGTCGGGCTGCTCGTGGTCGCACCTGCTGCGCCTGCGCCTGCGCCGGCCGCGCTGCCCGGGCCGACTCCATCGGCCGGCCTGGCGATGGTGTTCGTGCTCTATGCCTACGGCGGCTGGAACGAGGCCGCCTACGTGTCCGCGGAGCTCAAGAACCTCCGTAGCATGGCGGCCGCGATCACCGTCTCGCTCGCCGTCGTGACCGCGCTCTACGTGCTCGCCAATCTCGCGTACATGCGTGGGCTGTCGCTGTCGGGGATGGCCGAGTCGAACGCGCTCGCCGCGGATCTGCTGGAGCGGGCCTTCGGCAGCTCCGGGCGTGTCGTGGTCAGCTCGATGATCGCGCTCGCCGCACTGACGTCGGGCAACGCGACAATGATCGTCGGAGCGCGCTCCAACTTCGCGCTGGGCCGCGACTTTCCCGTGTTCGGCTGGCTCGGGCGCTGGGACCAGGACAAGAGCACGCCCAGCACCGGGCTGATCGCTCAGTGTCTGGTCTCGCTCGCGCTGGTTGCGCTGGGCACCGCCACGCGGCAAGGCCTGCAGACGATGATCGACTACACCGCACCGGTGTTCTGGTTCTTCTTTCTCCTCGTGGGCATCGGCATCTTCGTCATGCGCGTCCGCGAGCCGTCGCTGCCTCGGCCGTTCGTGGTGCCGCTCTATCCGATCACGCCACTCGTGTTCTGCGCGACCTGCGCGTACTTGCTCTACTCCAGCCTGGCCTATGCCAAGACGGGTGCCATCGTCGGCGTCGGGGTGGTGGTGTTGGGGCTGGCACCCCTTCTGTGGAGTCATCGCCGCTGGCGGCCCGCGCCGCGTCCGCAGGCCGCCCGGCGGATCACGCGCAAGGTGTGACCGGGTGACCTGCCCCCTAGAAACTGGCCGACCCGTCGTCTGAGCCCCTAGGGTTGAACCCCTTCCGTCCTGGTGCTCACGGGGGCGAGCCGACTCCTCGGATTGGGACGCCAACTCCCCAGTCCCCCCAGTGGGAGGCCACAAGTCACTGATATTGCCAATAAAAGTGGAGCGCGGTCCGATTCCGCGACAAAGTTGGCCTCTACTTGTACAGCCCTTCACGGGTGATCCCGAGCCTGCGCGCCGTCGCCGCGCGGCGACCGCCGAGGGAATCGAGGGCGCGGCGGATGAGCAGGGCCTCGATGCGGCCGAGGGTCTCGCGCAGGGTCTCGCCGTCGCGCGCCGCGCTCTCGACGGGCTCGACCACCGACGTAATGCGCTCCGAGAAGCAGGCCGCCGGGACGGGGTCGCCGGGCTCGGCGAGGGCCAGGGCGCGCTGGATCTCGTTCTCGAGCTCGCGCACGTTGCCCGGCCACGCGTACGCCTGGAGCAGCGCCGCGGCATCGGGCGCCAGGGCAGGGGGCGCGCCATGCGCCCCGCCCGCGTGCTGTGCGAGGAAGTGCGCGGCGAGCGCGAGCACGTCCTCGGGCCGCTCGCGCAGCGGCGGGACACGGATCGGGAACACCGCGAGGCGATAGAAGAGATCCTCCCGGAAGCGGCCCCCCGCGACC
>DATKLR010000127.1:0-11812 GCA_035542295.1 Gemmatimonadales bacterium | reverse complement strand
GGGCCTCCCCTCCGAGTCGGTGACGAAGTACGCCGGGTGCGCCAGCGCGTACCCGCGGTCGTGGAAGGAGACGTTGGTCCAGATCCCCGGCTTGAGACCGCGCTCGGCGATGTAGCGGCTCAGAGCCGGGAGCCCCGCCGGGAACTTGGTGTTCGCCTCGAGCCAGTGGTCCGGCAGGCCGATCGGCTGCCGCTCGTAGCCGTCGTCGATCTGCAGGTATTCGTATCCCCATGGTGCGAGCGTCTCGGCCATCACGTCGGCCGTGCGGCGGATGTCGCCCTCGGTGACCGAGTCGAGGAACGCGAACCACGACGACCACCCCGCCACGGACCCGGGCCACACACGGTAGGCCCAGGGCCGGAAGGCCGACAGCCCGCGGTGCTTCTGGTAGTATCGCGGGCGGAACCGCAGCGCGACCTCGCCACCGGAGGCCTCGATGCGGAACACTATCGAGTCCCCCGACGCCTGGGGCGTCACCGTGACGTCCGCCGGATAGTCCACGGAGAGGACCCAGTCGCCGCGCCGGTCGTAGACGGCGCGGTTCAGTAGACTGCGGCTCAGGCCGACGCTGTTGCGCACCACCCTGAGGCCGTCCTCCCGCGGCTCGACTTCGCAGGGGAAGGCCTCCGCGCTCGCGCTGACCGTCGCCGTCAGGATCACCGGCCCGCGCCCGCGGGCCGTCCATTTGGCGACCTGCGTCACGATCCCGCCCGCGCTGTCGACGAGGGTCTCGAGGTCGGCTGCGCCCTGACTCTCGATCGTCCCCGCGAGCAGCGTGCGGCCGCCGTAGAGGAGCTGGATGCCGCGGCCCAGCACGACGAGCCGGGCCGGTGCGTTCGGAGGCGCGGAGCTCGACGGGTTCTGGGCCGCGGCTCCTCCCACCCACAGCGCAACCGCGGCCGCGCCCATCGCGGCTGCGCGCCAATCGAGCCGCGACCGCTTCACGGCCGCGCACCGACGTTGCGCGCCGTGACGTAGTAGTTCTCGTCCACTTCCAGCTCGGCCGCGTCCCGTGACGTCACCGGCAGCGTCTGCCACGCCTCCGTGGGATGGAGCGCTCTTTCGCCCAGGCCGGGGATGCTCACCTGGAGCGGCATGTCGAATCCGCTGACGACGTTCGCCCAACGGTACCAGAGTGTATCTCCTGCGACCTTGTACTCGAACTCCGGGATCATCGTCGTCGTCAGGTACTGCGCGAACACCCTGCTCAGGTCGATCCCCGCCTCGCGGCTGATGTAGTCCTCCACCTGCCGGCCGGTGACCGTCTGGTGCCAGAACGTGGCGTTGAGGCCGCGCAGGATCGCGCGCCACTTCGCGTCGTCGCCCACGATCTGGCGGATGGTGTGCAACAGGTTCGCGCCCTTCGGGTACATGTCCCCCGATCCCTCGGCGTTGACGCCGTAGGCGGGGACGATCGGCCGATCGTTCCGGATGTTGCGGCGCGAGCCGATGAGATAGGCCGCGCCCGCCATCTTGCCCTGCTGGCACTCCGTGAACAGGCCCTCGGCATAGTAGGCGAAGCCCTCGTGCACCCACATGTCGGCGTGGTCCTGCGCCGAGATGCTGTTCCCCCACCACTCGTGCGCGCTCTCATGCACGATGATGTAGTCCCAGTTGAGGCCCAGGCCGGTGTGCGACAGGTCGCGCCCCAGGTAGCCGTTGGCGAATCGGTTGCCGTAGGCAACGGCGCTCTGGTGCTCCATCCCGAGGTGGGGCACCTCGACGAGCTTGTAGCCATCGGCGTACCAGGGATACGGACCGAACCAGTGCTCGAAGCACTGGAGCATCGGGATCACCTGCCGCCATTGCCGCCGCGCCGCCTCCACGTGGTAGCTCAGCGGCCAGAAGTCGAGCGACAGCTTGCCCGCTTCCGCATCGAGCGTATCGCTCCAGTGCGCGTAGGTTCCCGCGTTGACCGCGACGTCGTAGCTGTTGATCGGGTCCGCGACGAACCACTCGTAGGTAATCGTGCCGTCGCCGTTCGGCGTGACGCTCCGGAGCCGCCCGTTCGAGACGTCCACCATCGGGTCGCTTACCGTGATCGCGATCCGCTGCGAGTCCGGCTCGTCACCCAGCCAATCCTTGAGCGGCCAGTAGACGCTCGCGCCGAGCCCCTCGTCCGTCGTCGCCACCCACCGGTTGCCGAGGCTGTCGTACGTCCAGGTGAAACCGGCCTGCCACGGCGGCATCACCGCGACGCGCGGCCTGCCGTGGTACCAGACGGTGACCGTCTTGACGTCGCCGGCGCGCTGTTGCCCGCGCAGGGTCACGAAGAAGGCGTTCCCGTCGCGCCGGTACGCGAGCCGCCGCCCGTCCTGCACGATGCTGTCCACCTCGAGCGGCACCTGGAGGTCGAGCTGCATCTCGCGCGCGGGGGCGAGCACCCGGTAGGTGATGCCGTTCCAGCCGCGGACGCTGCTGTCGGCGCTTTCCACCCGGACGTGCAGGTCGTAGAACTGGGCGTCCCACCACGCGCGCTCCGGCCCGTTCGAGCCGCGCAGCGTGTCGGCGTGGGTGTAGGTGGTCTCCTGGGCGGCGGCGCGCGCGCACGGCGCGAGCGCCAGAAGGACGAGCGGTACGAGCAGTCGCATGGACGAATCCCTTCGAGGGAACGTCAGAGGGGTGGGTGTGACGCGGCGCCCCTGCTCCGCGCCGCCGGGCCCGGAGCCGGGGCCGTCACGTTGAAGGAGTCGCTGAGGGCGCCTCCGAGCCCGCTCGACGCGGCGAGCAACCGGTAGCCGGTGCCGGCGGAGTCGATGCTCAGATTCGAGAACTGCGCGGTCCCGTCCACCGCGGCCAGCCGCGTCACCCCGTTCAGGTGCGCCGACGGGTTGCCCGTGCCCAGCGCGATCGAGAGCTGGATGGTCGCGGTGAAGGAGTAGGCGGTGTCGCCGTGGCTGTTCAGCGCCGTGACCGCAACGCCGGGGCCGATCGGCTGGCCGGCCAAACCATACTCGGGCTGGATGCTGAAGGTCAGCGTGGCCGGCCGGAGCGGGCCCTCGTCGGGCAGCGACACGTTCCCCTCGCAGGCGGACGGGAGCATGGTCGCGGCGACGGCCACGGCAGCGAGCAGGACCTTCGGGGCGGGACGCGTCGGCATCGCACAGCGTACCATAGGCGCCGCCGCGCCGGCGGGCAACCGCCGATGCGCGGCTCCGCGGGGAGCGGTACAATTGGGCCATGAAAATCGGCCTGGTGGGGTTCGCCGGCTCGGGGAAGACCACGGTCTTCAACACCCTGACGGGTCTGGACGTCCCGGTCGGGTTCGGCGGCGACGTGCATCTCGGCACGGTGAAGGTGCCCGACGAGCGGATCGACACGCTCAGCCGGATCTTCACGCCGAAGAAGACGACCTTTGCCGAGATCGTCTTCAGCGACATTCCCGGGGAGCACGGCGCCGAGCGCCAGGGCCTCTCGAAGAAGGCGCTCCAGCAGATCCGCGATCAGGACGTGCTCTGCCTCGTCCTCCGGGCCTTCCCGAATCCTGCGATCGAGGCGGCGGCGGACCCCGTGGCCGAGCTCGAAGCGTTCGAGACCGAGTGTCTGCTGGCCGACCTCACGGCGGTCGAGCGCCGGCTCGACCGCGCCAAGAAGGACAAGCCGAGCGCGAACGAGCTGGCGGCATTCGAGCTGATGCAGAAGACGCTGGAGCAGTCCCTGCCGCTGCGCTCCCTGCCCCCCGAGGCGCTGGATCGCGCCCCGCTGTCGAGCTACGGCTTCCTGACCGACCGTCCGCTGCTCGCCGTCGTGAACCGCAGCGAGTCGGAGGCCGCGCAGCCTCTCGGCGCGTCGCTGGAGCAGAAGCTCGCCGCGATGCACGCCGCGGGACTCGTGCTGTCGGCGAGCGTCGAGGCCGAGATCGCGACGATGGATGCCGCGGACCAGGCGGCGTTCCTCGAGGACCTCGGCCTCAAGGAGTCCGCGCTCACCCGGTTCATCCACACCGCCTACGCGCTCCTCGACCTCATCTCCTTTTTCACCGTGGGGCCGGACGAGGTGCGCGCCTGGCCGATCAGGCGCGGGACGAAGGCCCGGCAGGCGGCGGGGAAGATCCACACCGATCTCGAGCGCGGCTTCATCCGGGCCGAGGTGATGCCCTACGACGTCTTCATGCAGTACGGCTCGGAGCAGGCCGTCCACCACGCCGGGAAGCTGCAGATCGAGGGAAAGGACTACGTCGTCGCCGACGGCGACATCCTGCACATCCGGTTCAACGTGTAGCCGGAACCGGGGAGGCCGCCATGCCATCCGGCGCGATCCGCGCCAAAGCCGAGCAGCTGCTGGGGCTCGCCGGCGTAGCGATCAACGGCGACCGGCCGTGGGACATCCAGGTGCACGACGAACGAGTCTTCGCGCGCGTGATGGCGGAGGGCTCGCTCGGCCTGGGAGAGTCCTACATGGACGGCTGGTGGGACGCCGGGCAGCTCGACGAGTTCATCACCCGGGTGCTGCGCGCCGAGCTGGACACGAAGGTCCGGCCGTGGAAGGAGGCGCTCGGGTTCGCCTGGGCGCACGTCGTCAACCTGCAGCGCCGCGACCGTGCCTTCCAGATCGGCCGTCACCACTATGACATCGGCAACGATCTCTTCCGCCGCATGCTCGACCGACGGATGATCTACAGCTGCGCCTACTGGAAGGACGCCGCCACGCTGGACCAGGCCCAGGAGGCGAAGCTCGACCTGGTCTGCCGGAAGCTCGGCCTCAAGGCCGGAATGCGGGTGCTCGACATCGGCTGCGGCTGGGGCGGGACGGCCGCGTTCGCGGCGGAGCGCTACGGCGCCTCGGTCGTGGGGATCACCGTCTCCGAGGAGCAGGTCAAGCTCGCCCGGGAATCCTGCCGCGGGCTGCCCGTCGAGATCCGCCTCCAGGACTACCGGGACCTCGACGGGACGTTCGACCGCGTGCTGTCGATCGGGATGTTCGAGCACGTCGGGCAGAAGAACTACGGCACCTTCATGCGGGTCGTCCGCCGCCACCTCGCGGACGACGGCCTCCTCCTGCTGCACACGATCGGCAGCAATCGGTCGGTGACCCGCAACGATCCGTGGAGCGAGCGCTACATCTTCCCCAACTCCATGCTGCCGTCGGCGCGGCAGATCGCCGCTGCGATCGAGGGGACGTTCGTGCTCGAGGACTGGCACAGCTTCGGAGCCGACTACGACACCACGCTGATGCACTGGCATCGCAACGTGGAGGAGCACTGGAGCGAGCTGAAGGACCGCTACGACGAGCGTTTCCACCGCATGTGGACGTACTTCCTGCTTTCGAGCGCCGGAGGATTCCGGGCTCGCAAGAACCAGCTCTGGCAGCTGGTGCTCTCCCCGCACGGGGTCGCCGGCGGATATCGCGCGCCCCGCTGAGCCTCCGGGCGGCCTGCGCACGCCGCGGGATGCGGCCCCTGGCGGGCGACGGAGCACGGCTGCATGGTGAGGTCGATCGAAGAGAATCTCTTCCACCTGGAGGAGCGATGAACGTACGCGCGATGCTATCGACGGTGGCGCTCACCGCCGCGGCGGCGATGCCGCTGGGGGCGCAGGAGCAGCCCGTCCAGCTCTCGCTCTTCACGCCGGTCCAGATCGTTCCCGAGAGCCAGGGGGTCTCGGCCTTGCGCCTGAACCTCATCTACTCGGTCAACACGTCGGTGAGGTACTTCGACTGGGGCCTCGTCAACGTCACGAGCGGCGGGCCGTCGGCCGGTGTGCAGTGGGCGCTCGTTGCGATCAACAAGGGCTCGTTCAGCGGCTGGCAGGCCGCGGCGGGCGCGATCACACAGGGCCAGTTCAAGGGTCTGCAGAGCGGGTGGTTCACGTCGGCGAAGCAGGGCGAGGGTGTGCAGTGGGGGCTGGTGAACACCGCCGAGTACTGGAATGGACTGCAGTTCGGGCTGGTGAACTACGCGCAACGGCTCCACGGCGTGCAGATCGGCCTGATCAACATCATCAAGACGGGCGGCCAGTTCCCGTTCTTCCCGATCGTCAACTGGTCGTTCTGATCGCGGGCGCGCGCTCGGCGCGGCGTGAAGACCTGATGGTACTGCGGGACGTGGGCCAGCGCGTGCTCATTCGAAACCGGGACGCGCTCGCGACCACGCCGGCGCGGCGCGCGGCCCTGGCGATCGCCGAGGCCGCGCTCGAGGCGATCGACACCATTGCGGCGACTCGCCGCGCCGTGGCGCTCGACGGCGAGACACTTCGGGTCGCCGGCGCCCCGGTGGCGCCGGCGGCGAGACTGCGGCTCGTGGCCGTCGGGAAGTGCGCGACCGCCGCAGCTGCGGCCCTGGCGGACGTGCTCGGGCCGAGGCTCGCGGATGGCATCGTGCTCGACGTCGCCGAGGCGGTTCCCCTTCCGCTTCGCGGCATGCGGGTTCTGCGCGGCACCCATCCGATGCCTTCGGATGCCAACGTCGAGGCCACGCGCTCGATCCTCCGTTTTCTCGAGGGCGGCAGGCCCGACGAT
Source organism: Gemmatimonadales bacterium (assembly GCA_035542295.1). Classification (GTDB taxonomy): domain Bacteria; phylum Gemmatimonadota; class Gemmatimonadetes; order Gemmatimonadales; family JACORV01; genus Fen-1245. Next base: position 5,356 of record DATKLR010000127.1, on the reverse strand, counting down.
GTCGTGCTGTGCGTGGTCTCGGGCGGGGGCTCGACCCTGCTCTGCCTGCCGCCGCCAGGCGGATCGGTGGAAGGCGAGCGCGCCGTGCTCGAGACGCTGTTTCGTGCCGGCGCGACGGTCCAGGAGATCAACACCGTCAGGAAGCACAGCTCCCTCGCGCGCGGCGGCAACCTGGCGCGTGCGGCGCATCCTGCCCGCGTGATCGGCCTCATCTTCTCGGACGTCCCCGGCGCGCCGCCGGAGGTCGTCGCCTCCGGACCCACCGCGCTGGACGGCGGCACGGTGGCGGACGCGCGGCGCGTGCTGGCGCGCTACGGCGTCCCGGCGGGGCGCGAGCCGGCCGGCCTGGCGCTCATCGAGACGCCGAAGGATCCGGCGATCTTCGAGCGCGTGACGAACGTGGTGCTCGTCTCGAACCAGATCGCGTTGGATGCGATGGCGTCCGCGGCCCGGCGCGAGGGCCTTCGGCCCGTCGCACGCACGGCGACGCTGTCGGGCGAGGCGCGCGACGTCGCGGCGCAGGTGCTCCGTGACCTGCACGCGGCGCCGCCCGGTGCTGCATTGCTGTACGGCGGCGAAACGACGGTCACCGTCCGCGGCGCCGGCCGCGGCGGCCGGAACCTCGAGCTGGCCCTCGCGGCCTTGGGCGGTGTGCTGGGCGGCGAGCTGGTGCTCACTCTGGCGACGGATGGCCGCGACAACGGCGACCTGGCGGGTGCCATCGCCGATGCCGTCACCCGGGAGAGCGCGCGGCGTGCCGGCGCCGACCCTGCGGCCTTCCTCGCCGCGAACGATTCCTACGGCTTCTTCGCTCGGGTGCCGCAGGCGCTGGAGACCGGCCCCACCGGCGCCAACGTCGCCGACCTGATCGTCGCGCTGCGGCGCTGAGGCCGCGCGTCGCCCCTCGCGGGACCGACGGGGCCGGCAAAGGTCGATCGCAACGGTCCTGATTGCCGGGACCCCTGCGGCCCGCGGTATGCGGTGTAGCCGGGCGGCACGGCATGGGCATTCACAACCTGGACTGCGTCTTCAGCCCCGGGCGCATCGCTCTCGTCGACGTCTCGCCGAACCCCAACAGCGTCGGCGGCAAGGTCCTCGCCAATCTGGTGGGCGGCGGCTTCACCGGCGTGGTCTATCCGGTGAACCCGAGCCACGAGGCGGTGCTCGGCGTGCCGTGCTATCCCGACCTCGCGCACCTGCCGCGGACGCCCGACCTCGCCATCATCTGCTCGCCCGCCGAGCAGGTGCCGCGGCAGGTCGCCGCGTGCGGCGAGGCCGGCATCCGCGGGCTCATCATCGTCTCGGCCGGCTTCAAGGAGAGCGGCGAAGCCGGGCGGGGGCTCGAGCAGGAGATCGGCGCGGCGCGCGCGCGGTTCGACGGGATGCGGATCCTCGGTCCCAACTGCCTCGGCGTCCTCGTCCCGCGCCTCAACCTGAACGCGAGCTTCGCGCCCGCCCTCCCCCGCAACGGCGACATCGCGTTCATCTCCCAGTCGGGGGCGCTGTGCGCGTCGGTGCTCGACTGGGCGCTCGAAGGCGGGATCGGGTTCTCGCACTTCGTGTCCATCGGGAATGCGCTCGACGTCGACTTCGGCGACCTGATCGACTACTTCGGCGAAGACCCGCACACGCGGTCCATCATCCTCTACATCGAGTCCATCACACAGGCCCGCAGCTTCATGACGGCGGCGCGCGCGTTCGCGCGGCAGAAGCCCATCATCGCCTTCAAGGCGGGCCGCTTCCCCGCCTCGGCGCAGGCCGCCGCGTCCCACACGGGCGCGATGGCTTCGGAGGACGCCGTCTACGACGCCGCATTCCAGCGCACCGGCATCGCGCGCGTCGGCGAGCTCGGCGACGTCTTCGACTGCGCGGAGCTGATCGGCCGCGGCCGGCTCCCCGGCGGTCCGAGGCTGGGCATCGTGACCAACGCCGGCGGCCCCGGGGTCATCGCCACCGACGCCCTGGTGGCGCAGCACGGCGTGGTCGCGACGCTGTCGCCGGAGACGATGGCGAGGCTCGAGGCGGACCTGCCGCCCCCGTGGTCGCACGGCAATCCGGTGGATGTGCTCGGGGACGCGAACCCCAAGCGCATCGAGAAGGCGGTGCAGGCCGTGCTCGACGACCCGGGCGTGGACACCGTGCTGACGATCGTGACGCCGCAGGCGATGACCAATCCCGCCGGGATCGCCCGCGCGCTCGGCCGGCTGGCGCAGAAGAGCCCCAAGCCGCTGCTGGCCGCGTGGCTGGGCGGCCGGGCCATGCGCGACTCGCTTCCGACGCTCGCCGAGGGCGGCATCGCGGCGTACTCGACGCCCGAGCAGGCGGTCCGCGCATTCGGGACGCTCGTCTCCTACGCCCGCAACCTGGAGACGCTGTACGAGACGCCCAGGGACGTCGCAATCCAGCTCCCCTACGACCGCGCCGAGGCGAAGCGGCGGTTCGTGGCCGCGCGGATCGGCGCGGGCGACGTCCTCGGCGAAGACGCGGCCAAGGAGCTGATCGCGTCGTACGGCATTCCCGTCACGACGCCGCTCGCGGCCGCGACCGCTGCGGACGCCGTCGCCGCCGCGGGCCGCATCGGCTATCCGGTGGTGCTCAAGGTCCGCTCGCCCGATCTCACCCACAAGACGGACGTGGGGGGCGTCGCGCTCGACCTGGAGAACGCGGAGATGGTCGCAGCGGCGTACGAGAGCATCGTGCGCAAGGCGCGGGAGCGGCGGCCGGACGCGCGGCTCGAGGGCGTCACCGTCCAGAGGATGATCCGCGCCGCGGATTCCCTCGAGCTGATCCTCGGCATCAAGAGGGACCCCGTCTTCGGCACGGTCATGATGGCGGGGATGGGCGGCGTCGGCGCCGAGCTGCTCGGCGACCGCAGCCTCGGCTTCCCGCCGCTCAACGAGCGGCTGGCCAAGCGGATGCTCGAGGAGCTGCGGATGTGGCCGCTGTTCACCGGCTACCGCGGCCGCAGGCCGGTGAACGTCGAGGCGCTGGTCGAGGTGCTGATCCGCCTCTCGTATCTGGCGGCCGACTATCCCGAGATCACCGAGTTGGACATCAATCCGCTGCTGTGCACGCCCACCGACGTGGTGGCGCTGGACGCGCGCGCCGTCTGGGACCGCTCCCTGGTAGGCGCGGACGTCGAGCCCTACGCGCACTTGGTGCTGCGGCCCTACCCCGAGAAGCTCGTCACCCGGACCCTCCTCAAGGACGGCACGGCCGTGACCCTGCGGCCGATCCGGCCCGAGGACGAGGCGCTGTGGCTGGCGATGCTGCGCAGCTGCTCGACGGAGACGATCTACTCCCGCTTCCGCTACCTGTTCGACTGGTCCACGCACGCCGTGGCCACCCGCTACTGCTACATCGACTACGCCCGCGAGATCGCCATCGTCGCGGAGATCGGCGAGGGCGCCGAGCGCCGGCTGATCGGCGTCGGGCGCCTCATCGCCGACCCGAGCCACGAGGAGGGCGAGTACGCGGTGCTCGTGGTGGACGCCTTCCAGCACCGGGACCTCGGTGGCATCCTCACCGACTACTGCGTCGAGATCGCCCGGAGCTGGAAGCTGAAGCGGGTCGTCGCCCAGACGACGACCGACAATCGCGCGATGATTGCGGTGTTCGCGCGGCGCGGATTCACGATCGTCCAGGGCGAGGATTCCGCCGTGGACGTGTCGCGCGAGCTCTGACCCGCGTGCCTGACGGCCCTGCCGCGCCGAGGCCTTGCGCGGCGCCCGGGGGCAGCCCCAGACTACCCTATCCCATCCCAACGGAGTCGTGATGCGCCCCATTCAAGCCGGTGCCCTGCTGCTCGCCTTCGTCGCGCTGGGAGGATGCAAGTCCGCGCCGGCGCCCCTCACCGACGCCGACAGGGCTGTGGCGCGCCAGATGACGACGGCGATGGGCGCGGCCACGGGCGCCGGTGACGTCGAGGCGATGGTGGCGCCCTACGCCGCGGATGCGATGATGATGCCGCCCGGCATGCCGATGGTGAAAGGGACAGACCAGATCCGCCAGTTCTACAAGGGGATGATGGGCGTGAAGGTCAATCTCCAGCTCACGCAGGAGACGGCCGACGGCGCCGGCGACTTCATGTACACCAGCGGCACGTACCACTACCAGGAGCAGCCGCCCTCCACGGCCTCCGAGGACGGCAAGTACCTGCTGGTCTTCCGCCGCGGTACCGACGGGAACTGGAAGGTCGCCGCCGAAAGCTGGAGCCCGAACACGCCGCCCGCGCCTCCCGCGCCACCCGCCAAGCCGGCCGCGAAGGGGCGGCGCCACTAGCGCCGGATGGTCTGATTCGAAGCGGGGAGCCGATGGCCAAGGGCTACTGGATCACCATCTACCACGCTGTCTCGGACCCGGCGCGCCTGGCCCGGTACGCCGCGGCGGCCACGCCGGCGCTCGAGGCGGCCGGGGGCCGCATCCTGGCGCGCGGCACGGCCGTCAGGACTTTCGAGGGCGGAGCGAACCAGCGCGCGGTCGTGATCGAGTTCGACAGCGTGGCGCAGGCGATTGCCGCCTATGAGAGCCCGCGCTACCAGGCGGCCGCCAAGGCGCTGCACGGGGCGGTCGAGCGGGAGATCCGCATTCTGGAGGGAGCCGGCTGAGCGGCGGGGCCCGTTACCGCCGGCGTGCAGCCGCCGCCTTGAGTATCACGGGAACGCCGGAGTCGTGAGACCACACCACCTTCCACTGGCCGGCCATTCTCCTGAAGACCAGCGTGAAGGGGTGCTGGCTGTATGCGATGGTGTCTCCCGACTTGTTGATGACTTCATCCTTGAGGACCCACGCGCAGAGAACCACATCCTTGTCGACGACCATGAAGTCTCGACGAAGCGTGGTGTAGCGGTAGCTGGCCGCCTTGCTGATCGAATCATGCATGGCCTTCCGTGTCGTTTCGTAGTCCCATTGCGAGCCGTCCATGTTGAACATCACCCACTGGGGCGTGTTGGCATACAACTGAAATGCCCCCGTCCCATCCAACCGCTCGAATCTCGCCATTAGGCTGTCGCTTACCGCGTTGACTTCGCTGCGGATCTGATCCGTCTGCTGCTGGGTCAATTCCTCACCTTGCCGCGACGTGCAGCCGGCGCCGAAGAGAAGCAGAGTTGCAGCGACGATCGTTGCTTTCATCAGTGCCTCCTTAGCGCCCGCTGTGAGCGCGGCCATCAGAATCCGAGTACCCGCACGGGGCTGAGGCGGTCGGTGGTCGTGCTGTCGCCCAGCTCGCCGTAGTAGTTGTACCCCCAGCAGTATGCGGCCCCGCCGCGCGTCAGGCCACAGGTGTGGTACCTGCCCGCCGTCAGGCTCGCGAAGGTGAGCCCACCCGCTACCGCCACGGGCGCGAGCCGCTGCT
>DATKLR010000126.1:0-11721 GCA_035542295.1 Gemmatimonadales bacterium | reverse complement strand
GACCCACGCTGACACGGTGCGGGTGCGGCCCGACACGGGCGCCGCGCGCCGCGACACGATGCCGGCGGCCCCCAAGCCGCGATGACCGACCCGCGCCGCCACCTGCCGTCGGTGGACCGCCTGCTGAAGGACGGCGCGGTGGCGGCGCTGGCCGGCGGCGTGCCCCGGAGCCTGCTGGTGCGCGCAGTGCGCCGCGCGATCGACGACGCCCGCGCAGCGCCCGAGGCCGCGCCGGCCGACGGCGCGCTCTGGGCGGCCGCCGTGGCGCGCGCGCTCGAAGCGGCCACCCGTCCGACGCTGCGCCGCGCGGTCAACGCCACCGGCGTGGTGCTGCACACCAACCTCGGCCGCGCGCCCCTGAGCGAGGCAGCCCTTGCGGCGGTCCACGAGGCGGCTCAGGGCTACAGCACGCTCGAGTACGACGCGGAGCGCGGCAGGCGCGGCGACCGCCACGTGCACTGCGCCGGCCTGCTCGTCGAGCTGACGGCCGCGCCCGCGGCGATGGTCGTCAACAACGCCGCCTCCGCGCTGCTGCTGGCGCTGGCGACGGCGGCGGCCGGCGGCGACGTCATCGTCTCGCGCGGAGAGCTGATCGAGATCGGCGGCGGCTTCCGGATCCCGGAGATCCTGGAGAAGAGCGGAGCCCGGCTCGTCGAAGTCGGGACCACCAATCGCACGCGGCTGGCCGACTACGAGCGCGCCCTCCGGGCGACGGCACGCACGGACGCGCGGACGCGCGGACGCACGGCGACGCCCGCTCGCGCGGGCCCACGCGCCATCCTCAAGGTGCATCGCTCCAACTTCCGCCAGGAAGGCTTCGTCGCCGAGGCGTCCCTCGAGGAGCTGGTCGCGCTGGGGCGCAGGCGCAGGGTGCCGGTGATCTACGACCTGGGCGGCGGCCTCATGACGGATCTCTCCGGCGACGGATTGGCGGGGGAGCCGCTGCTGCCAGCGGCCGCGCGCAGCGGCGCGACGGCCGTCGTCGCCTCGGGCGACAAGCTGCTTGGGGGGCCGCAGGCCGGCATTCTCCTGGGGAACGCGGCGTTCGTCGCGCGCTGCCGCTCCAACCCGCTGGCGCGGGCGGTGCGCGCGGACAAGCTCACGATCTCCGCCCTCGCGGCGACGCTGGCGCTCTACCGCGACCCGGCGCTGGCGCGCCGGGAGGTCCCGGTGCTGCGGATGCTGACCGCCCCGCGGGCGGTCCTGGCGGCGCGCGCCGAGCGCCTGGCGGCGCTGCTGCCGCCTGCGGCGCACGCGGTCGTGACGGCGACGCGTGCGGCGGTGGGCGGCGGCGCCTTTCCCGGTATCGAGCTGGCCAGCGCCGGCGTGGCCCTCGCGCCCGCGGGCCTCTCGCCCGCCGCCCTCGCCGAGCGCCTCCGGCTCGCTCCGACGCCGGTGATCGCCGTGGTGACCGGCGGCCGCGTCGTCCTCGACGTGCGCACGATCCTCCCCGAGGACGAGCCAACCGTCGCCGACGCCGTCGCTGCGGCGCTCCGCTAGCGCCATGCGCGTGGCACTCGCGGCAGGGCGAGATCCAGCGGGCGGCGCAACGACCGCGGCGGGGACGTGATGGCCGTCGTCCGGCGCGGCGCCGTCTTCCTCGACCGCGACGGCACGCTGGTCCGTGACACCGGCTACCTGCACGATCCGGCGCTGGTCGAGCTGCTGCCGGGCGTGGTCGACGGGCTCGGCGCGCTGGCACAGGCCGGCTGGCCGCTGGTCGTCGTGAGCAATCAGTCCGGGATCGCCCGGGGGCTGTTCGCGCCGGGGGCCTTCGACGCCGTCATGGCCCGCATCGCGGAGCTGCTGGCGCCGCACGGCGTTCGCTTCGCCGGCGTGTACTACTGCCCCCACCACCCTGACTTCACGGGCCCGTGTACCTGCCGCAAGCCCGGAACGGAGCTGTTCGAGCGCGCGGCGCGCGAGCTGGGGCTCGACCTCCGGCGCTCCTGGTTCGTGGGGGACAAGCTGCACGACGTGGAGCCGGCCCGGCGGCTCGGCGGACGCGGGATCCTGCTCGGCATCCCCGCCCCGGCGGACGCCCAGCGCACGCGCGAACTCGGCGTCGCCGTGGTGGAGGACCTGCCGGCCGCGGCGGCCCTCATCGGACCGCCGGCGGAGTGATTCGCGTCACCACGGCGCAGCACGCCTTTCGCCGATATTGCACAATGCGCGGGCAGCCGTATACTCACCATCAACTCGGCCCCGCCCGGGGCCCGGTCGCCTCAAAACACGTCACGAGGAGCGCAGCATGTCGCATCGTCGCGGCTCCACCTTCGCACGCGCTGTCGCGGTGGGTCTCGGACTCTTGGCCGCCACGGCGCTCCCGACCAGGGCACAGCAGCAGATCCCGATCGGGTCCTCCGTCACCGGCACGCTCAGCATGTCGGACCCGACCCTGGGGGACGGGTCCCACTACAAGCTCTTCACCTTCATGGGGGCCGCCGGGCAGTCGGTGCAGATCGACCTGATGTCGTCCGACTTCGACTCGTACCTCTATCTGAAGGACCAGAACGGCACCGAGATCACCCACGACGACGACAGCGGCGGCGGGCTCAACGCGCGCATCGTCCGCACGCTCGGGTACACCGGGATGTACCAGATCTACGTGAACACGCTCCGCTCCGGGCAGTACGGGGCATTCACCCTGCGGCTCCAGAGCGCCGCGGCCGTGTCGCAGCCGGTGGTGACGCCGATCGTCACGGGCGCGAGCATCGCGCCGATCGGCACGATCGGCCTCAACCAGCAGGTCCAGAACAACCTGGTGCCGGGCGGGACGACCTACGACGGGAAGCCGATCCACACCTACAACTTCCAGTGCACGGCCGGGCAGGCGTTCCAGATGGACGTCCTGTCGGACTGGGACAACTACGCGATCGTCTTCGATCCGATGGGGAACAACGTCGCCCACGACGATGACGGCGGCGAGGGCCTCAACGCGCGGATCACCTATACCTGCCAGCAGACGGCGGTCTACAAGCTGGCGGTGACGACCTACTCCGCGTCGACCACGACCGGACTGTATACGCTGCGGGTCCAGGCGCTCGGCACGCCGACGCCTTTGGGCCAGCCCACGCCCATCGGGCAGCCACAGCCGATTGCGCAGCCGATCCCCCAGCCGATCCCCGCCCAGCCGACCAACCTGATCGCGGCGCCGGGCCAGACGGCGCAGATCGGGATCGGGCAGACGATGCGCGGACGGCTGGAGACGGGCGACCAGATAATGCAGGACAGCACCTATGCCGATCTCTGGCAGTTCCAGGGCACCGCGGGGCAGACGGTGCAGATCGACGTGCGGTCGGACGAGTTCGACACGTACATGCAGCTGCTCGACGCGAACGGGACCAAGCTGGGCGAGGACGACGATTCGGGCGGGAACCTGAACTCGCGCCTGATCTTCACGCTGCCCGCGACGGGGATGTACCAGATCGTGGTCAACAACGCGGGGCGCACGCGGCGTGCGGGCATCTATACGGTGTCGATAACAGCCAGGTAGCAGAGAGCAGTCAGCGGAACGCAGGATAGTTGCGAGACGCCGAGTTGCGAGTGGTTACGAGAGGACAGGGGAGAGCGATGAGAGTCGTGATGGCGGCCGCGGCGCTCCTGGCGGCCTACGGGTGTGCCGCCCGTCCGGCGGCCAGCCCCTACCCGGCGACCTACACGCTGCCGGGCACTGTCGGACAGATCATGAAGGGGCAATCGGTCGCGGGCCAGCTCAGTCTCACCGACCCCCGGCTCTCGGACAACTCGGTCTACCAGGCCTGGACCTACATCGGCACCAAAGGCGAGCGGATCCAGGTGGACGTCATGTCGGCGTCGTTCGACGCATACGCGATCATCGAGGACGCGACGGGCACGGTGCTCGCGCGGGACGACGATTCGGGCGGCGGCACCAACGCCCGGATCATTTTCGTCGTGCCGGCCGCCGGCGCGTACCGCGTCATCGCCAGTACCTACCGGCAGGGATCGTATGGGCCGTATACCCTCGCGGTCCAGGGGCTGTCAGGCGGGAGATAGCAGCGCACAGGGAAGTTGCCAGACGCCAAGTTGCCAGGGGTTCCAAGATGTCGGTCTGAAGCGCGAGGCCACTGGCAACTTGGCGTCTGGCCACTCGCCCGCCGACTTGCCGTCTGAGCAACTGCCTTCTTTCTTATCAGGGTGCCTCCCCTGCAGGTCGCTGTCCTTGCATCCGGCCACGGATCGAATCTCCAGGCCCTGCTCGATGCGTTCGCAGAGCCCTCGGCACCCGCCCGGATCGCCCTGGTCGTCTCGAACAAGGTCGACGCCGGCGCCCTGGGCCGCGCCCGGAGCGCGCGGGTCCCGACGGCGACGATCGCCGAGGACGGTCAGGACGCGGACGGCCTCCTGGCTTTGCTCGCGCAACACGACATCGGCCTGGTCGTCCTGGCGGGGTACCTGAAGAAAGTCCCCGACCGCGTCGTGGCGGCGTATCGCGGCAGGATGCTGAACGTGCACCCCGCTCTCCTCCCCTGCTTCGGCGGCGCGGGCATGTACGGCCGCCGCGTGCACGAGGCGGTCCTGGCGAGCGGCGCCCGGATCAGCGGCGTCACGGTGCATCTGGTGGACGAGCAGTACGACCACGGGCGGATCCTCGCGCAGTGGCCCGTGCCGGTGCGGCCCTCCGACACCGCCGAGACGCTCGCCGCGCGGGTGCTCGAGGCCGAGCACCGGCTCCTGCCCGCCGTGGTGGGCGCGTTCGCGCGCTGCGGCGGCGAGCCGTGCCTCACCCTGGCAGCGGACGCCTTTGGAGCCGCTCCCTCTCTCCAACGGGATTTCGCCGATGCGCTCACGGCTCTGTAGCGCGATCGCGGCGCTGGTGTGCGCGGCTCTCGCCTCACCCGCCCCGGCGCAGACGCCCCGCGCCGGTCCGCCGCTCGATTCCCTGGTCATCCGCCTTGCGAACCTGAGCGCCGTGACCGGCGTCGAGGACGAGATGGCCTTGGAGCTCGCCGCGGTGCTGCCGCTCGCGCAGACCGACCGCGCGGGGAACGTGGTCGTGATCCGCGGCAGCGGGGAGCCGACTCGCGTCGCCGTGTGCCCGATGGACGAGGTCGGCTACGTGGTCGGGTCGATCACGCCGGAGGGCTACCTGACGCTGCGGCGCGTCGGCACGACCTTCATGGGAGCGCTGTACGACCAGTTCCTCGAGGGCCAGCGCGTCACGGTGTTCGGCCGGCGCGGAGCGCTGCCGGGCGTCGTGGGCGTGCGCTCGGTCCATCTCACGCGGGGGCGGCCGAGCGCGGGCGAGGAGCCGTTCAACCTCGACAACGCCTACGTGGACGTCGGAGCGACCTCGGCCTCAGCGGCGGAGGCTCTGGGCGTGGACCTGCTCTCGCCGGTCACGCGTGAGAAACGGGCGCACCGGTACGGCACGGACCTGGTCGCGGGGCTCGACGTCTCGGCCCGTGCCTCCTGCGCCGCCCTGCTCGTAGCGACCCTGCGGCTGAGCGCGGGCGGCGGCCGCGGCACGACCGTGGCCGCCTTCACCCGTCGGCGGAACTTGCGCTGGGACGGAGCCGCGTTCGTCGTGATGTCTCACGCGCGCGGCCCGGCGGCCGGCGACCTCGTCATGCTCGGCGAGAGCGCCGCCCCCGATTCTCTCGGCGCCGGCGCGGTGGTGGCGACGCGCGACTCCCTCCCCGCCGCGCAGGGGTTCCAGGCGGCGACGGCGTGGAGCCTGCCCACCCGGTACGCCCGCACGCCCGTCGAGACCGTGTCGCTCAAGGACGTCGCGGCCCTCGCCGACAGGCTGGAGGCGTTCCTCGGAGGGCAACGGCCATGACGCACGGACGCACGGACGCACGGACGCACGGCGCGTGGATGGCCGCCGCGCTCGCTGCGTTCAGCCTGACGCCGCTGCGGGCGTTCGCGCAGCAGGAGCCCATCGGCGTCACCGAGGCGCGCGACATCGTCTCGCGTCTGGTCGAGACCTACGGTGTCTCCGGGCACGAAGCGGCGGTGCGCGAGGCCGTGATCAAGCTCCTGCCGGCCTGGGCGAACCCGACGATCGACTCCGCGGGGAACGTCCTGGTGCGTGCGGGGTCGGGCGAGCCGCTCACCGTCTACGTCGCGCACCTCGACGAGATCGGCTTCACGGTCTCCGCGATCCGGGAGAACGGGCAGCTCGAGCTGCGGCCGGCGGGCGGGTTCTTCCGTTCGCTCTTCGAGGCCGAGCCCGCGCTGGTGCACACGGCGACGGGCGTCGTGCCGGCCGTCTTCATGCCGCGGGACAGCGTGGGCCGGACGCCGGCGCGCGACCCGGGCGCCCTGCGCGCCGATCCCGGCACCGGGAGCCGCGCGGCCACCGAGGCGCTCGGCATCCGGGTCGGCGACGCGGTGACGATGCCGAAGTCCTTCGCCCGCCTCGCGGGGACGCGCGCGACCGGCCGCTCGTTCGACGACCGGGTCGGCTCCACCGCGCAGCTCCTCGCCGTGCGGCATCTCGACCCGCGGCGGCTCCCGCACGCGGTGCTGTTCGTCTGGTCCACGCGCGAGGAGATCGGGCTCGACGGCGCGCGGTTCGTCGCCGAGCACGTGGGGGCGTCCGAGCACCCGGCGCGGGTCTACGCCATCGACACCTTCGTCTCGTCCGACGCCCCGCTCGAGATCAAGACCTTCGCCGACGCGCCCCTGGGCGGAGGCGCCGTGGTCCGGGCGGTGGACAACAGCTCGGTGACGCCGCCGGCGCTGGTGGACTCGCTGCTGGCCTTGGCGCGCGCCCGCCACGTCCCGCTGGTCGCGGGCACGACCAACGGCGGGAACGACGGCTCGACCTTCACGCGCTTCGGCGTGCCCGACGTGGGGCTCGGCTGGCCGCAGCGCTACGCCCATTCGCCGGCCGAGGTGATCGACCTCACGGACCTCGTGGCGCTCGCCGACGTCATCCAACTCACCGCGGAGCGATGGTAATGCCGCGCGCCCTCATTTCGGTGTCCGACAAGCGCGGCCTCGTGGAGTTCGCGCGGGGTCTCGCCTCCCTGGGCTGGGAGATCGTTTCGACCGGCGGCACCGCCAAGGTGCTCGGCGACGAGAAGATCCCGGTCGTCCCGATCGAGAAGGTCACCGGGTTCCCGGAGATGATGGACGGCCGCGTGAAGACGCTGCACCCGGCCGTGCACGGCGGGCTGCTGGCCCGGCGCGGGGTGAGCGCGGACGTGGCGGCGCTCCAGCGGCACAAGATCACGCCGATCGACCTGGTCGCGGTCAACCTCTACCCGTTCCGCGAGACGGTGCGGCGCCGGGGGATCACCGAGGCGGACGCGATCGAGCAGATCGACATCGGCGGCCCCTCGATGCTCCGGTCGGCGGCGAAGAACTTCGAGTCGGTCACGGTCGTCGTGGACCCGGCGGATTACGCGCGCGTGCTCGAGGCGCTCAAGGCCGGGGGCGTGGGCCCCGCGCTGCGCCGCGAGCTGGCGATCAAAGTGTTCCGCGAGACCGCGAGCTACGACGCGGCGATCGCGCAGTGGCTGCAGGGCCGCCCCGGGACCGGCCTGCCGCCGTTCATCTTCTTCGCGCTGGAGCAGAAGCAGCACCTGCGCTACGGCGAGAACCCCGACCAGCAGGCGGCCTTCTACGTGACCGGCGAGCCCGGTGGCCTCGCGTACCTGAGCCAGTTCGGCGGCAAGGAGCTGTCGTTCAACAACCTGCTCGACCTCGACGCCGCCTGTTTCGCCCTCGAGCCGTGGCAGCACGAAGTGGCGTGCGTGATCATCAAGCACACCACCCCCTGCGGCCTCGCGCTGGGCAAGAGCACGGTGGAGGCGTACCGGCGCGCGCTGGCGACCGACCCGGTGTCGGCGTACGGCTCCGTCGTCGGCTTCAACACCATCGTGGACGCGGAGACGGCGGCGGCGATGTCGGAGCTGTTCGTCGAGGCGGTGGTCGCGCCGCGCTTTCAGCCCGACGCGCTGGAGGTGCTGCGCAAGAAGAAGAACCTCCGGATCATCGAGGTGCCGAAAGCGGAGGGGGACGGCACGCTCGACTTCAAGCGCGTGCGCGGCGGCTTCCTCGCGGAGACGCGGATGCGGTTCGACGGCGACGAGAGCGGCTGGAAGGTGGCGACGAAGCGCCAGCCCTCCGATGAGGAGATGGAGGACCTGCGGTTCGCGTGGGCGGCCGTGATGAGCGTCAAATCCAACGCCGTCCTCCTGGCCCGCGGGGGGCAGACGCTGGGCATCGGCGCGGGCCAGATGAGCCGCGTGGACAGCTCGATGCTCGCCGTGCACAAGGCGAGGAGCGCAGGCCACGAGACCGCCGGCGCGGCGCTGGCCTCGGACGCCTTCTTCCCCTTCCGGGACGGCGTGGACGAGGCGGCCAAGGCCGGCGTCCGGGCGATCATCCAGCCCGGCGGATCGGTCCGCGACGCCGAAGTGATCGCCGCCGCCGACGAGCACGGCATCGCGATGGTCCTGACCGGCAAGCGGCAGTTCCGGCACTGATGCGCCGCGCCCTCGTCGTCACCTGCGTCGCCGCCCTGGCCGCCTGCACCTCCGAGCTGCCGCCCGGCACGACCTCGTTCACCCTCGGGCGCACGACGGTGCGCACCGATTCCACGCTCGACATCACCGGCCTCGTGCTCCGGCTGGCCGACTCGACCGACTTCCCCACCGTGGGCCCGCTGCCCAAGTGGAAGCTCGCGCTCGGCACCGAGCTGGGGGACTCGGCGTTCACGCTGGCGGAGGCGCTCGGACCGATGCCGGTGGGCCCGGTGCTCTCGACCTGGGCGGCGCTGGACGCACGCCGACGGGCAACCAACACCTCCGATGCGCCGCCCGCACGATCCGTCCCTGGCGCGAGTGCCACCGCGCCCACGGCCCCCGACTCCGCCTGCGGCTGGCTCGCCGCCGGCGTGCGGCGCTGCTTCGGCGGCGACGCGCGGCAGCGGCGCGCGCTCGGCGCCTTCATCAACGCGGCGGCCGCCTTCGTGCCGCGCGCGGCGCCGCTCGCGCTCGCGGGACTGGGCGCCCCGTCACGGCTCCAGGACCTGTCCGACGTCTACACGGCGCTTTCCGGCGGCCGCGCGCTCGACAGCGTCGTGGCGACGTACACCGGCTACCACGACCAGAGCTACGACGTGATGCTGGCGCGGACCTTCTGGCCGCGGTACGAACCGCCGGTCGACCTGGCGCGCTGGACGCCGGCCCTGGGGAACCATGTCTTCCTCGGCCCCGACCCGACCTTCCCCGACCGCTCGTACCGCTCGCCGGGGTACGTCTGGCTGACGCTCGGCCATCAGATGGCGCATTTCGCGGTGCAGCGCCTGTTCGCCGAGCATCCGGAGCTGCTCCAGAAGACGGTGAAGCTCCGCGCCGCGGTCGAAGGCGACATGGCGCGGACCGGCTACCCGCCGGTGTTCTGGGACGAGGAGCTGGGAGAGCAGCTGGCGCGCGCGATCACCGTGCGTGCGCTCCAGAACGCTCGGCCGACGCTCACCTGGGCGGCGCGCACCGAGGCCCTGAGCCTCAACATGGCGCTGGTGCCCTGGCTCGAGGACGCGCTCCAGCGCTATGAGAAGGACCGCGCCCGCTATCCGACGCTGTCCGCGTTCGCCGGCGAGCTGGCCACGGCGCTGGACGACGTGCAAGTGGATTCGTGCCGCGCCGCGCCGAGCCCCGGGGTGGCGCTGCTGGGCGTCGCCCGGGACCGTGCCGTCGTCGGCTGGCTCGCGGACGATTCCCCGTTCCGCGCGCGCGGCCTCGCCGTCGGCGACACGGTCCTCACGATCGACGGCGACAGCGTCTCGGCGGGCGACCTGCTCACGCCGACGCGCCAGATCTATCTCACCTTCGCGCAGCACCTGCCGGCCGAACTGGCGGCGCTGAACGTGAAGCGCGGGGCCCGCGTGTACGGCGTGGACGTCCCGATCCGTTGGGTGAGCCGGGCGACGGTGAGGGTCGCGTCGCAGGCGCGGAGCGTCAATCAGAAGGTCAGCGGAGAGTGGCCGATCTGCACCTGGGTCCGCCGGGCGGTGCGGCCGTAAGCCTCTGGCGGCCGCGGACGGCACGCCGTATTCTGGGGCCCTTCCCTACTACCCGGAGTGTCCGATGAACCGCAGAGACGCGAGCCGCTGGCTTGGCGCTCTTCCCCTGCTGGTGGCGACCGGAGGCACACCACACAATTGGTGACGAGGGCGCCCGCTCGTCAGCCCGACGAGCGGGCGCTGATGGACCTAGCACAGCCCCTGGCCAGATTGGCGATATGCCCTTCGACTATCGAATCGACGTTGCTCGCCGTCTCGTGATCTCGCGTGCATGGGGAGTCCTGACCACACCGGACCTGCTCGGGCACGCCGCGGCGCTTGGCAAGGATCCCCGGTTCCGGCCTGACATGCGCCAGCTCGTCGATTTCTGTGACGTGACGAAGCTCGAGATCACCACCGACACCGTCCGCCAGATGGTGGCTCTCAACCCCTTCCTTGCCGGCTCCCGGCGGGCTCTTGTCTTCGGCAGCGCGGGTGCCTACGGGATGGGTCGGATGTACCAGCTACTGTCGGACGCCACGCCAGACGTCGTTGAGCTGTTTCGTGCGCTGGAGCCCGCCCTGGAGTGGCTGGGGCTCGCCAAGGACGATGCCGAGGTGCTGGCGGCGCTGGAGACCATTCGCGCTTCCGCCCGGTAGCTCGACGGGTAAGTGACTGGTCCGTTGACGCGGGGGGGTTGTTTCAGGATAGTTGGGGCTGTCGGAGGCCGGAAGACCTAGTCCGGAGGGGTAGACCTAACTGGTAAGGCAGCGGTCTTGAAAACCGCCGGGCGCAAGCCCTTGGGGGTTCGAGTCCCCCTCCCTCCGCTCCGCTTTCACTGCAACGAGTTAAGGTCGCTGGCATCGTAGCGTCCAGCGGCCCACCGCAGGGCCGTTTGGACACAGGATTGGACACAGCCCGTCACGGACGCGCGTCTCGGGAGTGCGCGCTCTGGCAGCTGCATGCACTAGTTAGGCAGCAGCCGTCTGCCGCCTCCACCATGCGCCAACATACCGTGGAACTCGCCGGCAGTAGCGCGCGTATTCCTCACCGAATACCGCCAGCAAGTGCTCCTCCTCTGTCACTACCATCGGATGTAGCACAATGCCGTATAGCGCCGCCCATCCCAGCGCGTGCCACGATGGCCACAGCACGACACACCCCAGCAGCACCGGGACAAAGAACACCAGTTGCGGATTCCGCGTCACTCGGTACGGCCCGCTCTGGACTAGCCCCTTCACCTGCAACCCGAATGCTCGCCGCACACCGAACCAGAACATCGTCCCGAATGCGGAGACCAATCCACTCGCTATGCAGACCAGCCCCACTATCCTCAGCGGTTCACTGACAGGTACTTTGCGCGACCAGACCGACATCCACTGGGGCGGATTGTAGAGGTAGGGGAAGCTCAAGTACAAGCAGATGACCAGCATTTCAAGAAGACTGGTGAGCAACGTCGCCCGGCCTTTCCGCTGGTAGTCACGACGGACGATGACGCGGAAGACGACGAAGGCGACGGCGATGAGCAGGGCAGCCGCGACGAGGTAGATCGCTGTCTCCATCAGTCCACCTGTTGCTTGGATGGTGTGCACGAATACGCGGAAATGGCTGCTGCCTAGCGAAGTGCGCCTCAGCGGCGGGCCTCAACCCGCCAGCCACACAACACCTGCATAACGTCAGTTGCACTCACCAGCCAGTACCCGCTGAAGACGCCCGGCCGCTGCAGGCGCGGGTTAGGC
>DATKLR010000125.1:0-4188 GCA_035542295.1 Gemmatimonadales bacterium | reverse complement strand
CGCAGCGGACGGGCTCGGCGGCGCCGCAGGCCGCGCCTCCGGTGCCCGGCCCGTCTCTGCCGCCACCGGCGCCCCTGCCGCTGCCACCCCGACGGAGAATACCGTGCGACAGACCGAGCAGCGGGCGCGCACGCCCCCTGGCGGCACCTTCGCCGGATCCACACGGAAGACCGTCTGACAGCTGGGACAGGTCGCATTCATCTACCGGATTCCTCTTCCTTCTCCGGGTCGGAGCGCCGGTCGAAGACGAAGACCGACCCCGGGAGCGTCTTGGCGTAACTCTTCATTTCGGTCGCGAGCGCGCTCACCTGCGCGGGGTGGGTGAAGTGTCTGCGCTCGTTGGTCACGATGCCGATCGACAGCGTCATGAATGGCACCTTGTGGAGCTGCCCGCGCCGGTCCTTTCCGAAGAAGTATCCCACCCGGCGATCCTGCTCCGAGTATTGATACGGGATCAGTGTGTCGAACACCGTCAGGATCTCGCTGCAGCACGGTGCCGCATACTCGAGGGGCAGCACCAGGATGAAGTCGTCGCCGCCGATGTGTCCCACGAAGCCCAGCACGCCGCAGAGGCCCTTGACCACGTCGTGGAGAATCCGGGAGAGAAGCAGGATGACCCGGTCGCCGTCGTAGTACGAGTAGCGGTCGTTGAACTCCTTGAAGTGGTCGAGGTCGGCGTAGCAGACGGCGAACGGGCCGCCGGTGTCCATGAACCGCTTGATCTCGCGCTCGATCTCGTTGGTGCCCGGAAGCCGCGTGGACGGGTGGACGCTGACGTTCCGTTCCGTCCTGAGCAGCAGCACGTCGAGCCGGGAGCGCTGCTCCTCCGGGTCGAAGATCGGGGTCAGGACTTCGTCCGCGCCCGCCCGGAAGGCCTCGTGCACGCTCGCATCCGCGTGCTCGTTCACCAGGAACGCCACCGGGACGATGGCGGTGTACGGATCCGCCTTGAGGCGCTCGCACAGCGCGCGGCCCTGTGCCGGCGCGCCGTCGCCGTCCACCAGCACCATCGCGGGGAGGGCACGCAGGGTCATCTGCTCGATCTGCGCCGCGTCGTCGACCGCGACCGACGGGAATCCCTTCCCGGCGATCCATGCCGACACCAGCTTCGGCATCGGTCGGGCCGCGGGCGAATAGAAGATGATCGTGGGCCGCGTCCGCACCGGTTATAGCTCGCAACGTGCGAGGAGACAACAAATTAGGGCGCTGGAGGGGCAGTGTCAAACGGAGGCCCGACGGTGAGGTGAGACGTCAGGGGTGAGAAGTGAGACGTTCAAGTGAGAGGTGAGAGGGGAAAGGCGGGAGAAGTGAGAGGTCGCCCGATGGCTGAAGGGACCTTCTCACCCCTTACGCCCTCAGAACTCCCAGTTCCACATCAGGTAGTATCCCGGCCGCGACCCCGACACGCGGGCGCGCGGCAGGATACTCCCGCCCGCCACCCGCAGCGTGATGAACGCATCAACGGCGCTGGCCAGGTGGTTGAGCACGATGGCGCCCAGGTACGTCGTCGCGTACCGGAAGTCGTTGTCGCTTTCCCGGATGGTCTCCGCATACGTGTCCATCTCCAGCCGCGCGTTCTTCCAGCTCCACCGGTACGCGTCGCCGAAGGCCCGCTGCCGGTAGAAGGCCAGCGCCGCCTGGTAGGCGGGATCGGTCGAAGGCGGGATCGAGTCGGGATTGGTCAGGTAGTTGCGCCGGGCCAGGAGCCACATCGCCCCGTTGTACGTCAGAGTGTCGGTTTCGGGCCGGAGGGCGCCTCCGGGACCGCCCAGATTGTAGGCGCCGCTCTCGACCCAGTGGCTCATCGCCTCGTAGTACTCCCACGGGGCATCGAGCCGGTCGGGGGTGAACGGCGCGCGCGCAACGTCGTAGCCGAGGTCGATGAAGGCGTCCCTCTGACGCCGGCCTTGGGCCGAAAGCGCGATGGCGCGTGCCACGAACCACACCTCGGCAGCCACGTACACCATGCCGCGATCGCGTCCGCCCAGCAGCTGGCCGGCGCCCGGGAGGATCAGCGAGGCCACGGGGCGCACCCACGGCCGGCGCCAGAGCGGCTGCTTGAATGCCGCAGGGATCACTGTGGGCGCCGAGTCCACCTGGGGCTGCGCGCGGGCCGGGCCGGCAAGCAGCGGCAGCATGAGCACCAGGCACGGCGTCGCGGACGTCCTCACGTCAGAAGATCACCCGGAACGAGATGTGCACCGGCTGCTTGTCGCCGACCGCCTCCGCGACGGAGAAGACGCTGGCGAGGTCGAACGCGATGTCGCCGAACCTGACGCCGAACCCGAGGCTCGGTCCGCGGGCGTTCGAATTGAGGAAGGCATAGCCGGCCCTGAGTCGCACCAGCTGCCCGACGCCCGACTCGACGCCGACCAGCGTCACCGGCGCGAGCGAGCCCTCGTTCAACGTCCCCTGCACGTCGGCGAGAATGCGCGCGTCGATCCCCTGGGTGCCGGCGGGAGCCCGCACCACGGCCACGCTCACGCCCACCACCACGCGCGTGGGGAGCGGATCCTCCTGCGCGCGATTATTCACCTGGAGCGGGAAGCCGAGGTTCTTGAGGCTCACGCCGAAGACCACGGGCAGCCAGCCGGAGGCGTCGTACCGCAGTCCCACGTCCACCGCGTTGGTCGTCCCGGTGGCGGTCGGCACCTGGCTGCAATCGCCGGTGCAGTCCACCCGGAACTGCACGAGCTTGTAGGTGAGGCCGACCGCGACGCCGCTCACCACGTCGGTCGCGTAGCTGGCCATCAGGGCCAGGTTGCGCGGGCTGATCTGGCCCACCGGCTCGGGGCCCAGGTCCGCGCGCGTCACGGCCAGATCGCCGTAATTGACCAGGTACGCGGTGAAGGCGAAGGAGCCAAGCCTGGACGACGGCACCGCGATCACGAGCGCGTCGCCGCTCCCGAAGAATGCGTCGTAGTGGTGGAGCGCGAATTCGCCACGGGCGAGCGAGGCCAGGCCTGCAGGATTCCAGAACACCGACTCCGACGTGCCGCCGTCGGCCGTGGCGGCCTGCCCCAGCGCGGCGGCTCGGGCGCCGACCGGAAGCAGGAGGAACGTGCCGCCTTCGACCCCGGCGGACACCGGCTGCGCGGCGGCGGGAACGGCATCCCACCCTCCCGCGGCGAGCAGGCCCGCGGCCAGGGCGGCGGAAGCGAGCCGGAGGCTACAGCGGCTTCGCCTCATCGATGAGCATGATCGGGATGCCGTCGTCCACGGCGTAGCGCAGCCGGCAGACGTGACAGACGAGCTCTTCGGTGGGCGAGGTGCGGTACTCGAGATCGCCCTTGCACTTCGGGCACACGAGGATCTCGAGCAGGTCCTTGGGCAAGGTCATCGCGGCTCCTGGTGAGGAACGCTCAGGCCGAGTTGAGCCAGACGCGCGGCGTCGCGCCGCCACTTGGGCCACACCGTGACCCACAGCTCCAGGCGCACCTTCCGGCCGAGCAGCGTTTCGATCCGTTCGCGCGCCGCGATGCCGATGGCCTTGATGGTGCGCCCGCCCCTGCCGAGCACGATCGGCTTCTGACTGTCACGCTCGACGGCGATGGTGGCCCGAATATACACCGGCTCTTCCGCCTCCCGGAATGCATCGATCTCCACCGCGACGCAATACGGCAACTCCTGATCGAGCAGGTCGAACGCCGCCTCCCGCACATACTCGGCGGCGAAGAACCGCAGCGGCTGGGTGCCGACGTCCGAAGGATCGTAGAGGAACGGACCCTCGGGGAGCCGCGCCCGGATGGCCGCGAGCAGCGCCGCGAGCCCTTCGCCCGTCTTCGCGGACACGGCGAGCGCGTCGCCCGGCGGCCGCCGGCCGCTGGCGAGATCCGACTTGCTGTACACCAGGAGGCTCGCGGGGATTGGCCCGGCCTCGGGGAGGAGCGCGTGGAGGTCCGGTGCCGGGGCCTCCGGCAGCGGGTGCACCTGCACGACGAGATCGGCGCCCCGGATCTGCGCCACTGCGGCGTGCCGCATGGCGAGCTGCAGCGGATACGCCGGATCCATGAGGCCGGCCGGGTCCACCAGCACGATCTGCGTCGTCGCATCGGAGACGAGGCCGCGCACCGGCACGCGCGTGGTCTGCGGCTTGGCCGAGATGGCCGCCAGCGCTTCGCCGACCAGGGCATTGAGGAGCGTGGACTTGCCGGCGTTGGGAGGGCCGGCGAGCGCGACGATGCCGCA
>DATKLR010000124.1:0-11434 GCA_035542295.1 Gemmatimonadales bacterium | reverse complement strand
ACCCGCGACCCTCAGCTTGGAAGGCTGATGCTCTACCAACTGAGCTACGCCCGCAGTGGTGGGGGAAGGATTCGAACCTTCGTAGGCGTACGCCGGCAGATTTACAGTCTGCTCCCTTTAGCCACTCGGGCACCCCACCCTGCTGCCCGTTCCCGTTGGGGCGCTGAACAGACCACCCCGCGTGCGGTTGCGCGGGGTGGCGTGTCGGTCGGCCCGGAATCTCCTCTCCTTCACCACTGGAGCTGACGAAGGGACTCGAACCCTTAACCTGCTGATTACAAATCAGCTGCTCTACCTGTTGAGCTACGTCAGCGCGCCAAACCGTCGAGTTTGCGCGAGCCTGTAAGCATAATGTGTGCCATGGAGGGGGTCAAGCGGGGTGCGGCTTCGCCGCGAGGGGCCTCAATTCGACGGCGCCGTCCTTCGTGTCCCGGACCTCGAACCCGTGCTCGGCCAGGAGGCGCCGCGCCTCGTCGGCGGCCTGCCAGTCCCGGCGGCCGCGGGCCCGGGCGCGGGCCTCGGCGATCCGGCGGGCCCAGGTGCCGATGTCCTCGCCGGGGCCGGGCGGGGCGATGCGGACCGCCTCCTGCGGCGGCGCCGTCGGGGCTTCGACCCGACCGACCGCGGCCGCGGCCGGCACCACCTGCAGCACCCCCGAGGCGCGGTCGAAGGCAGCGAGGGCGCGGGAGAGCTCGTCCCGGCCGACGGACAGCGCGTCGAGCGCGCGGTTGGCGTCGCGGACGAAGTTCATCAGCGCCGCGACGGCGCGCGGCGCATCCAGGTCGTCGTCCATCGCCGCTTTGAACTCCTGCTCCAGCGCGTCGGCCAGCTGGGCGAGCGCGCCGCTCCCGGCCGCCGCCGCCCCCTGCCCGTGCGCGCGCACCAGCCGCTGGCGCAGCTCGCCCAGCCGCGCGGCACCCGCCGCCGCCGCCTCCAGGGCGTCGCGCGTGAAGTTCAGCTGCTTCCGGTAGTGCGTGTTGCCGAACAGGTAGCGCAGTGCCGTGGGGTCGCGCCCGTCGTCCCTGAGGTCGCGCACCGTGACGAAGTTCCCGTAGCGCTTCGACATCTTCGTGTCGTCCACCAGCAGGAACTCGCCGTGGAGCCAGCAGCGGACGAACGGCCGGCCGGTGGCCGCCTCCGACTGCGCGATCTCGTCCTCGTGGTGCGGGAAGATCAGGTCCACGCCGCCGGCGTGGATGTCGAGGGTCTCGCCAAGGTAGTGCTGCGCCATCGCCGAGCACTCGAGGTGCCAGCCCGGGCGGCCGCGCCCGAACGGCGCTGCCCACGCCGCGCCCGCCTGCTCGTCCTCCGGCTTGGCGGCCTTCCAGAGGACGAAATCGCGGGCGTCCTCCTTGGCGTACTCGTCCGACGAAACGCGCGCCCCGGCCTTGAGGTCGCGGCGCTCGACGCGGCTCAGCCGTCCGTAGGTCGGGAACTTGTCGATCGCGAAGTACACCGAGCCGTCGTCGCCCCGGTACGCGACGCCGCGCTCCAGCAGGCGCTCGACCAGCGCAACCATGTGGGGGATGTGCGTGGTGGCGCGCGGGTAGTGCGTGGCCGGCGCGAGGCGCAGGTAGTCGCGGTCGGCGAAGAACGCCTCGACGTACGGGGCGGTGTGCGCGGCGAGCGAGTGGCCGGCCCTGTTGGCCGCGGCGATGGTGCGGTCGTCCACGTCGGTGAGGTTCATGACGTGGGTGACCTCGTAGCCCGAGTACTCGAGGTAGCGCCGCAGCACGTCCTCGAAGACGAAGGTCCGGAAGTTCCCGATATGCGCGTAGTTCCAGACCGTCGGCCCGCAGGTGTACAGCGTGACCCGCGGCGGAGCGAGGGGCGCGAAGTCCTCGACCCGCCGCGTCAGCGTGTTGAAGAGGCGGAGCGTCATCCGGCGACGTGGCCCGCGTTGCGGCGCGAGAGGTTCGCGACCTCCGTGGGCGAGCCGTTCGAGATGAAGTGCAGCGTCCCGTCGTCGCTGCGGATCACGGTGCTGCGCAGCGTGAGCTGCTGCACCATCCCCTCGACGTCGCCGATCCGCACCCGCTCGCCGACCGCGTACTGGTCCTCGAGCACGATCACGAAGCCGGAGATGATGTCCTTCATGACCACCTGGCCGCCGAGGGACGCGGCCACGCCGAGCACGCCGGCGCCCGCCAGGAGCGGGGTGATGTTGATGAAGATGTCGAGGAACAGGAGCCCCGCGACGATGATGATGACGATGAGGCCCACCTCGTTCAGGAGGTGCGCGAGCGTCGCGGCGCGCTGTACCCGCGCCCCCATGGTCGCCGGATCCCCCACCTGCGCGTGCAGCGTGATCCGGCGCGACAGCCGGTGCAGCGCCCGCCGCGCCAGATAGGCCACCACGAGGATGATGACGGCCTTGCCGGCGCCGCGGAGGAGCAGCTCGAGGTCCAGCTCCCAGTTGATGCGGCGCGCCAGGAGCGGTGCGGCGAGGGCGAACGGTGCGGGGCGGGAGATCACAGCGGCCCAAGCTAGTGCGGCCGGTGGCCGGGTTCAACTGCCAGGCGCGCTGTGCCTATGGCGCGCCCATCACCAGGAGGAGCAGCGTCGGATAGAGGGCGGCATACAGCGCCCAGCCGGCGGCATACGCGGCGGCCGCGGCCATGCACCACCCGAGGGTATGCGGGGCGGCGGCAGAGCGGCCCGCGTCGCGGTCGAGCCGCGACAGCCCCCACCCCCAGAGCGCCACGACCCAGAGGCCGGCGCCGTTGGCCGCCTCCGCCGCGACGCCGAGCCACCCCGGGGCCTGGATGCCGGCAGCCGCCAGCGCGCCGGCTACGCCGACATTGAAGCGCGCCGGGAGAGCTGCGACGTCGCCGGCTCCGAGAGCGGCCGCCGGCGCGGCGAGCACGACCGCCAGCTCGCCGACGCGCTGCACCAGGAGCGGCGCGGCTCCGAGCGTGAGCACCGCGCCAATCGCGCCCGCACGCACGCCGCGCCCCGAGAGAACCGGTCCGGCCACCAGCGCCAGCATGGCGCCGGCCGCCAGGAAGGGCAGCGGGGGGACGAGGCGCTCGAAGAGCAGCAGCCGGCCGAGCCCGATGCGCAGCACGGCGAGATGGGCGTCGAGCGGCTCCCGGCCCGTCGGCTGAAGCGCGACGTCAAGCAGGCGAAGGAGATGCGGCAGCGCGAGCGCGCCCAGGGCCGCGATGAGCAGGACCAGGCTCGCCGGCGCGACCACGCGGTGGACCGCCGCCTCGTCCAGCGCCGCGCCGGGCGACCAGAGCGCCCGCATGGGCAGCGCCGCCCCGCGCATCACTTCCCTGTTCATCCGGCCTCCTGGTTGAGGAGCGTGGCCACCGCGACCTCCTCCAGCGTGCGCGAGACGACCCGGGAAGCGCGGACGCCGATGCGGCGCTCGCGGCAGTAGGCCAGAATCGCTTCGGGGGTCTCGCGCGGCCCGATGGCCACCCGCGCGCCCGCCGGCTCGCACACGACCTGGGGATAGCGCTCGGCGAGGACCGATGCCGCGGCCCGCGGCGAGCCGTCCACCACGAGCACAAGGGCTCGATCCTGCGCCAGGTCCGAGGCCTCCAGCACGCGCACCGTGCGCCCGTGGTTCAGAATCGCGACGCGGTGGGCGAGACGCTCCACCGCCGCGAGGTCGTGAGACGAGAGGACGACGGTGACACCGCGCTCGAGGAGGGAGCGGATCCGCTCGCGCACGTCGCGCTGGGCCAGCGGATCGATGCCCGATAGCGTCTCATCCAGCAGGACCAGCTCGCGGCGGCCCAACGCCGCCTGCGCCAGGGCCAGACGCTGGGTGATGCCCCGCGAGAGCGTGGCGGCGCGGCGTTCCGCCCACTCCTCGAGGCCACCCAGGCCCAGCGCCTCCGCCACGCGGGCGCGCCTCGCGACGGCGTTGGTCGCGTGTGCGGCTGCGAAATGCGCCAGCACCTCGCGCACCGTCAGCTCGGGGAAGAACGCGGGCTGCTCCGGCGCGAACCCGACGCTCCGCCTGGCTTCGAGGCTCCTCGCCCGCCGCCCGCACACCCAGACTTCGCCGCCGTCCGGCTCGAGCAACCCGGCGGCGATCAGCATCAGGGTGGACTTCCCCGCGCCGTTGGGCCCGACCAGGCCGATGCACTCTCCGGCCAGCGCCACGAGGTCGGCGCCGTCCAGGGCGCGGATGCGGGGTTGCCGGCGACCGGCTTCGAAGCTCCGTGTGAGCCCGAGGGCGAGCAGGGTGGCGCGCATCAGAGCCCCCGCGCTCCCAGCTCGGCGCGCGCCACGGCCCGCGCTCCGGCCGCGAGCCAGAACGGGGTCTGCGCCAACAGCGCCGCAGCCACAACGGGGTGCGGGCCTTCGACGCCCAGAGCCCACGCCTGGAGGCGGTCGAGCGCCCAGGGCGTCGGGAAGGCCGTCCACGCAGCCCGCGTCACGGGCTCGAGCCACGGCGCGGCGAGCAAGGTCGCCAACACCGCCGGTGGGACCAGGCCGAGCAACAGCAGGCCTAGGAGCGCCAGCAGCTGCTCGGTGCTCCCGGCGCCACACGACAGCGCGACCGCCAGCGCGGCGAATGCGCCGGCATGCAGGGCCGCGGCCCCCGCGCCGAGCGCGAAGGCACCCGAGCGCCCGAGGCCGGGCCCTCCGAGCGCCACGACGACGGCCGCGCCGACGGTCACGCAGGCGGCCCCGGCGGCAACCGTCAGCCAGCGCCCGAGCACCCACGAAGACCGCGGCGCGGGATGCGTCGCGACGAGGACGAGCCGGCCCGCGCTCCGATCGTCGGCGACGCAGCCGGACGACAGCACCAGCGTCGTGAGGGCCCCGAGCCCCTGGGCGGCGGCGAACGCCGCGCGCAGAGAACCGGCCGGCGAGACGACGGCGAACCAGGCGAGCACCGCCGCGTCGAGCGCGAAGACGAGCGCGACGTGGCGCCGGCGCGCCAGCCGCCGGGCGAAGGTGAGCGCCTCGACCAGGGCGAGCCTCATCGGCCGGGCTCCCGTGCGGCGGCGAGCGCCACCGCCCCGGCGAGGCCCGGGCCGCCGTGTCCCGTCCGGTCGAGGAGCACGCGGTAGCCGGCGACGGCTACGACGCGCGGCACGAACCGCGTGACCAACGCCGAGTCCATCAGCGCGCCGTCGCTGTCGGAGAGGACGACGAGACGCGCGAGGTGCGCCGGCCCCAGCGCGGCGCGGAGCCGCGCAGCGCCTTCACGTGAAACGAGCACCAGGGCTGGGGAGCCTGGAGTCGCTGCGAGCGCGCGCGCCTTCGCCAGATCGGCTGCGCAGTACCGGCAGTCGGTGCGGAAGAAGTAGAGGACGGCCCGGCCGGCGAGGAGACGCGTGACCTGCGCCGGGCGCCGGTAGATGTCGGTGGTCGCCGCGGCCGCCAGACGCTCGAGCGAGGCGCGCGTGGCTGGCGGCTGGAGGGGCGGTGCCGCGCAGCCCAGCACAACGAGCGCCGCCAGGGCTGCGGCCTGCGCCGAGCCCCGGCGGCCGATGCGGCAGGCGTGCCACGTGATCATCCTCAGTCCCGGCTCCCGGTCTCAGCTCGCTGCTCAGGATGCCTTGCAGATGGCGGTGCCGATCATGTAGCACCACCCGCGGATCGCGATGAGGCGGTAATCCGACGGCGGGAACCGCCCGTCGCAATCCGCGATCGCCTCCTCCATGCACTTCAGCAACTTGTTGTCGGCTCTCGCCGCCGGCGCGGTGCCCAGGAGGGCCAGCGCCGATACCAGCGCGTAAATCGTCCGCTTCATTGGTTCGCTCCCGTGTTGAGGTCGAACGGATGGGCGAACGCCGGCACGCACCGCCTCGCTCGTCGAGGCGGCGCGAACCTAATGCGATGGTCGAGGAAGCTGGTACCGGAAGCGCCTGCGGCGGGTGCTATCCTATGCGGGCGTCTGCGCGCGCGCGGCCCGGCGGGACGCCGCGGCCTCCGCGATGGCCGCGACCAAAGGGGCGGCGCCGAAGCGGACCGGATCGGTCGCCGGCAAGCCCGTCTCCTCTGCGGCGCGGCGGACGGCCTCACGCGCCGCCGCTTCGGGCAGGTCGTAGGTCATCAACGCGATCCCGATGACGCGCGACGGGTTCACGAGCGCTGCCGCCTGCTCGTGGAGGTGAATCAGCCTGGAAAGCGGCGGAATCGGCAGCCACGCACTCGCGCCGTGGTACTCCCCCACCAGCCTCCGCGACGCCTGGTGGCAGAGGATCATCGCGGCGGGGCAGGCGCCGTGGATCAGCCCGAGCGAGACGGACGAATAGCCGGGATGGATCAGGCTCCCCTGTCCCTCGACCAGGACGACGTCGGCGCCTGCGGCCGCCTCGACCACCACCTGCTCGATCGCGCCCCCGATGAAGTCGCCCACGACGGCGTCCACCGCGACGCCCTTGCCCGCCAGCAGGATCCCCGTCTGTCCGGTCGCCACGAACCGCGTCCGCAGCGCTCCGGCGCGCATCGCCCGCTCGGTCTCGATCAGCGTGGTCATCTTGCCGCTGTTGCAGTCGGAGCCGACGGTGAGCACGACCAGGGCATCCACCAGCCGCGCGCGGCCGTTGGACACCGGCAGCACATCGGGCGGCTTCCGCAGGTCGAAGATGCGGACGCCGCGCTTGCGGGCGCGCGCCGCCAGATCGGGGTCGTCGCTCAGGTAGGTATGCAGCCCGCTCCAGATCTCGAGGCCGCGGTCGATCGCCGTCTCGATCCACCCGCGCCACTCCGGAGGCAGCCGTCCGCCGCGGGGCGCGATCCCGATCAGGAGGGCCTGAGGCTTCAAGGCGAGGCCTTCGTCCAGCGTTCGCACGATGGGGATCGCCCCGCCGAAGCCGATTGCCTCCCCGACGGTGCGTGCCTTCGCGGACGAGTCGAGCACGCCCACCACGCGGTCGGGGAGGTAGCGGATCGCCGAGACGGCTGTCTTCGCGGTGATCACGCCGAAGCTGCCGTCGGCGACGGCCAGGAAGGTCGGGGCGAACGCCATGGCGGGACAATGTAGGCCCCGGCCGGACCGGTGGCCACGGGCTGGGCCCGGCGGCGTTATTCTATACCGGCGCTCCACGGAGGCGGCACCCAATGGCGTTCGATCCGGCGCTGCTCTCGCCGGGACAGCGGTACCTGCCCGGCATCCTCGGCGGCCTCGGGCCCCTCTCCCACGTCGAGTTCGAGCGAGCGATCCTCGCGCGCGGCCATCGGCGCGGCGCCCGCCGCGACCGCGACCATCCGGTGTGGCTCGTCGCGAGTGCCGCCTCGACGCCCGGCCGGACCGGTGCCCTGCTCGAAGGGGGCGCGAGCCCGCTGCCCCACCTGACGGCGTTCGCCACGCTCCTGGAGCGGAGCGGCGCCGACGCGCTGTTCGTCGTCTGCAACACCGCCCATGCCTGGCACGCCGAGGTGCAGAAGGCGCTCCGGATTCCCTGGGTGCACCTGATGGAGCTGGTGGCGGCGGCGGTCCGCGCCGCACATCCCGCGGGGACCCGGGTCGGCCTGCTCGCCACCGACGGCACGCTCAGCGCGGGTCTCTATCAGCGCGCGCTCGAAGCGCGGGACCTGGTGCCGGTGGCGCCGGAGATCGGCTCGGAGCTTCAGGCCCGCGTGGGGGCGGCGATCGGGGATCCCGCGACCGGGATCAAGGCGACGGGCGATCGGGTGACGCGCGAGGCTCGCGAGCACCTGCTGGCCGCGGCCCGGTGGTGCGTGCAGCAGGGGGCACGGGTCGTGGTGCCCGCGTGCACGGAAGTCTCTGTGGGTCTGACGGGCGAGGTGTTTGCCGACGCGCCGCTCACCGATCCGCTGGGCGTCGCGGCCGAAGTCCTGCTTGATCTCGCCTATGGGAAGTGCGACCCGGAGTCGTTGTACTTCCGGCGGGGTGTAGGGGGCAGGGTGTAGGGGATAGGGTGTAGGGGATAGGGTATAGGGTGTACAGACGAGGCGCCACGGGCCTCGCGGCGCCTCGTCTGTCTACACCCTATACCCTACACCCTACACCCTTGTCTTTGCCACCGGCATCTCGCGCGTGGTCACCAGCACCGCGGGCTCGAGCGCGACCGCATCGGCCGGCCCTTCCCCATAGGCGCGGTCGATCAGGATGTGCCGCACCAGGACGACAAGCGTGGCCAGCGCGGGCACGGCAACGAGCATGCCCAGCAGCCCCGAGACCTCGGCCGCGATCAGCACGCTCAGGATCGTCAGCACCGGCGGGAGCGCCACCTTCCGCTCCATCACGAGGGGGCTGAGGAGGTTGGCCTCGACCACGTGGACCACCACGCCGACCGAAGCCACGGCGAGCGCCACCAGCAGGCCGCGCCCCGGGAGCACGAGCAGCGCCGGCAGCAGCGTCGCGAAGAGCGTCCCGAAGAAGGGAATGAGGGCCATCACGCCGGCGAAGCCGGCGAAGGCGAGCCAGTACGGCACATCCAGCAGCCAGAGCCCGACGCCCGTCAGGACGGCCAACATCACCATGTCGAGCAGCTGGGCCGCGACCCAGGCCTTGAGCGTGGCTGCGATGTCCAGGACGATCGCACGCGCATAGGCGCGGTACCGCGGCGGGACGAGGGCCAGCACGCCCTCCCGGTACATGGCCGGGCGCACCGCCAGGTAGATCGCCATCACCATCACCGCGATCGCGTCGACCAGCACCAGACCCGTGGCCGTCGCGGTGGGGATGATCCCGCGGCGCACGAACTCCTCACCCTCCCGCAGCGACGTCGACACCAAACCGGTCTGCCCGGCCCCGAGGCCCGCGCTCGCGAGCTGCGGGAACTTCTGGATCCAGCGGGCGATGAGCGCGTCGAGATCGGACAGGTACTGCGGGACCGCGGCGATCAGGTCCTGGGTCTGCCGCGCCACCGGCGCGGCGACCAGCGCGCCGATGGCGAACAGCGCCGCGAGGGTCGCGGCGATGGAGAGGAAGAGGGCGAGCGGGCGCGGCAGCCGCGCCCAGCGCACCACGGCGTCCGTAACGGCCGAGAGGTAGACGGCGACGAGAACGGCGATGAAGACCAGCAGCAGCAGCGCCGCGATCCGGTAGACGAACAGCAGGAGCGCGGCCACCAGGAGAACCAGAACCACCGGCGCGACGCGCCGCGCCGGTGGGACTGCGTCAATCGGCGGCACTCAGCCTTTCTTGCGGGGCGGCTTGTCCTCCTCTTCCCCTTCCTCTTCGCCGATCACCTCGGCGTCGTGCACGTCGGTCGCCTTGCCCGCGGCCCCGGCCGCTCCGGCTCCGAGCTGCTTCGGCTGCTCAGGCTTCCCGGCCTCCAGGAGACCCATCTTCTGCTTCAGCGCCAGGAGCTGGGTGTCGGCGTCCGCCTTGTACTCCAGCTGCTCGAACTGCTTGGCGAGCGAATCGCCGGACAGCTCCTCCGACAGCTCTGCCGCGGCGAGCGCCCTCCGCTCGTTCTGCTCGATGCGGTCGGCCATCCGCTCGAAGGTCTCGAAGGCGCTCTTGTCGCTGATCGCTCCCATCGTCTCGTGGATGCGCTTCTGCGCCTCGGCGCGCCGCTGCCGCGCGATGAGGATGTTCTTCTTGCGCTTCGCCTCCTCGATCTTGTCGTTCAGCGCGCGCAGGGAGTTCTTCAGCGCCTCGGTCTCGCCGGCGTGCTTGCGCCAGGTGTCGTCGAGCTGGACGGCGGCCTCCATGTGCTCCGAATGCCGGAGCAGCGCCTGCTTCGCCAGGTCGTCGCGCCCCTCCTGCACCGCCAGCATCGCGCGCTTCTCCCAGTCGTCGGCCTGCTTCTTCTCCTGCTCGGCCTGCGCCTGAAGCTTCTTCTCGTCCGCGATCGCCGCCGCCACCTGCTGCTTCGCCTTCGCCAGCTGGCTCCGCATGTCCAGGATCAGCTGGTTCAGCATCTTCTCCGGGTTCTCGGCGCTGCTGATCAGGTCGTTGAGGTTCGACCGGACGAGCGTGGACAAACGGTCAAAGATGCCCATAGCGCCTCACGCTTCCCGGTAGGGGGCCAGCGTCGCCAGGTGCGACGCCAACGCCAGCGTCATGGATTCGAAGCTCGCCTGGAACTCGTTGAAGTCCAGGTTCTCCAGCTCGAGCGTATCGGACAGCACGATGTCGCCGCCGTCCACCCCGTACGCGCCGTGCACCAGGTCCTTCGCGTTCAGCTCCAGCAGGTGCCGGTACAGGTCCGGCTTCTTCAGCTTCTTGGGCAGCGACATCACCTTGACGCGCAGCACGACGACCGGCGGCGCGTAGTGGACGACAACCTCGGGCCCGTCGCCGTTGGCGTTCAGCACCCAGAGGCCGGACTCGATCTCGCGCGCGTGGACGCCCTCGGCCTCCAGCCTCGAGATGAAGCCCTCCAAGTCCTCCCGACTCACCATGGTCACTCCTTCAGGACGGCGGCTGTACGGAGCCCGCCATCAATGTTTCACCCGGTGGCGCCGCCCGCGCCAGGGAGCCGCGGTTCCTTCCGGCTCTGGGCCAACAGCCGCTCGGCGAAATCCTGCCGCTCGGTCAGCTCTGCGAGCTGGCGCTGCACCGCCTCCATCCGCCCGCTCTGGTCCTCCAGCAGGGCGCGAATGTCCTGCAACTCCCCTGCCGGCAGCTCGCGGTCGGCGCCGAAGATCCGCATGATCACCCGGCCGACGGCCCGGCCCACCGGGCCCAGCACGACGAAGCCGGTGATCGTGATCCCCGTCAGCATCCCGAAGATCGGGATGAGTATCGGCACCATTTCCTGGGGAGTCGGCCCCACCTGCATCAGGTCGTCCCCCCCGCCGTCAGGCCCTTCTCACGCGCCTTGGCCAGCAGCCGCTCGGCGAAATCCTGGCGCTCGGCCAGCTCCGCCAGCTGCCGCTGGACACCCTCGAGCCGCTCGGCCAGCGCGTCCACCTGCTCGCTCACCTCCGGCGGAATGCCCTGGGCGGCGCTCTTGCGCAGGATGTGCGTCCCGATCGCGCGGCCGATGGGGCTGAAGGCCACGAATCCCGTGATGACCGTCCCGAAGAACCCGACGATCGCGATCACTCCGGTCCAGTCCACCATCCGCCTACCGCTCCTTCGGCGCGTTCAAGAGCCCGCGCTCCCGCGCCTGTGCCAGCAGCCGCTCGGCGAAATCGAGACGGTTCTGGATCTCGTCCACCGGGGCGACGCGGCCCTGCAGCTCGTCCACCTCCGACCTGAGCTGAGCCACTTCGTCGCGCAGCGCCTCGATCTCCCGCGAGCCGGCCGAGCCGCCGGCGATGCGCTTGGCGAACGCCTTGGCGAGCGTCAGGATCGACACGCCGACCAGCGCGACCATCGCGAGCATGCCAACGGCTTCGGGCCCACCCATCACCATTCTCAGCGCTCCTTCGGCGCGTTCAGGAGCCCGCGCTCCCTCGCCTGCCCCAGGAGCCGCTCCGTGAAGTCCAGGCGGTTCTGCGCCTCGTCCAGCTCGCGCCTCAACCCGGTGACCTCGTCGCGCAGCGCGTCCAGATCCGCGGCGAGCTGGCGCACCCCTTCCTGCTGTCCCGGGTCGGT
>DATKLR010000123.1:0-12813 GCA_035542295.1 Gemmatimonadales bacterium | reverse complement strand
CGATCCCCGTCCGGGGAGCACGTCCGGCACGACCCGGAGGTCGGGCCGCCAGGCCTGCGCGTCGCCGGCGTTGGCGATGATGGTCGGCGACTCGCCGGTCGCCGCCTGGAGGCTCTCCACCACGCGGTCCAGGATGCGGCGCCCGCCCACGTCGAGGAGCCCCTTGGGCCGGCCGCCGTAGCGCGACGCGGCGCCTCCCGCGACCACCGCCCCGTGAACGGTCACGCGTCCCCGGCGCGGTGGACCTGCGGCGAACCGGACACCGCGCGCCCCACGAGCTGGACCCCGGCGCGCCGGGCGATGGCGACGGCGAGCGTGGAGGGCACCGAGGGCGTGGCGACCCAGGCGATGCCGGCGCGCGCCGCCTTGAACGCCAACTCCGCCGAGATGCGGCCCGTCACGAGGAGGCCGAGCCCCGCCGGGCTCCGCTTCGCCAGCAGCAAGCCGCCGATCACCTTGTCCACGGCGTTGTGCCGCCCGATGTCCTCGGCGTGCTGGAGCAGCTCCCGGCCGTCGGTCAGCGCCGCGGCGTGGATCCCGCCGGTCTCGTCGTACTTCGCGCCGCGGCGGTAGACCTCCTTGAAGAGCGCGCGGATGGTCGTGACGTCCGGCGCATCCCCGCGCGGCAGCTGCGCCTCGAGGGAGCGCGGATCGGCGAGCGCGACGCTCACCGCGCCGCACCCGGAGGCGAGCACCCGCCGCCGCTCGTCCTTGGTCACCGCGGTCAGCCGTTCCGGAGCGATCTCCGCCCAGAAGCCGAGGTCGGTCGCGCAGGGGCGGAGCGAGAGCAGGTCGCGCACGGTCTCGATGTAGCCCTCGCCGTGCAGCCAGCCGACGGCGAGCTCCTCCAGCTGGTCGGGCGTGCACATCCAGGTGACCGCCGGCTTGCGGTTCACCTCCAGCCAGACCGGCGTCTCCTCGACCGCCGCGAGCTTGTCTTTCGTCTCGTGGCCCACGGTCCTACGCCTCGCCTCGGTACTCGGCGTACAGCGAGGGGTCTTCCTGGACCCGCACGGACGCGAGAGCACATCCCGCCGGGAGCCGGGCCACCACGCGCTTCCAGATGTCGATGCACAGCGCTTCGCCGGTGGGCGGCGTGCGCCCCGGCGCGTACTCGGGGATGTCCCTGTTGATGTCGCGTCCGTCGAACCGCGCCACGACCTGCTCGGCCAGGATACGGTCGATCGCCGCCAGATCCGCCGCCATGCCGGTCGCGGGATCGACCACACCGGCGAGCGTGACCGCGCAGCGATAGGTGTGCGCGTGCGCCGTGGCGGCGGCCCCGAACGCCTCCGCATTCCGCTCGGCGCTCCACTCCGGCTTGAAGAGGCGGTGCGTCGCGGTGAACTCGACGACGCGGGTGAGATATGCGACCGGGCCGGTCACGCGGGGAATCTATCTC
This sequence comes from Gemmatimonadales bacterium, assembly GCA_035542295.1. Classification (GTDB taxonomy): domain Bacteria; phylum Gemmatimonadota; class Gemmatimonadetes; order Gemmatimonadales; family JACORV01; genus Fen-1245. Next base: position 11,411 of record DATKLR010000123.1, on the reverse strand, counting down.
AGAAGACGCGCACGGCCACGCTCTTGAACGACGCGAACGCCGTAGAGCCAACGGTGAGCCCCATCTCCTCGAAGCTCTTCCGCGTGATCAGCGCTACCAGCTCGATCCCGGCGTCGAGGGTCACGCGCATGGCGGCGCCGTGCTCCGCGACGCGCACGACGCGCCCCCTGAGCACGTTGCGGGCGGAGGAGTGAAGCGCCTCGGTCGAGAGAACGATCTCGTCCGGCGGGATGGCCAGCGTGGCGGGCCCCTGGCGGTCGGTCACCACCTCGAGCGCGAGCGGCCCGACGGTCACCGTCTGCATCGGAGCGCCGCCGGGCAGGTCCACGCGGAACAGGTTCTCCGGCGTGACGGGCGAGGCGCGGCCCTGGTGCAGCGCGAGCAGCTCGTCGGCCCAGCGGTACGCGTCCTCGAGGAGGTGCGAGGCGAAGACGATCGTCAGGGGCCGCCGCGCCTGCTCGGCCGCCAGCGCCTCGAACAGCGCATGGTGAGCCGCGCGGTCGGCACCGGAGACCGGCTCGTCGAGGAGGAGAGCGACCGGCTCCAGGGCGAGCGCCCGCGCGACCGCGACACGCTGGATCTCTCCCTCCGACAGGGCACGCGTGTCCCGCCCCGCGAACTCCCGGAGCCGGAGGCGAGCCAGTGCGGCGCCCGCACGTTCGGCGGCCTCGGAGGCGCGCACGCCGCGGGCCCGGAGACCGTAGGCGACGTTGCCCAGGACGGTGCCGCGGAAGAGGTAGGGCCGCTGCTCCACCAGCGTCACGCGCTGCCGCGCCGCACGCCTGGCCGAGGCCGAGTCTACGCGGTGCCCATCGAGCGCGATAACGCCCGCCGAGGGCGTGTCCACGAAGGCCAGGAGGCGCAGCAGCGTGCTCTTCCCGGCGCCGTTCGGGCCCACCACGGCGAGCCTGGCCCCCTCGCGCACGCTCAGCGCGTCGAGCGCCAGGGCCGTGCGCCCGGCGAACTCCTGCCGGAGTGCGGCGACGTCAAACGTCGCCATGGCCCTGCAGCAGCTGGATCACCACGCTCACGGTGAGGGCGAGGGCGAGCAGGACGAGGCCCAGTGCGACCGCGAGACCGAACTCGCCCTGCGACGTCGCCAGCGTGATGGCCGTGGTCAGGGTGCGCGTCTCGTGCCGGACGTTGCCGCCGACCATCAGCGCGGCGCCGACCTCGGAGAGCACCCGGCCGAAGGCAACCACGACGCCCGCCAGCAGGGTGAAGCGCGCCTCGCGCGCGACGGTCCACGCGGTGCGCAGTGTCCCCGCGCCCAGCGTGAGCGCGGTGCGCCGCACCCGCGGGTCCACCGCCTGGATAGCGGCGGCCGAGAGCGCGGTCGCGATCGGCAGCGCCAGCACCACCTCGGCGACGACGATCGCCTGCCAGGTGTACAGCATCCCCAGCGCGCCCAGCGGCCCGCGGCGCGCCAGCAGCAGGTAGATCAGCAGGCCGATGACGACGGTCGGGAGTGCGAGTGCCGTGTTGAGAAGAGCGAGGAGCACGCGGCGGCCGGCGAACCGGGTCCAGCCGAGAAAGAAGCCGAGCGGGATGCCGAGCAGGCAGGCGAGGACGGTGGCGGCGAGCGCGATCTTCAGCGAGAGCAGCGCGATCCCGACGACTTCCCCCCCGGGCGTGCTCACACCGGCGTGGTCAGAAGTTGAACCCGTACGTCACGCCGACCCACAGCGTGAAGTTGTTGTACCACACGCGGTCCCCCACCAGCGCCGAGTTGATTGTGGAGTAGTCCGCGTGTCCGGCGTAGGGCAGCGTGATGAAGGACAACGGGAAGCTGTACCGGTAGTAGTAGTCCCGGGCCTCGAGACGCAGCTCGAGGCCGCGCGAGATGAAGAGGCGCGTGCCGAGAGCCGGGACGACGTCGAATTGGGTCCCAAGCTCGAACCCGCCGGGATCCACCAACTTGGCGGAGGGCGTCGTGATCCCGGCGCCGAGGTAGACGTAAGGCGCTAGGTGGTGCCACGTCTTGTCGCCGGTGAGGTTGAGCTGAAAGCCGAGGTCGGCGGCGAGGAGCCGCACCTTCACGTTGCCTATATTCCGCGCGGTGTCGCCTCCGGCGTCGATCCGCAGCCGGCTGGTGAACGCCTCGCCGAAGGTGCCGGAGATGTCCAGGGCGCTGGAGATGTGCACATTGAGTCGCGCGCCGAGCATCAGGCCGGGCCGCGCGCCGGTGCCCGCCGCAGTCGCGTTCCCCGCGAAGCGGCCCGCGAACAGCGTGAATCCCTCGTGAGTCAGGATGTCCTGGAACGGGGAGCGCTCCGGCGCCGTGCCGACCTGCTGGGCGAGAACTGGACACACAGAGGCACAGACGGACAGCGGCACCGCAAGAGCCAGTGCGAGGAGTCGCCGTGCGTCGGTGCGTCCGTGCGTTCGTGCCTGCGCGTTCACGCGCTCTCCCGCAGATCGCGCCCGGTCATCACCTTCGGGCGCTCCAGCCCGAGCAGCCCCAGCACCGTCGGCCCCACGTCCCGGAGCGCGCCGCCGGGCCGGAGCCGGCCGCGGAACGCCTCGTCCAGCAGGACCAGGGGTACGGGGTTGGTGGTGTGCGAGGTGTGCGGCCCGCCGGTCTCGGGATCGATCATCAGCTCGCAGTTGCCGTGATCCGCCGTGATGATGAGGGAAGCCTTCGCCTGCTCGGCTGCGGCCACCACGCGCTGCAGGCAGGCGTCGACGGTCTCCACCGCCGTGACGGCCGCCTTCAGCTTGCCCGTGTGTCCCACCATGTCGCCGTTGGCGTAGTTGGCGAGGATGAAGTCGTGGCGACGCTCCGTGATGGCGCGGCACAGGATGTCGGTGATCCCCGCCGCGCTCATCTCGGGCTTGAGGTCGTAGGTCGCCACCTTCTGGCTGTCCACCAGGAGCCGCTCCTCGCCCGGATACGGCTTCTCGATGCCGCCGTTGAAGAAGTAGGTCACGTGCGCGTACTTCTCGGTCTCCGCGGTGCGCAGCATGCCGAGCCCGTTCCTGCTCACCACGTCGGCCAGGATCTCGTTCAGCACCATCGGGCCGAAGACGACGGGCACCGTGAAGGTCGCGTCGTACTCCGTCATCGTCACCACGTCCATCAGTGGCGCGCCGCGCTCAAACCCCGCAAAGTCCGGTTGGGTCCATGCGCGCACCATCTGGCGCATCCGGTCCGCGCGGAAGTTGAAGCAGAGAATGCCGTCGCCTTCACGGATCTGGGCGACCGGCTTCCCGCCCGCATCGGTGATCACGATCGGTTTGACGAACTCGTCCGTCTCGCCGCGCGCGTACGCGGCGCGTATCGCCTCGACCGGATCGGTGGCGGTGATCCCCACGCCGTGCATCATCGCATCGTAGGCGAGCTTGGTGCGGTCCCAGCGCTTGTCGCGGTCCATCGCGTAGTAGCGCCCGGCGATCGTCGCCACCGCCGCCCGGCCGCGGGCGGCCGTTACCAGCTCCTGCATGAAGCCCAGAGCCGAGGTAGGGAGCGTGTCGCGGCCGTCGAGCAGCGCATGGATCGCGGTGCGCGGCATCCGCTGGCGCTCCGCCAGGTCGATGCACGCCTCCAGGTGCTTGTCGAGTGCGTGTACACCGCCCGAGCCGATGAGCCCGTAGAGGTGCAGGGTGCCGCCCCGCTGCTTCACGTCGGCGCACAGCCTGAGGAGCGCCGGGCTCTCGAAGAACTCGCCCGACGTGATCGCGTCGGAGACGCGCACCAGGTCCTGGGGGACGATGCGTCCGGCGCCGAGGTTGAGGTGGCCGACTTCGGAGTTGCCCATCTGGCCCTCGGGCAGCCCCACCTCCGACCCGGAGGCCTCGAGCAGCGTGCGTGGGAGGGAGTCCCACAGCGTGTGCCAGATGGGGGAGCGCGCCAGTTCGATCGCGTTCCCGTCTGCGCCGCGGCGGTAACCCCAGCCGTCCAGGACCACCAGCACCACGGCCCCGTGCCTCACGACGTTTGACATCGCAACTCCCAGGTTCTACAATGACTTTCGTGCGGAACAGCAGGCCCAAATCTACCGCCGCCAGGCGTCCCCAACCAGCCGCATGCACTCTGTTCGCGCTCGCCTTCGCAGGGGTTTCGGCGTGTCTGCCGGCGTCGCCGGTCGCAGCTCAGCAGCCGGTCGCCGTGCAGCGGGACGGCGAGCTCCTCCTCTCTGATCCCGGCGGCACGGAGCTGGGTCGCGTCGCCTTGGGCGCCGTGCTGACAGTGCAGGCACGGCGCGGCACCGACACGCAGGTCCTCCTCGATGGATGGATCTTCCGCGCGTCCGTGAAGTCCGACGTGCGCGAGGGGCATACGCTCTCGGTGACGCCGGCGCAGGAAAGGGTGCGCGCGACGCCCAACGGGCGCGTGCTCGCACGCCTGGTGCGGGGAACGCTGCTGGACGAGGTGGAGCGGCGCGGCGGATGGATCCACGTGCGGCGCTCCGGCTGGGTCGCCTCGAGCGCGTTCGCCGCGGCGGCGCCGGCGGCCCCGCGGCCCGCTCCGCGCGCGGCCCGGGCGGTGCCGGCCGCCGACACGGCACAGACGCAGGAGGTGGATCCGACGCGCGCCGTGCTGCGGCGGCGGGTGCAGCTCTACCTCGCTCCCGACACGCCGTCCACGGGATTCCTCGACGCGGGGGTGCCGGTCCGCATCACCGCGCGCGCGGGCGAGTGGGTGCGCATCGAGGCCTCCGGCTGGGTCCGCGAGAGCGAAGTGCGGCCTCCCGGCGGCCAGGCCATGAGCGGAGTGACCGCGGCGGAGATCCGGGCGCATCCCGACGAGTGGCAGGGGAAGATCCTGCGCTGGAACATTCAGTTCATCGCCCTGCAGACGGCGGACGAGCTGCGCGCGCCCGACTTCACCGCTGGCCAGCACTACATTCTCGCGCGCGGCCCCGCACCGGAGTACGCCTTCGTGTACGTGACGGTGCCGGATGACAAGCTCGCGAAGATCTCCCAGCTCCGCCCCCTCGACACCCTGACCGTGATGGCGCGCGTCCGGAGCGGCCGCAGCTCGTTCCTCGCCAATCCGATCCTCGACCTGGTGGACGTGGTCCCATGAACGAGTTCCTCAAGAAGCGGATTGACCGGAAGCTGGAGGCGCTGAGCGACGAGCGGATCTACCAGGTGCTCGACTACATCGAGTTTCTGGAGTCGAAGTACGCCGCGCAGCCCGCCGAGCCGCCATCCACCTTCCAGAAGCTCGCCGAGACCGTCGAGGACACGCTGCGCGCGGGCCGCGTCTCCGCGTCGGCGATCAAGGGGACAATGGACGCGATGTCCGCCGCGGGGCGGATGATGTCGGGCCTGGCGGCGGCCGGGAAGGCCGTCGTGGACGGCGTGACCGGCAGCGAACCCGCGGCGCCGCCGAAGGACGCCCGGCCGCAGCCGCCGCCCGAGGGCCGGCCCCGCGATTCTGCTTGATTTCGTTCGCGCGCGCCCGGTATCTTCCGCCATGGGAACCCACATCCGCACCGAGGAAGGACTCGCCTTCGACGACGTCCTCCTCATCCCCCGCCATTCGACGGTGCATCCGCGCCAGGTGGACGTCTCGACGCGCCTGACGCGCGAGATCACACTCAACATCCCGTTCGTCTCCGCCGCCATGGACACGGTCACCGAGGCCGACATGGCGATCGCGATGGCGCGGCTGGGGGGGATCGGCGTCATCCACAAGAACCTGCCGATCGACCGCCAGGCGGCCGAGGTGGACCGCGTCAAGCGTTCCGAGAGTGGGATGATCCTCGACCCCATCACCCTGCCGCCCGACCGGCCGATCCGCGAGGCGCTGCACCTGATGGCGCGCTTCAAGATCTCCGGGGTCCCGATCGTGGACCACGACCGGCGGCTCGTCGGCATCATCACCAACCGCGATCTCCAGTTCGAGGACGACCTCGACCGGCCGATCGCGCAGGTGATGACGAGCCAGAACCTGGTGACGGCGCCCGTGGGCACGACGCTGGAGCAGGCCGTGAAGATCCTGGCGCGCCACAAGGTCGAGAAGCTGCCGGTGGTGTCCGACGACGGACGGCTCAAGGGGCTCATCACCGTCAAGGACGTCTTCAAGCGTCGCGACTACCCGAACGCCAACAAGGACCGGCACGGCCGGCTGCGGGTGGCGGCCGCAGTCGGCGCGACGAAGGACGCGGGTCCCCGGGCCCACGCGCTGCTGGACGCCGGGTGCGACGTGCTGGTGGTGGATTCGGCGCACGGCCACAGCGAAGGCGTGCTGCAGACGATCGCGCAGCTCCGCCAATCGTTCCCCGACGCGCAGCTCGTGGGCGGGAACGTGGCCACGAAGGACGGCGCCCGCGCGCTGGTCGAGCGCGGCGTGGACGCGGTCAAGGTGGGCGTGGGCCCCGGCTCCATCTGCACCACGCGCGTCGTGACGGGCGTCGGCGTCCCGCAGGTCACCGCCGTGCTCGACGCCGTCGCGGGCGCGTCCGGCGTTCCGGTCATCGCCGACGGGGGCGTGAAGTACTCCGGCGACGGGGTGAAGGCCCTGGCCGCCGGCGCCGACAGCGTGATGATGGGCGCGGTGTTCGCCGGCACCGAGGAGAGCCCGGGCGAGTCGCTCCTCTACGAAGGGCGCCGCTTCAAGGTCATCCGCGGGATGGGCAGCCTCGCCGCGATGCAGGAGGGGTCCGCCGACCGGTACTTCCAGGAAGGGGAGATGTCCGCTACCAAGCTCGTGCCCGAGGGGATCGAGGGGCGGGTGCCGTACAAGGGCCCCGTCGCCGACGTCGTCTTCCAGATGGTGGGCGGGCTCCGGAGCGGCATGGGCTACTGCGGCGTCGCCACGATCCGCGAGCTGCAGACGCAGACGGAGCTGGTGCGCATCACGGGCGCGGGCCTCCGGGAGTCGCACCCCCACGACGTCACCATCACGCGCGAAGCGCCGAACTACAGTCCCTGAGACCCTGGTCGCTTGACCGCGGCCGCGGGGGCGGCTAGTCTAGCGCGCTCCTGCTCCAGGCGCGGCGCTCGCCGCGCTGTCTCGCCACCAAAGGTGCACGCCATGAATCTGTGGGCCACCAAGTCCATCACCGCCTTGCGGGCGGAGGCCGACACCGTCACTGAGCGCTCACTCAAGCGCGCACTCGGTCCCCTGAACCTGATCACGCTCGGGATCGGCGCCATCATCGGCGCCGGCATTTTCGTGCTGACGGGGCAGGCGGCGGCGCTGTACGCCGGACCCGCGGTGCCGCTCTCCATGATCCTGGTGGGGATCGCCTGCGCCTTCGCGGGCCTCTGCTACGCGGAGATGGCGGCTGCGGTGCCGGTGGCGGGGAGCGCGTATACGTACTCGTACGCGACGATGGGTGAGTTGATCGCCTGGATCATCGGGTGGGATCTGGTCCTGGAGTATGCGGCGGGCGCGGCGACCGTGGGGGTGGGCTGGTCGGGGCACTTCGTGAGCCTTCTCAACGATTTCGGCCTCGCCTTGCCGCCGACGCTCACCAACTCCCCCACCGCGTGGTGCACGGCGACCAACGTGCACGACATGGTGGCCGGCTGCGCGCATACGGGGCTCAACCTGACCGGCGCGATCATCAACGCGCCGGCGGTGTTCATCGTGGCGTTGATGTCCACGATCCTGGTGATCGGGATCAAGGAGTCGGCGACGGTCAACAACTTCATCGTGATCCTGAAGCTGTGCATCATCCTGCTCATCGTCTTCGTCGGCCTCGCGCATTTCCACCCCGCTAACCTGAAGCCGTTCGTCGCGCCGAATACCGGCGAGTGGGGGACCTACGGCGTTTCCGGCATCCTGCGAGGCGCCGGCTTGGTCTTCTTCGCGTACATCGGCTTCGATGCCGTCTCGACCGCGGCGCAGGAGGCGAGGAATCCGCAGCGGGACATGCCGATCGGGATCCTCGGCTCGCTGGCGATCTGCACCCTGCTCTACGTGATCGTGTCGGCGGTGCTGGTCGGGATGGTGCCGTTCAAGGACCTCAACGTCGCGGCGCCCATGGCGCTGGCGATGCGGCGGATCGGCGCGCCGGAGTGGATCCGGGTGCTGGTGGACGTCGGCGCCGTGCTGGGCCTGGGCTCCGTGATCCTGGTGATGCTCCTGGGCCAGTCGCGGGTCTTCTACTCCATGTCCCGCGACGGCCTGCTGGGGAAGTGGGCCGCGTCGGTGCACCCCAGGTTCCGGACGCCGTATCTCTCGACCATCTTCACCGGCATCGCGGTGGGCCTCGCGACCGGCCTGCTGCCGCTCCAGCTCCTCGGGCAGCTCGTGAACATCGGGACGCTGCTGGCCTTCGTGCTGGTCTCGATCGGCGTCCTGGTCCTGCGCCGGACGCGGCCCGACCTGAGCCGGCCGTTCCGCACGCCGTGGGTGCCCTTCGTGCCGATCATGGCGATCATCTGCTGCTTCGGGCTGATGCTGACCCTGCCGCGAGACACCTGGATCCGACTGATCGCCTGGCTCCTGATCGGCTTCACGATCTACTTCGGCTACAGTCGCAGGCATAGCGTGCTGCAGAAAGAACTTGCGGCGGGAGTGCCGCAGCAGAAGTAGCAGGGCGATGCCCCGCAGGACGGCTGGACCCAAGCTCGAGCGCGTCGGCGCCGCCAGGAAGCAGGCGGCGCGCGCCGTGGCCGAGGCACTGCTGTCGGCCCGGCGCATCACGATGACCACGCACGTCAACGCGGACGGCGACGGGATCGGCAGCGAGATCGCGATGGTGCACCTGCTCCGGGCGCTGGGGAAGGACGCCCGCATCGCCAACCCCACGCCGATCCCGCCGCGCTACCAGTTCCTCGTCGAAGGTGTGCGCGCGCACGAGCGCACGGGCGACGCCGTCGCCGCCCTGCGCGACGCCGACGTCTTCCTCGTCCTCGACATCGCGGACCTCGGCCGCCTCGGGAGCCTGGCCGAGACGATCCGGTCGCGCGGCCTCGTCACGCCGTGCGTGGACCACCACCTCTCGGCCGGCACGCTCCCCGACGGGCCACGCCTCGTGGATCCCACGGCAGCGGCGACCGCGGAGCTGATCTACGATCTCGCGGCGACGGCAGGGTGGCCGCTCAGCACGGAGGCGGCGCGCGCCCTCTACGTGGGCCTCCTGACCGATACCGGCGGCTTCCGCTACGCCAACGCGTCGCCCCGCGCGCTCCGCGTTGCTGCGTCGCTCCTCGAGCACGGCCTCCATCCCGAGAGCATCTACGAGCAGATCTACGCCACTGCGCCTGTCGGCCGGCTCCGGCTCACCGCCGAAGTGCTCGACACGCTGGTCCACGAGCCCGAGGTCGGGCTGTCGTGGCTCACCGTTCCCGCCGGCGCCGTCGAACGCCACCAGGCCACCGCGGACGACCTCGACGGCCTGGTCGAATTCGCCCGGTCGGTGCAGGGTACCCGCCTCGCGCTCCTCTTCCGCACCCTCGCCAGCGGCAGGATCAAGGTCTCCTTCCGCTCCGTGGGCGACGTGGACGTCTCGGCCTTCGCCGCGCAGTTCGGCGGCGGCGGCCACGCCAAAGCGTCCGGCGCGTCCATCTCCGGTTCCCTCGACCAGGTCCAGCAACAGGTCCTGACGGCGGCACGCCGCTTGCTCGCCCGTTAGGTCGGTTTGACCCTTACGAAACGGCGCGGGTAATATCCGACCGAGACGGTCGGCAATACGGGAGCCGACGTGGCCACAACGGTGGAAGAGATCGAGCGGGTGCTGGAGACGGTGCGGCCCGCCATTCAGATGGACGGTGGAGACGTGGAGTTCGTGGATTTCGACGACCAGGACGGGACGGTGAAGCTGAGGCTGATGGGGCACTGCGTGGGCTGCCCGATGGCCATGGCGACGCTGAAGCACGGGATCGAGGCGCGGCTCAAGCAGTCGGTGCCGGCGGTGCACTCGGTGGAGGCGGTCTAGGGTGGCGAAGGACGATCTGAAGGCGAAGGTGGCGGCGGCACTCGAGCGGGTGATGAATCCGCGGGTGGGGCAGGACGTCGTCACGGCGGGGATGGTCAGGGAGATCGTGGCCGGCGCGGACGGGAAGGTGCAGATCGCCTTCGAGCTCGGCCGCGACGATCCGGCGTCGCTGGTGCGGGAGGCGCGGCTCGCCGCGCAGGCGGTGCCGGGCGTGACCGGCGTGAAGATGCAGATCACGGGCGGTGCGCAGCCGCAGGCGCAGACGACGCCGAAGAGCGTGCCGGCGCCCACAGCGCGCGAGCTGCCGCACCTGGGAAAGGTCGTCGCGATCTCCTCCGGCAAGGGCGGCGTGGGGAAGTCCACCGTCGCGGTGAACCTCGCGGCGGCGCTGGCGGCAGGCGGCCGCCGGGTCGGCCTGATGGACGCCGACATCTACGGCCCCAACCTCCCGCGGATGCTCGGCGTCCTGGGCCAGCGGCCCGCGGTGGTGGAGGGGCGCATCCAGCCGATCGAGGCGCACGGCGTGAAGCTGATGTCGCTCGGCAACCTGGTGGAGCGCGACACGGCCGCCATCTGGCGCGGCCCCATCATCATGAAGATCATTCAGCAGTTTCTGGGCGACGTGGAATGGGGCCAACTCGACTTTCTCCTGGTGGACATGCCTCCGGGCACCGGCGACGCGCAGCTCTCCCTGGTTCAGTCGGTCCAGGTGAGCGGCGCGATCATCGTGACCACGCCGCAGGAGGTTGCGGTCGGGGACGCGCTGCGCGGCGCGAAGATGTTCGAGAAGGTCGGGGTGCCCGTGCTGGGGATCGTCGAGAACATGTCGTTCTTCTCGTGTCCGCACTGCGGCGAGCGCACCGACATCTTCTCGACCGGCGGGGGCGGGCGGCTGGCGCGGGAGCTTGGGATTCCGCTCCTGGCCGAGATCCCGCTGCAGGCGCGGGTGCAGGAGCTGTGCGAGTCGGGCGTGCCGGTCGTGCTGGCGGAGCCGAACTCGCCGGCGGCGCGCGCGCTGATCGGCCTCGCGACGGAGTTCCAGGACCAGGCAACCACCCGCTCCGTCCGCCTGCCCATCGTCACACCCTGATCGCCGCGGCGGCGGCGCTGCTTCTCTTCGCGGCGCAGCCCGCCCGGGCGCAGGGCCAGGCCGACTCGGCCGTGTGGGCGTCTGCGGCGGAGACGGCGTCGGGGCAGGATCTCATTTATGGCGGCCAGTTCGAGGCCGCGAACCTCGTCTTCGCCCCGCTCGCCGCGCGGGGCCCGCGCGACCCGGTCGGCCCGGCGCTGGCGGCGTCGGCGCTGATCTGGGAAGGTGCGGCGATTCCCGACGACGCCTTCCTCGCCGATTCGGTGGACACGTTGCTGGCGGAAGCGGCGGCCCGCGCGGAGCAGGGGGTGGCCGACGCGACGACCGATTCGGCGAGGGTCGTCCAGCTCTTCTGGCTCGGCACGGCGCTCGGCTACCGCGCGCGCCAGGCCGACCTGCACGGTCACCCCTGGCGCGCGTCGCGGGAGGCGAAGGCGATGCGCAACGCGTTGGAGCGCGCGCTGGCCCTCGATTCGACCTGC
>DATKLR010000122.1:0-2895 GCA_035542295.1 Gemmatimonadales bacterium | reverse complement strand
CATGCTCACCAAGAAGCGAATGGTCAAGAGCGGCCAGCGCCGAGTCACCTTCGTGCTCTCTCAGAACGAGGTGAGCGCGGTTCATCTGCTGGGGGATTTCACGGACTGGCAGGCGCGAGCGATGCGCCACTTTCCCGATGGGACCTGGCGGATCACCCTCGATCTGCTGCCGGACCGTGAGTTCCACTTCCGGTATCTGCTTGACGGTGCCCGCTGGGAGAACGACCCCGAGGCCGACCGATACGACCCGAACCCATACGGCAGCGACGATTCCGTCGTCGTGACGTAGAGCCCGTTCGGGGCGGACGCGTCAGCCGTCTGCGGCGCGCGGGACGCGGCTGCAAGGGCTAGCTTACTGGCAACCGTTCGCCGGGCGCCACAATAGACTCGAACAGCGCGAAGATGATGCCGACGACCTATCTGCTCGTGTCAAGCCGGAACCCGATGTATCTCGGATTCATCCTCGTCCTCGTCGGGCTGGCTCTGCTCCTGGGGTCGCTCACGCGGCGCTGGGTGTGAGCCCCTCGGTGCCGGACCTCCGTCCGGAGCCCCGCCAGACGCTCGGCGAGGAGATCGCGAACAGCGTGAGCCACGGCGTGGGGCTCCTCGCCGCGCTTGGCGCCACGCCCGTGCTCGTCGCTCACGCCGCCAGGCACGGCGCGGCGGCGGTCGTCGGGGCGAGCGTGTTCGCGGCCACGGTGGTGCTGCAGTACGCCACCTCCACGATGTATCACGCGCTGCCGCGCAACCGCGCGAAGCGCGTGTTCCGGATGATCGAGCACGGCGCGATCTACCTGCTCATCGCCGGGACGTACACGCCGTTCATGCTCGGGGTCCTGCGCGGCCCCTGGGGCTGGACGATGCTCGCAGTCATCTGGAGCCTGGCGGTCGCGGGGGTCGCCCTCGACTCGGTCACCCGCCTTCGGCACCCGATCGTGTCCACCTCCGTCTACGTTGCCATGGGCTGGTTCATCGTGATCGCCGCGCGGCCCCTGTGGCTCCACGTGCCTCGGGAGGGGCTGGCGCTCCTCGTCGCGGGGGGCGTCGCCTACACCGCGGGTGTGGCGTTCTACGCGGCCAAAGCACTGCGTTATGGGCACTTCGTCTGGCATCTCTGCGTCCTGGCGGGAACGACGTGCCACACCCTCGCGGTGCTGTGGTACGCCGCCTGACCTGCGCCCTCGCGGTCCCGGCAGGCCGGCTGAACCACACGCCGCACCGGAGATACGACGATGATGACTCGCACTGAGCTCCGGCGGCGGCAGCGCCAGGCGGCGGCCATGCTGCGAAAGGCCGGCATCGTCATCACGCGGCGGGAGGCCGCTGCGATCGAGGCGGCCGACTGCGGGCTCGGCAGATTCGAGGAGATCGGGCTCGGGGTGCTGGTATATGTGAACACGGAGCGCTGCTGCGCCAAGGAGCTCGTGCTCTGGCCCGGCCAGACGTTCCCCGAGCACCGGCACCCGCCCGTCGGCGCCACCAACCCCGGCAAGGAGGAGACGTTCCGCTGCCGGTGGGGGCTGGTCTACCTCCATGTCCCGGGGCCCGGGACCCGGCGCCCGAAGGCGCGGCCGCCCCGGGGGCGCGAGGCGACGTTCACGGTCTTTCGCGAAGTGGTCCTCAGGCCGGGCGACCAGTACACCCTGCGGCCGAACACACCGCACTGGTTCCAGGCCGGCCCTGAGGGCGCGGTGGTGTCCGAGTTCTCCACCACGAGCATGGATGAGCTGGACGTCTTCACCGACCCCGAGGTCCGGCGCATCACGACGATCGCGCGCTGAGCCGTGGAGCGGAACGTACGAGCCCCGGCCGGGCAGGGTGCCCGACCGGGGCTCGCGTTCCCAGACGGGCCGATCGCGCTAGTGACGGCCTCCCACCAGCCCGCGCGCCTCGAGGAGCGGTTGCACGCTCGGATCGCGCCCGCGGAAGGCGCGGTACATCACGGCCATGTCGCCGGTCCCGCCGCGCGAGAGGATCATGTCGCGGAAGCGTTGGCCGTTGGCGCGGCTCATGCCGCCGTGCTCGGTGAACCACGCGAACGCGTCGTGATCCAGCACCTCGGCCCACATGTACGCATAGTAGTTGGCCGAGTACCCGCCGCCCCAGATGTGCGCGAAGTAGGTGCTGCGGTAGCGGGGCGGCACCGCCGGCACGGCGATGTGGTAGCCCTGCAGGGCCGCGGTCTCGAACGCGTCCACGTCGGCCACCTGGGCGCCGACCGGCCGCGTGTGCCAGGCCATGTCGAGCAGCGCCGCCGCCACGTACTCCACCGTGGCGAAGCCCTGATCGAACGTCTTGGTCCGTTTGATCTTGTCCACCAGCGCGGCCGGCATCGGCGCACCGGTCTGGTAGTGCTTCGCGTAGTGCGCGAACACCGCCGGGTCGAGCGCCCAGTTCTCGTTGAACTGCGAGGGGAACTCGACGAAGTCGGTGGGCACGTTGGTGCCGGCCAGCCGCGGGTAGGTCACGGTCGTCAGCAGCGCGTGCAGGGCGTGCCCGAACTCGTGGAACATCGTGGTCACGTTGTCCCAGGTCAGGAGCGCGGGCTGGCCCGGCGCGGGCTTGGTGAAGTTGCCGACGTTGAAGACCACGGGCTTCGTGCCGAGCAGGCCCGTGCCGTCCACGAACGTGTCCTCCCAGGCGCCGCCGCTCTTCGCGTCACGCTTGAAGTAGTCGCAGTACCACAGCCCGATGCTCTTGCCGTCCGGGCCGAAGACCTCGAACACCCGCACGTCGGGGTGGTAGACCGGGATGTCGTGCCGCTCCTTGAAGCTCAGCCCGTAGAGCTGGTTGGCGGCCCAGAACACACCGTCCTGGAGCACGTGGTCCAGCTCGAAGTACGGCATGATCTGCGACTCGTCGAGATCGTACTGCGCCTTGCGCACCTGCTCGGCG
>DATKLR010000121.1:0-4442 GCA_035542295.1 Gemmatimonadales bacterium | reverse complement strand
GCGATGGGCTTCTTCACCCTGGAGCTGGCGCGGCTCGTCGGCCCCTCGGGTCGGGTGGTGGCCGTGGACCTGCAGCCGAAGATGCTCGAGGCGCTGCGGCGCCGCGCCCGGAAGCGCGGCCTGGAGGGCCGCATCGAGATGCGCCTTGCCACCGACGAGGGGATGGGGATCGCGGACCTGAACGGCCGCGTGGACTTCGCCCTCGCCTTCGCGATGGTGCACGAGGTGAAGGACCACGCGCGCTTCTTCGCGGAGGTCGCGGCCGCCCTGAGAGCGGGCGGCCGCGTCCTGCTCGCCGAGCCCCGGGGACACGTGAGCGACCAGCTCTTCGCCGAGTTCCTCCGGCTGGCGCGCGTGAACGGCCTCACGCCCTCCGACGGGCCCGCCATCACTTCCAGCCGAACAGCCCTCCTGGTGAAAGGGTGAAGTGACAGGCCTTGAAGCCTTCCAGGCGCTCGACCTCAGGGTCGGACGCATCCTGTCCGCCGAGCCGCTCGCGGGCGCGCGGAAACCGGCCTACCGGCTCTCCATCGACCTGGGCCCGCTCGGCGCGAGGGGCTCCAGCGCGCAGATCACCGACCTCTACGCCCCCGCAGACCTGATCGGCCGGCTGGTCGTGTGCGCGGTCAACCTCGGCCCGCGGCGCATCGCCGGCTTCGTCTCGGAGGTGCTGGTGCTGGGTGCGCCGGACGACGCCGGCCGGGTCGTGTTGCTCGCGGTCGAGCGCGAGGTGCCCTTGGGAGGGAAGGTCTACTAACCTAGTGGACGCGGGCGGGGATGATGACCATCGGCTTCCCCGCCCACTGCAGCCGCTTCTGGATCGCCGCCGCCGTCTCGTTGTGCAGCAGGTGCTGATACCACGCCTCGCGCTGGAAAATCACCTTCCCCGCGAAGAAGGTGACCCGCGGAAACTCCTTCGCCAGGTCCAGGCAGAGCTTCTCTCCCTCATCCACCGCATCGGTGCCGAGGGCGTAGCGCGTCGTGGCCGGCATGCCGATCCGCCTCGCGAGCTCCATGTACTGCGCGAGCGAGGCCTCGGTCTGGCGGCGCAGCTCCTCGATGGCCCCTTCGCCCTTGAAGCCGCCGGAATCCACCACACCGACGGAGAGAAAGACAAGGTTCTTGAAGTAGTTCGGGAAGAACCGGAAGATGTTGAGCGTGGTGTGAATGCCCAGTCCGCCGTAGTTCGCCACCAGCACCGCCGCGGTCGGCGCCTTCGGATCGAGCTCGCGCGGCGCGCTCGCCGGCTCGGGCGGCAGCGACTTCAGCTCGTCATACAGCTGTCCGAGCTTCGCGTACGTCGTCCGGTAGTGCTTGCGGATCAGGAAGCACAGCGCCACCAGCGTGCCCGTGACGGCGAGCGTGACCCACCCGCCCTTCGTGAACCGCTCGAAGATCGCGATCGCGAGAATCGTGACACAGAGCAGAAAGCCGAGGGCGAACACCAGCGACCGCCTGAGCCACGGCAGCGGCACCGTCTGGTGCCGTGCCCGCAGCCAGAACCGCATCATCGCGAACATCGAGAGCGAGAAGGTGATGAACACGTTGATGGAGTACATCAGGACGAGGGTGCCGATCTCACCCCTGGTGTACAGGAGAGCGGCGAGCGACGCGATCCCCATGAGGACGATGCCGTTCTGCGTCGTCAGCCGATCCGAGAGTCCCGCGAACCGATGCGGCACCCAGGAGTCCACTGCCATGTTGCCCAGCACGCGGGGGCCGTCGGTGAAGCCCGCCTGCGCCGCGACGACCAGCAGCGCGCCCTCGGAGATGAGCGTCAGTACAACCAGCGTCTGGGCGAGCGGGAGACCCGCCGCCACCTTCTCGACCAGCACGGCATTCGTCGTCTTGCCGGCGACGTAGGTGACGCCCCACAGCAGGTAACAGACCAGCAAGCCCGCGGCGACGATGGAAAGGGATGCGGCCATGTACGCCATCGTGCGCTTGCCGTTGGCGACCTTCGGCTCCCGCATGATCGGGAGCCCGTTCGACACGGCCTCGATGCCGGTGTAGGTCCCTCCGCCCAGCGAGTACGCACGCATGCCGAGGAGCAGCATCCCCCCGATCCCCAGGGTCGTCAGGCCGGAGTGGAATCCGGCGCTGACGGTGTGCACCGTCGTCGGAAGCTGCGAGGCGTGGGCCGCCAGTCCGTAGCCGATCAACCACACGTGCATGATCAGGAAGAGGATGAAGATCGGGGTGAGCGTCAGGACCGACTCGCGCACGCCCCGGATGTTGAGCGTCGTCAGCCCGAGGATGACCAGCACCTCGGCCGGGAGCTTGACCGCCTGCCAGGGCAGCGGCAGGAAGCTGAACAGCGCGTCGCCCGCGGCGGCGATGGAGGTGGTGATCGTGAGGACGTAGTCCACCAGCAGGGCGTTCCCGGAGACAACCCCCGCCTTCTCACCCAGGAGCTTCGTCGCGACGACGTACCCGCCGCCGCCGTGCGGAAACTGCTCGATGATGTGGCTGTAGCCCCACGCGATGATGATGACCGTGCCCGCCGTGGCCAGCGCCAGGCCGACGGCGAGGTAGGTGTGCTGGCCGAGGGCAAGGAAAGCTTCCTGTGGGCCGTAGGACGACGACGACAACCCGTCGGCACCCAGCCCCACCCAGGCCAGGAAGGGGACCAGCGAGAGGCGGTGGAAGAGACGCCGATCCCCGAGGTCCTTCGGCCGGCCGAAGAGGAGGCGACGCAGCCGCCGCAGGAGGCTTGGCGGCTCTTCTCCAGGCGCTGGTTCCTGCTCCAGGTCGGTCTGAGGCACGCCGCAACATACACCGACCTGCGAATTTCCTCCGCCCCCACCCGTAACCGCATTCGGGATTGCGCCGCTGGCCGGCCCGGCTGCGGGCGGCATATTTGCTGCGTCTGGAGCCCGCCGGGCGCACCCCTCTCCGGAGGCTGAGTGGAATGGACGTGGTCCTGCTGTCGCGGATCCAGTTCGCACTGACGGTCGGCTTCCACTTCCTCTTCCCCCCCATCACGATCGGCCTGGCCTGGCTGCTGGTCGCCATCGAGTGGCGGGGCTGGAGGAGCGCCGACGCCGCCTGGGTGCGGATGGGGAAGTTCTTCGGCAAGCTGCTGGCCCTGACCTTCGCGGTCGGCGTCGCGACCGGGATCGTCATGGAGTTCCAGTTCGGCACCAACTGGGCGCAGTACTCCAAGTTCGTCGGGGACATCTTCGGCGCGCCGCTGGCCGCCGAGGGGGTGCTCGCGTTCTTCCTCGAGTCCGGCTTCCTGGGCTTGTACCTCTTCGGGCGCAACCGGGTGTCGAAGGGAGCGCACTGGTTCTCGATCCTGATGGTGGCGGTCGGCTCCACCATCTCCGCCTTCTGGATCCTGGTCGCGAACTCCTGGCAGCAGACGCCGACGGGCTACGTGCTGCGGGATGGGAGGGCGGAGCTCTTGAGCTTCTGGGCGGCGGTGTTCAATCCGTCCACCCTGCCCCGCTTCTTCCACACGGTGGACGCGGCGCTGATCGCCGGCTGCTTCTTCGTGGCCGGTGTCGCGGCGTACCTGCTCCGCAAGAACCGGGACGACGGCCTGGCGCGCGGCGCGGCGAGGCTCGCCATCGTGGTCGGGCTGGTGGCGTCGGTGGCGGAGGTCTTCCCGTTCGGCCACATCCACGCGCGGCAGGTGGCGCACACGCAGCCCGAGAAATTCGCGGCGATCGAGGGACTCTACACCAGCCAGTCGGCCGCGCCGATGGTGCTCTTCGCCTACCCGGTGACCCCGCCGCCCGAGCTGAAGGCGAAGGTCGAGGTCCGCGGGGTGCTGAGCTGGCTCGCGTTCGGCGACATGAACACGCGCATCCGCGGCATTGAGGAGTTCCCGCCCGACGACCGACCGCCGCTCTGGCTCACCTTCGTGAGCTTCCACAACATGGTCGTCCTCGGGATGTACTTCATCGCGGCGATGGCCTGGGGGGCGTGGCTGCTGCGGCGCGGGAGACTGTGGGAGAGCCGGCGCTACCTGGCGCTGCTGATGATCTCGATCCCGCTGCCGCTCGCCGCCTGCCAGCTCGGATGGATCGCCGCCGAGGTCGGGCGGCAGCCGTGGATCGTCTATCAGCTGCTGCGGACCAGGGACGCGGTCTCGACCATCGTGCCGGCCGGCGACGTGCTGTTCTCGATCGTGCTCTTCTCGATCCTCTACCTGCTGTTGGGCGTCCTGTACGTGTACCTGCTCGTGCGGGAGATCCGTCACGGGCCCGAACCGGTCGCCCAGTAGCGCGGGCGGGGAGACAACCCATGGACCTCAACACGCTCTGGTTCCTCCTCATCGGCGTGCTCATCGCCGGCTACGCCGTGCTCGACGGCTTCGATCTCGGGGTCGGCACGCTGCACCTGTTCACCAGGGACGAGACCGAGCGGCGCATCATGATGAACTCGATCGCGCCGGTGTGGGACGGGAACGAAGTCTGGCTGCTCACGGGCGGCGG
>DATKLR010000120.1:0-19939 GCA_035542295.1 Gemmatimonadales bacterium | reverse complement strand
GGCCCGCCCTAACGCCCGACTGACGCCAGTCCTCATATTCGGGCCGATCCTTCGGGAGGCCCCGTGCTGCATCTCGTGCTCGCCGCCGCGCTCGTCTTTCAGGAGCCGCAACAGCCACCAGCGCCACCCCCACCGGACACGGCCCAGGGGGCGCTGCGCGTCTACCTCGACTGCGGCTTGTGCGATCTCGACTTCCTGCGAACCGAGATCTCGTTCGTGGACTGGGTACGCGACCGCCACGACGCCCAGCTCTACGTGCTGGTGAGCACGCAGGGCACGGCTGCCGGCGGGGCGGCGTACACCCTGACGCTGATTGGCCAAGAGAAGTTCGAAGGCAGGGCCGACACGCTGCGCTACAACGCTCGGCCCGATGCGAGCGACGACGACGTGCGCCGGGGCCTGGTGCACATGATGGGCCTGGGTCTGGCGCATTACGTGGCGCAGACCCCTCTGGCGGCGGACGTCGAATTGCGCCGCCGGCCCGCGCCGCCGGGAGAGGGCGGTGCTGCCGGTACGAGCGTCCGGCCGCACGACCCCTGGAACTACTGGGTGTTCTCGCTCAGCGGGCAGGTGCAGCTTCAGGGCGAGGCGTCGTACCGATACAACTACTCGTACAGCACCCTATCTGCCAACCGCGTCACGGACCGATGGAAACTGACGTTCTACGTCAGCCAGAGCAGCACGACCAGCAAGTCCCAGGTCACCGACACGTCGTGGTACACCAGCAAGTTGTCGAGCTACTACTACTCGGGCCTCGCCGTGCGGAGCATCGGCACGCACTGGGCGGCGGGACTCAGGACGGGCGCCAGCTCGTCGTCGTCGTACAATCGGGACTGGAAGGTCTCGGGCGGGCCGGCGATCGAGTACGACGTGTGGCCGTACTCCGAATCCACGCGCCGGATCCTGCGGATCAACTACTCGCTCAACTACGAGCACGACAAGTACGACACGCTCACCGTCTACAGCCGGACCGTCGAGGATCTCCTCAGCCACTCGCTGGAGGTCTACCTCGCGTCCATTCAGCGCTGGGGAACCCTGAGCCTGGACCTCACTGGGAACCAGTACTTCAAGGACCTTCGCCTGTGGGACTACAACGTATTCGCCGGGGTCAACCTGCACGTCGTTCGAGGGCTCACGCTCGGCGGGTACGTCAGCTACTCCTGGATCCAGGACCAGCTCTACCTGCCTGCGGCCCAGGCCACGCCGTATCAGATCCTGACCCATACGGTCCAGCTGCCCACGAGCTACTCCTACTACACGTTCTTCTCACTCACCTACACCTTCGGGTCCATCCACAACAACGTCGTCAACCCGCGGTTCGGGAGCAGTGGCGGCGGAGGAAGCTCGATCTACATCTCGTTCTGACCGCGCCGGGCGGGCGCGGGCCGGTCAGGCGGAGGGCGCGACGGAGCGGGGCACCCGCGAGGCGCTCGGGGCCGGCCGCAGCAGGCCGAACACCTCGCGAGGAACGAAGCGGAGCAGCAGCAGCGCGACCACGATGAGCCCGTACGTCGTGGGCTCGCCGAGGTCGGCCTTCACTTCCCAGATGAAGTGGATGATCCCGCCGAGGGCGGCGACGTAGACCAGCGCGTGGAGCTGCGCCCAGCGCCTCCCCAGGCGCCGCACCATCCGGCTGCTCGAGGTGATGGCGAGCGGGATCATCAGCAGGAAGCTCGCGAACCCCACCGTGATGTAGGGCCGCTTGACGATGTCCTTCCCGATGTACGTGAGCGCGAAGAACTGGTCCACCCCGAGCCAGTCGAGGAAATGCAGGCAGATGTAGCCGAAGGCGAACAGCCCGAGCATGCGGCGGTACCCGCCCAGCCAGTTCCAGCCCGTCAAGCGGCGCAGCGGCGTCACCGCGAGGGTGACGATCAGCAGGATCAGGCCCGCCTGCCCGGTGCGCAGCTCCGTGGCGCGGATCGGGTCGGCGCCGAGCCGGCCGCCGAGCAAGTCCGCGACGAGCAGGGCGAGCGGGACCAGGCAGGCCAGGAAGACGGCGACCTTCGCCGCCCGCTTCACGATCTTGGGGCTCGGCACGGCGTCAGAAGTTGCGGCGCAGGTCCATGCCGGCGTACAGCGATGCGACCTGCTCGCCGTACCCGTTGAACATCAGGGTCGGGCGGCGGAGGAACTCGCCGATGCGCCGCTCGCGCGCCTGGCTCCAGCGCGGGTGGTCCACGTCGGGGTTCACGTTGGCGTAGAACCCGTATTCGGTCGGCGCCGCCACGTTCCAGGTGTTCGCAGGCTGCGTCTCGACGAAGCGGATCCGGACCAGCGACTTGGCGCTCTTGAAGCCGTACTTCCACGGCACGTGGATGCGGAGCGGCGCGCCGTTCTGGTTGGGGAGCGGCCGGCCGTAGAGGCCCGTCACGACCAGCGTGAGCGGGTGCATCGCCTCGTCCATCCGGAGCCCCTCGACGTACGGCCAGGGAAGCACATCGCTCCGCTGGCCGGGCATCTGCTGCTGGTCGAGGAGGGTCGTGAACTCGACGAACTTCGCCCGCGAGGTCGGCCGGAACCGGTTGATCAGGTTCGCCAGCGGGAAGCCGTTCCAGGGGATCACCATGGACCAGGCCTCGACGCAACGGTGGCGATAGATGCGCTCCTCGATGGTCTGGCCGCGGAGCAGGTCGTCGAGGTCATAGTGCCCCGGCTTCTCGACGAGGCCGGACACCTCGACCTTCCACGGCCGGGTCCGGAGGCTTCCGGCGTACTTCGCCGGGTCCTCCTTGTCCGTTCCGAACTCGTAGAAGTTGTTGTAATGGGTGATGTCCTCGAACGAGTTCGGCTTGTCATCCGCGGGGCGGGGAGCAGCCGCGGCGCGCACGCCGGCCGGGGCGGCCAGGTTCAGCGCCGCGGCCGAGGCGGCCGCGATGAATTCGCGGCGCCCGAAGTAGAGCTGCTCCGGCGTGATCTCGGACGAACGGATGTCGGGGGCGCGGCGAATGAGCACAGCGGCTCCGGTGGCTGGACGGTGCGGAATCGGGTTCCATCTGTAATACGGCCCCGGGGTCCCCGGGTTCCCGGGCCGTTTGACAGCCCGGATTTCGGCTCGTAACCTGGCTCCATGCTGTTCCTGAAGCTGATCCAGCAGCTGGTCGGCGCTCTGAACTCCGACGGCACGCCGCGCCAGGTTGCGGCGGGCATAGCTCTGGGCGCCGTGTTCGGTCTGACGCCGCTGATGAATCTGCACAACCTGGTGCTGTTCGGCCTCGCTCTGATCCTCAACATCTCGATGGCGGGCGTCTTCCTGGGGTGGGCGGTGTTCGTCCCGGTCGGCTTCGCCCTGGACCCCCTGTTCGACGCCATCGGCAAGGCCCTGCTCGGCGCGGACGCACTCCGGCCGCTCTGGACGAGCCTCTACAACGTGCCGGTCGTGCCGTTCACCAACTTCAACAACTCCGTGGTGCTCGGCAGCTTCGTCTTCTGGCTGGTGTCGCTGGTGCCGTTCTACTTCCTCTGGAAGTGGGCGGTAACGCGCTACCGGGAGACGGTGTTCGAGCGGCTCAAGAAGCTGCGCATCTTCCAGCTGGTGGCGGCGTCGAAGCTGTATACCACGTACCGCTCGCTGTCGCGCTTCGTCCCATGACGCTGTTCCGCTGGAAGGCCCTGATCCCGCTGGCGCTGTTCGCCGCCGTCGTCGTGCTGGCGTGGGTGCTGCTCGTGGACCGCCTGATCAAGCTGGGCATCGAGGCCGGCGGCACGGCGGTCGACGGGGCGCGGGTGGAGCTCGCGTCAGCGCGGTTCAGGCTCTTCCAGGGCGAGCTGCGGCTGCGCGGCCTCCAGGTGACGGACGCCGACCAGCCGATGCGCAACCTCTTCGCGGTGGACGAGCTCGAATTGGACCTCGGGCTGCGCGCGCTGCTGGAGAAGAAGTTCGACGTGGAAACCGTCGCGGTGCGGGGTCTGACGTTCGGTGGCGCGCGGAAGACGTCGGGGGCGTTGCCGAAGCGCGCCAAGGCGCCGGCCGCCCAGACCCGGGACTCCGTTCAGGGCTGGGCGCATAAGGTGCCTATTCCCACGCTCGATCTGGGGAGCCTCGGCAAGGCGCTCGACATCAGGGGGCTGAGTCCCGACAGCCTCCAGTCGCTGGCGCAGGCGCGGGCCCTGGCTGCGGCCGGCGATTCGCTCAAGGGCGCGTGGGAAGGGAAGCTGGCCGCGGCGAACCCGCGCCCGGTCATCGATTCCGCGGAAGCACTGGCCAAGCGGCTCTCGGGTGCCGACATCCGGCGGCTGGGCCTGGCCGGCGCGCGCGACGCGGCCACATCCATCCGCGCCGAGCTCACGGCGATCAAGGGCACCCGCGACCGGCTCGCGTCGCTACAGAACGACGTGACCACCCAGGTGGCATCGCTGCGCTCGCGCGCCGCGGCGCTCGACCAGGCGCGGGTGGCCGACTACGCGTACGGGCGCCGCCTCGTCAAGGTGCCCTCGCTCGATCCCAAGGACCTCGCGGCGTCCCTGGTCGGCCGCTCGGCGCTCGAGCGGCTCGTGCCCCAGCTCACCTACCTGCGCATCCTCGACCAGCGCATCCCGCCAGGGATGAAGCCGCAACGCCAGGCCGGGCCCAAGCGCGCGCGGATGGCCGGGACGACCTTCGTCTTCCCCAAGGCGCACCGCTACCCCACGCTGCTGCTCGAATTCGCCGAGGGGACGTTCACCCTGTCCGGGCGCACGACGGCGGCGGGTGACTACGTCGCGCGAGCGACCGGCGTCACCACGGAGCCGGCGGTCTACGGCAAGCCGCTGACCTTTCTCGCCGACCGCGCCGGCGCGGTGGCCGCGGGGCCGCAGCGGATCCACGTCGCCGGGAGGATCGACCGGACCGGGGCGATCCCGCATGACTCGGTGGTGGCGAATCTGGCGGGCGTCGCGCTCCCGGCGCTGGACATCGCGGCGGCCGGCGCGCGGGTGGACCTCCGGACCGGCGTCCAGGACTTCTCGTTCTCGCGCCTCGGCGACAGCATCAGCGGCCGGTGGTTCGTGCATTCCGACAGCGTCACGTGGTCGCGGCACGCCGACAGCGCGGCGGCCCCCGCGGCGTCGGCGCCGATCGGGAGCCGGGCCTGGCTGGACGCCCTGGTTTGGGGCGCCATCTCGTCGCTCAAGAACGTGGAGATCGAGGCGCGGATCCATGGCCGCTTCGCCTCGCCCGGATTCGACGTTTCGTCCAACATCGGCGGCGCGGTCTCTCGCGCCCTCGGCCAGGCGATCGCCGCGGAGGTGCGGCGCGCCGAGACGATCGTCCGGGCCAAGGTGGACAGCCTGGTCGGGCAGCAGGTGAGCGCCGCGCGCGAGCGCCTCGGCGCCCTCGACGCCGGTCCCCTCAAGGCTCTGACCGACGATCGCTCGCAGCTCGACGGGGCGCAGGCGCAGCTCGAGCAGCGCCTCAGGAGCCTGGCGGTGCCCGGGATTCCGGGCCTGAGGCCGTGAGGCTCCTCCTCATACGCTGAACTGTTCCGATCGGAACAGGTGTGTGTGCGCCTTCGCGCAGTTTGCGCCAATCCAGGAAATCGCATCTTCCTACTCCCCAATCCCCAATCCCCAGTCCCCTCAGTGGCTTAGAGGGTAACCGGAGCGGCGCGCCGTACGCGGCATCACCCCTGCCATAGAGAGAAGCCGGAAGCAGTGATGCACGGGAAGAACCTGAGGCAGGAGAGACCATGACTCACCCCATCGAAACCCACGAGCCCACTACCCTCGGTCCAGCGGCCAACGTGCCGCACCGTGGGCTCGATCTCCCCGCCGCGGTCGCGATCTCCTGGTCGCTCGCGGGCGGGATGCTCCTCGGCGGCGCGGCCGTCGTGGCGCTCATCCTCACCAACCGGATGAGCGGACATCTGCTGCTCATGGCCAGCGCGTCGCTGTTCGCCATCGGCGCCGTGCTCGGGATGGTGCACGGTGTGATCCTCGGCATCCTCGGCCGGCCCGAGGGCACCACGCCGCGCCAGGCCTGGAGCGCGATGGTCCACGGGCTGCTCTACCTGGTCCCGGCGCTGCTGCTGGGCTGGCTGATCGCCGGCTGGGTCGCGGCGATGCCGATCGCCTTGAACGGCGGCCACGTCGTCGCCGCCGTCATCTCGGCGTTCGCCTGGATCGGGATGGCGCTGACGGTGTACTTCGCCGGCAGCACCGGCCTGCACGCGCTCACGCTTGCCTATCGCCGCTGGCCTGACCGGCTACCCGGGACGGTGCTGATCGGCGCGACGCTCGTCGCGCTGGTGGTCGCCTTCGCGGTCGAGCCCCCGACGATCTGGTTCACCGACATCCGCCTCACGATGCCGGGGGCGGTGGGACTCGCCCTCGCCGCGACCTTCTGGTTCTACGGCCCGATCATCACGGTCGCACTGTCGGTGCTGCGCAGAGTGTTGCCGCTCTTCCCGGCGAGCTGGGTGCTGATTCGCGCGCGCGCCTGGCGAGGGGCGCTGCTGCGGATCGGCATCGCGCTCGCGGTCGGCGTCGGCATCGCGCTGCTCGCGCTCCCGTTCCACAAGGGCGCGCTGGGCCTGCCGACCGACGTGGAGCGCTTCGGCCTGGTCGCCGCGATGGGGAAGGCCGTCGCGGACGCCGTCACCGACGAGCTGCTGCTCCGGCTCTTCGTCCTCACCGCCGCGCTGGCCATCGCGATCCGCTACCTGCCGAACGAGAAGCCGTGGGCGGTTGGCCTCGCAATCGCCGTCGCCACGGTCGCCGACCTGCTGTTGCACTGGCCGTCGGTCAGCGCGCTCGGGCTCCCGGGGCTACCGATGGTCCTCGCCTACGGAGTAGCCCGGGTAGCAATTCCGGCGGTTTTGTTCGGATATCTCTACTGGCGGCGAGGTCTCGGAACCGCCGTGGGAGCCCATGCCGTAGCCGGCGTCGCGGTGGGGTTGCTGGCCCTCTAAGGTCAACCGCTGTCCCTGATTGCGCAGTCCGCGTGATATCCGGCACGCGGATTGCGCTTTTTTGCGCACGGAAATGAGGCTGCGCGACCTGTCGATCCAAGCCAAGGTCCTGGTGACCGCGCTGGGGGCGCTCCTGGTAGTTCTGGGGGTCGCCACTACCGCATCGCTACGGTACTGGGAGAAGGAGCAGTTCGCCCTCACCAGCGACCACGCGCTGATGGCGGTGGCGGCGGCGAAGGAGCCGGTGGAGGCGGCGCTGGCGCACGGGCAAGTCGGGATCATCCGTGACGAGCTGCAGGCGATGATCGCCCACCCGCCGGCGGTGGGCTACCGGATCGTGTCGGCGGAAGGGCTGGTGCTGCTGTCGAGCGTGAGGTCGGAGGAGGGGCGGCCGCGGCCCGGGGCGGCGCTGCCGAGCCCGTGGGACATTCCGGCCGAGGGCCAGGTCGTCGGGGGGCGCGGCGACTCGACGATGAGTGCGGTGATCGCCGTGTCGGGCGTCGGGGGGCCGGGCGCGCGGGCGACGCTCGAGCTGGAGCTGGGGGTCCGCGGGATCAACGAGGCGATCCGCCGCGGGCGGACCTACGGGCTGATCCTCACGCTGGTGCTGGTGATCGGGTTTGCGGCGGCGCTGGTGGCGATGATGGAGCGCGAGGTGCTGGGGCCGATGCGGCAGCTCCGGCGCGGGCTGGCGCGCGCGAGCGCCGGCGAAGACGGCGTGCGAATAGGGCTCGAGCGGAAGGACGAGTTCGGCCGGCTCGGGGCCACGGTGGACGCGCTGCTGGAGCGGGACGAGGCGAAGGCGCGCCTGGCGGCGACGCAGCAGCGAACGCTGACGGAGCAGGCGGGGTTCGCGGAGGTGGGGGCGCTGGCGGCGCAGGTCGCGCACGAGATCAAGCGGCCGCTCGCCGGGATCAAGAGTGCGATGGAGCTCATCACGCAGGAGTACGCGATGAGCGACGCGGAGAAGACCCTGCTGTCGCGCGTCGAGGACGAGCTGCAGCACGTGGACGAGACCCTGCGCGACCTGCTGAGCCTCGCCCGCCCGGTGGGCCTCAATTCCCAGCCGCTGGATCTCCACGGCGTCATCAATGCCGCTCTGGTGCGCTTGTCCGGGCTGCCCGGCGCCGACCGCGTGAGCGTCCAGCGCGACTTCGCGCCGCGGCTCCCGGCGATGATGGGGGATGCGGCGCGGCTCGAGCAGGCGGTGCTGAACCTGTGCGTCAACGCCGTCGAGGCGATGCCGGAGGGCGGGCGGCTCACCATCACCACCCGCGCGGCCGACGGCGTCGTGGATCTCGACGTAGCCGACACGGGGGTCGGCATCCCGCCGGAGAACCTGGACAGGATCCTCAAGCCCTTCTTCTCCACGAAGTCGTTCGGCACCGGGCTCGGCCTGCCGCTGGTGGCGCGCGTCGTCGCGGCGCACGGCGGGCGGCTGTGGGTGGAGAGCGAGACCGGCGCAGGCGGCGGCCCGCACGGCACGACGTTTCACGTCCACCTGCCGGCCGCGGGATCGCCTGCGGCCGAGGTGGAGGGAGCAGGAGGCAAGACATGGCCGGCGAACGGCTCCTGATCGTCGAGGACGATCCGCTGTTGCTGAGCGTCCTCGCCGAGCGGCTGGGGCGCGAGGGTCTGGAGGTCACCACGGCGGCGACGCTGGCCGAGGCGCGACAGGCACTGGATGCCGCGGAACCGGACGTCGGGCTGCTGGATCTCCGCTTGCCCGACGGCGAGGGCCTGTCGCTGCTGCGGGAGCAGGCGCCGAAGGGCCAGACGGTCTGGCTGGTGATGACCGCGCACGCGACGGTCCCCTCCGCGGTCGAGGCGCTGAAGCTCGGCGCGAAGGACTACCTGGAGAAGCCGTTCACGCTGGACCGTGCGGTCGCGACGATCCGGCAGGCGCTGGAGATGACGGCGTTGCGGCGCGAGGTGGCGGCGCTGCGCAGCTCCTCCTCGCACGCGGGCACGACGGTGATCGGCGAGTCGGCGCCCATGCGGCGCGTGTTCGAGCTGGTGGAGCGGCTGGCGGCGGTCGACGCGACGACGGTCCTGATCGAGGGCGAGAGCGGGACGGGGAAGGGGGCGATCGCGCAGGCGCTGCACCGGTTGAGCAAGCGGAGCGGCGGGCCGTTCCTCAACGTCACCAGCTCGGCGCTGCCCGAGACGCTCATGGAATCGGAGCTGTTCGGGCACGAGAAGGGCGCATTCACCGACGCGCACGCCGCCAAGCGCGGTCTCGTCGAGATGGCGGACGGCGGGACCCTGTTTCTGGACGAAGTGGGCGAGCTGACGCCGGGCGTGCAGGCCAAGCTGCTGCGGTTCATCGAGGAGAAGACGTTCCGGCGGCTGGGCGGGACGCGCGACCTGGTGGTGGACGTGCGGATCATGGCGGCGACGAACCGCGACCTGGCGGCGGAGGTGGCCGCGGGCCGGTTCCGCGCCGACCTGTTCTACCGGCTGCGGGTCATCCCGATCACGCTGCCGCCGCTGCGCGAGCGGCACGAGGACATCCTCCCGCTGGTCAAGCACTTCGTGGCGCACTTCGACCGCGAGTTCGGAAAGAAGGTGCGGGAGATCACGCCGGAGGCGGAGGCGCTCCTCATGGCCTACCGGTGGCCGGGCAACGTGCGTGAGCTCCGGAACGTGATCGAGCGGGCCGTGCTGCTGACGGACGGCGAAGTGATCGGCGCGCGCGAGCTGCCGCTGGAGGTGACGGCGCCGATGGCAGCGGCGGCGGTGCCGGCGCTCCCCGACGCGGGCGTGAAGCTCGACGAGATGGAGCGCCGCATGCTGGTCGAGGCGCTGGAGCGGGTGCACGGCAACCAGTCGAAGGCGGCGGCCCTGCTCGGCCTGAGCCGGCACCAGGTGCGGACCCGGATGCGGCGCTACGGCCTGCTGACAGCGATGCTGCTGGCCCTGGGGCTGGGCGCCGCTGTGCCGGCGGCGCGGGCCCAGCGCTCGCCGCCCGCCGCCGCCGGCTCCCTGACCTGCCTCCGCTGCCACGGTTCCCGGGAGTTTCTGGAGCGCGCGGCGCCCTCCGGGACGTTCCGCCCCTCGCTCGTGGTGCGGAGCCAGGCGGGGCCGGGCGCGGCGCACGCCTCCCTGTCGTGCGTCTCGTGCCACGTCGGGGCCACGCGCTTCCCGCACGGCAGCGAGGCCGCGACGCCGATCGCCTGCACGCGGTGTCACCCGGCGGCGGACAGCGCGCGGTACGCAAGCGTCCACGGCTCCGGCCGCGTGCTCGTGACGTGCACGGACTGCCACGGCGCGCACGACGTGAGGACCGTCGCCTGGCTCCGGACCGTTGCGGGGCACGCGGCGACGGCCGATGCGTGCGGGCGGTGCCACCGGTCCCAGCTGCCGGCCGCGGGGGACGTCCACGGCTCCCGTGCGGTGGCTTCGGGCATGGGGAGTGTTCGTGCGGGCGGCGCGAAGGACGCCGCCGAAGCTGCGTCGGTCTCCTTCGGCGCGACCTGCACCGACTGCCACGGCGCGCATGTCATCCGGCCGGTGCGCGACCCCGAGGCGCACGGCGTCGCGGTGGCCACGGCGCGGCGCTGCGCGAGCTGCCATCCGAAGGAGGCGGCGGCCTACTGGACCGACGCCCACGGCACGCGGGCGCTTCGCGACGCCGCCAGCCAGACGCCGCTCGGCCGCGATACGGCCCCGACGTGCGTGGACTGTCACCGCGGCCACGCCGTGCGCAATCCGGCGGACACGGCCGCGCACTTCGCGTTCGCGGAAACCTGCACCCACTGCCATCCGGCGTACGGCGCCACCTTCCGCGAGAACTACCACGGCCAGGCCACGCAGGTCGGATCGGAGCGGGCCGCTCTATGCGCCGATTGCCATACCGCCCACAGCGTGTACGCGGCGTCCGATCCGCGCTCGTCCGTCGCGCCGGCGCACCGGCTGGCGACCTGCCGCCGCTGCCACGTCCAGGCCGCGGGGCTGTTCGCCGAGTACCGGCCACACGCGGAAGCGCGCGGCGGCTCGCCCGGGCTGTTCGCCGTGTGGCTGGCGATGACGGTTCTGCTCGGTGCCGTCACCCTCGTGTACGTCGTGCACGCCATCCTGGTGTCCCGGCGCACGCTCATCGAGCGGAGGAGCAGGCCGTGAAGGGAAAGGACGTCTACTTCAACGGGGTCGCACTCGATGCGGCCGACCGGGGCCGCGGGCCGTACGTCTGGCGCTTCACGGTGCTGCAGCGCGTGCTGCACGGAGTGCTGGTGGTCGCGTTCTTCGTGCTGGCGTTCACCGGCCTGCCGCTCCGCTTCAGCTGCATCGCGTGGGCGCCGCGGCTGATGCAGCTGTGGGGCGGGGCGCGGAGCGCGGGGCTCATCCACCGCTGGGCCGGCGGCGCGGTGCTGGTCGTGTTCGCCGCGTACCTGATCCAGGGCGCGGTGGCCCTGGCGCGCGCGAAGGACCGCCGGCGGCTGCTGTGGGGTCCCGACGGCATCGCCCTCCAGGGACGTGACTTCCGCGAGTTCTGGCAGATGCTGCGGTGGTCGGTGGGCCGCGGGCCGAAGCCGCAGTTCGGCCGCTACAGCTACCGCGAGAAGTTCAACCTCCTGATGGTCTTCCTGGGCCTCGGCGTCGTGGCCGTCACCGGCCTGCTGCTCTGGTTCCCGGAGTTCTTCGGCCGCTGGCTCCCCGGCGTCCTGTTCAACGTCGCCACGATCATCCACTCGTACAACGTGATGCTGCTGGCCGCGCTCATCGTGGCCTACCACTTCTTCGACGTGCATCTGCGCCCGGGCAAGTTCCCGCTGGATGGAGTGATGTTCACGGGGCGCGCCACGTACGGCTACATGCAGGAGGAGCACCCGCTCGTCGCCGCGGCGATCGGCGATCCGGCGGCGCAGGCGCCGAGCCCGCGGGCGGTGGTGGATCGCGTCGCGCCCGCGACGCCGCGGTGGATGGGCGTGACGAGCGCGGTCCTGGGGCTGCTGTTCCTCGTCCTGGGACTGCTGCTGGTCGGGCTCGGGCTGTGGGACATGCTGTGCTAGGGCGCGCCGGAGGAGACCTCACGGCGCAGCGGGAGCATGCTGCGCGCCGCCCGCACCGTGGACACGGGCTCCACCGCGCCCTCCGCCTCCTCCTCGGCCTGACGGCGGCGGCGACGGCCGCGCGAGCCCAGCCGTCCGCGGCGGCGCTGGGCAGCGAGCGGTGCGGCCAATGCCACGCCGATCGCGAGGTGCTGGCCCGCCTGGCGCCCGCCTCCTACGACCCGGACTCGCTGTTCGTGAACCGGGCGGCGCTGTCGCGCTCGGTGCATGCGAACGTGCCGTGCCTCAGGTGCCATCCCATCCCGGGGCTGATGCCGCACCCCGCGGAGGCGCGCACCACGGTGCCGTGCGGCACCTGCCACGCGGCGGCGGACTCGCTGTGGCGCGCCGGGCCGCACGGCGGGCGGCGCGGCCTCCCCGAGGCGGCGTGCCAGACGTGCCACGGCACCCACGACGTGCAGCCGGCCAAGGAGCTGGAGCGGGGCGACGGCGCGATCATCCTCTCGCGGCGGTGCGTGGTGTGCCATAAGGACCGGGCGCTCAAGCCCGGCGACGTGCACCGGGACAAGGTGAGCTGCGCCGTCTGCCATGGCGCGCACATGATCCAGCCGGTCCGAAACCCCGCCACGCACGGCATCGCCATGGGGCTCGCCCAGCGCTGCGCCGCGTGTCACGACTCGGTGGCGACGCAGGCCTTCGGCGACATCCACGGGGTGACGGCGCGGGCGCAGACGGCGAGCCGGACGCCGCTCGCCGGCGACACGGCGGCGACCTGCATCTCCTGCCACGGCGGACACGGGATGAAGCCGGCGCACCAGATCGACCGGGAGGTCGCGCTGGTCCAGACGTGCGCAGGCTGCCACAAGCACGAAGGCGAGACGTACGCGGACACCTACCACGGCAGGGCCACCCGCGTCGGGGACTACCGCGCCGCCCGCTGCACCGACTGCCACGGCTCGCATCGGATCTTCCCCTCGAGCGACCCGCGCTCGTCCACGTCGGCCGGCCGGCTGGTGGGGACCTGCGCGAAGTGCCACGGCTCCGCCGCGCGGCCGGGCTTCGTGTCCTATCGTGCGCACGTCCGTCCGACGGACATCCGCGACAATCCAGCGGTGTTCGCCGCGTGGGTGCTGATGAACGTGCTGATCTTCTCGGTGTTCGCCGTGTTCGGCCTGCACACGGTGCTGTGGCTGGCGCGCCTGCTCGAGATCCGCTGGCGCGCGCGGCAGCGGCGCCGTGAGCTGGGGCTGGACGACGAGCCGCGCGCGCCTCAGCCGATCGACAGCGCGGCCCGCGGCAAGGGTCCGTTCGTGTGGCGGTTCAAGCTGTTCCACCGGTGGATCCACGGGATCTCGGTGGTGAGCTTCTTCGCGCTCATCATCACGGGGCTGCCGCTCCGGTTCAGCTGCGCCGCGTGGGCCGCGGACATGATGCGACTGCTGGGCGGGACGCGCACGGCCGGGATCGTGCACCGCACGGCGGGCGCGATCACGGTGCTGTACTTCACGGCGCACCTCGTGTATCTGGCGGTCCTGGTCGCGCGGTCGAAGAACCGGAAGGCGCTCCTCTGGGGTCCCGACTCCATGATCCCGCAGCCGCAGGACTTCCGGGACTTCCTCCAGATGTTCAGGTGGTTCTTCGGCCGTGCCCCGTACCCGAAGTTCGGCCGCTACGGCTACAACGAGAAGTTCCACTACTTCGGCGCATTCTGGGGCATCGTGCTGCTGGGCGGCTCGGGGATCGTGCGCTGGTTCCCGGGCGTGTTCACGCGGGTGCTCCCCGGCTGGGCGTTCAACGTCGCGGCGATCTTCCACTCGGAAGAGGCCCTGCTGGCCGCGGGCTTCATGTTCATCATCCACTTCTTCAACGTGCATCTCAGGCCGGGGAAGTTCCCGCTGGACGCCGTGATGTTCACGGGCCGCGCGACCGCGGAGGTGCTCGAGGAGGACCACGCCCTGACCGCGGCGGCGTGGGGCGACCTGGCGTCGAAGGCGGTGAGCCGGAAGGCGATCCCCGACCTGCCCGCACCGCCCCCGCCGCACTGGATGACGGTGCTCGCCGCGTCGCTGGGCCTGATCGCGCTGGCGGTCGGGCTGGTGTTGATCGGGATGATCATGTGGGTGCAGATGTGCTGAGGCCTCTGGTCCTGGCGGCGGGGCTGGGCCTGGCCTTCGCCGCGCCGGCCGCGGCGCAGCTCGGCGGGAGCTGCGAGCGTTGTCACGCGAGCCGCGAGTACCTCCTTCAGGCCGCTTCCGACCGGAACGTGGGCGCGAATCTGGTCGTCACGCGGGCCGCGCTCGCCGGCGGCCCGCACGCGCAGGTGGCCTGCGTTGAGTGCCACACGGGCGTCACGTTCTTCCCCCACGAGCCGCAGGCTGCCCGCCGCGTGGTGTGCGGGCGCTGCCACGCGGCGCAGGACGCGCTGTGGCGCGCGGGGGTGCACGGGCCGCTGGGGGCGCCGCGCGCGACGGTTCATGGCCGGGGCGCCGGAAGTGCGGGCGGCGCGAAGGACGCTGACGTCTCAGCGTCGGTCCCCTCCGGCGCGGCGTGCGTGGACTGTCACGGCGGACACGCGGTGGCGAGGAAGGGCTTCCTCCCGACCGCAGCGGGGCGGGAGGCGATGCGTGAAGCGTGCGCGCGCTGCCATCCGGCACAGGTCGCGAGCGCGGAGCGCGGCGTCCACGCCGATACCATCCCGTGCACGAGCTGCCACGGCTCGCACGACATGCGGCCGGTGCCCGACGACGCCACCCGCCGGATCGACATCCGGCTGGCGCGCGCCTGCGCCGCGTGCCACACGAAGGAAGGCGCCAGCTACTTCGCCGACATCCACGGGCGCACGGCCGTGCGCCAGGCGCTGGGCCCCGCGCCGATCACGGGCGACACGGCTGCCACCTGCATCTCCTGCCACGGCGAGCACGGGATCCGCCGGGCCAGCGATCCGACGTGGCGCTTCGCGGTCGCCGACGCCTGCACGCGGTGCCACGTCGAGTACGGCAGCACCTACCGGGACAGCTACCACGGCCAGGCGTCCCGCGTGGGCTCCACGCGGGCCGCGCAGTGCGCCGACTGCCACACCCCGCACAACGTGCGGCCCGCCTCCGACGCCGCCTCCTCGGTGGCCCCGGCCCAGCAGATCCGCACCTGCCGGAAGTGCCACTCCGAGGCACGCGGCAGGTTCGCCGGCTATCAGCCCCACGCGAACCCGCGCAACCGTCGCCAGAACCCCGTGCTCTTCTATGTCTGGGCGTTCATGACCGCCGTGCTCACCGGGACGATGGTCGTGTGGGGTGCGCACACCCTGCTCTGGTACCGGCGCACCTCGATCGATCGGCGGCGCGCGGCGGGGGCAGGAGCCGAGATGGCGGTGGCCGCGGGCGGGGCGGGGGAGGACGAGCATCGCGCGGCGGGCCCGACGCCTCTGGACGCCGCGCTCCGGGGCGACGGCCCGCACGTCTGGCGCTTCAACCTCTACTTCCGCGTGATTCACGCGCTGATCATCGCCACCTTCTTCGTCCTGGTCATCACCGGCCTGCCGCTCCGGTTCTCGTGCACCGTGTGGGCACCCGCTCTGATGCGATTGCTGGGCGGCGCGACGCGGGCGGGGATCGCCCACCGGGCGGCGGGGCTGATGGTCTTCGGCTATTTCGCCCTGTACGCGGCCTACGTGACCTGGCGCGCCTGGCGCGAACCCAGGGCGGTCCGCGCCTGGTTCGGCCCCGACTCGATCATCCTGAAGCCGCAGGACGCGCGGGACGCGGTGGCGATGGTGAAGTGGTTCTTCGGGAAGGGGCCGCAGCCCCGGTTCGGCCGCTACAGCTACATGGAGAAGTTCGACTACTTCGCCGAGCTGTGGGGGGTCGGCGCGATCGGCTTCACCGGCCTGATGCTCTGGCAGCCGGAGTTCTTCGCGTTGGTCTTCCCCGGCATCCTCTTCAACGTGGCGATCATCATCCACTCCTACGAGGCGATGATCGCCACGGCGTTCATCTTCACGATCCATTTCTTCAACGTGCACCTGCGCCCCGACAAGTTCCCCCTCGACGCCGTGATGTTCACAGGGCGGGCGACGGTCCAATACATGGAGGAGGAGCACCCGGCGCTCGCCGAGACGCTGCAGCGGAACGTGGCGAGCGGCCGGCCCAGCCGCCGCGCGGTCGTGGACCAGGTCGCCCCGCCGCCCGCGCGCTGGATGAACGTCGTCGGCGCGTGGGGCGGGATGATCCTGCTGGGGATCGGCCTCGTGCTGATCGGGCTGATCCTCTGGGGCTCCCTGTGCTAGGCGCGCGGGGCGCGCTCCTCGCGGCCGGCGCCCTGCTCCTCGGGGGATGCGCGCAGGGCAAGGGCGCAGCGGGAGACCCGCACGCGCGCGTGGCCTGCGTCGGTTGCCACCGCGGCGCTCCCACACCCTCCGGGAGGAGCGGCGTGCCGGACGTGGCGTGCTCGTCCCGCGGCTGTCATCCCAACGGCGGGCCGGACACCGCGCACATCGCGATGGTCGCCTTCCGTCACAGCCGCCACCCCATGAGCTCCCACCGCGCGGTCCCGTGCGCCGCCTGCCATACGCACCGGGAGGGGAGCCCGATCCTGGGTGCGGACAGCACCACCTGCGCCCTGTGCCACTTCGCCGGCGTCTCCGGCTCCCGGGACGCGGACTGCGCAACCTGCCATCCGAGCCCCAAGCACACGGCCACGACGAGCCAGGGCGTGCGCCTGTCGCATCCCCTGCTGAGTGCGGCGCACGTCCCCTGCGCCCGCTGCCACTTCCGGCTGGTCGAGGGCGACACGACCGTGGTCGTAGCGCGCTGCGCCGCGTGTCACAAGGCGAAGCCGCCGACGAAGCTCCCGCCGTCCGACAGCGCGCACGCGCTGCACCCCGAGCTCTCGTGCCGCTCCTGCCACAGCGCCGTCGTGCACCGCGTGATGGCGATGAGCGGCTCGATTGCCCTGACGTGCCTCGACTGTCACGACCGCCGCCACCGCCGGCCCCTGCCCGCCGACACCTCCGGCACGGCCAAGTGCTCGGACTGCCACGCCGGCGTCCACGCCGAGCAGCAGCGACTGATCCTCGGCGTGATGCCCGGCGAGCCGCTCACCCCCAGCCTGATGTTCATGGGCGGGGTCACCTGCCGCTCCTGCCACGTGACGCCGGAGGGCCCGCGCCCGCGGCCGGGGATGTCCCTCAAACCCGGGGGCGCCGCGTGCGTGGGGTGCCATGGGAGCGCCTGGCGTGGTGTGCTGGGCCGGTGGGAGCGCGGCTACCAGCGCCGCGACCTGTGGATCGGCGAGTACCTGCGCGCCGCCGAAGCCGCGCTCGGCGGTCATGGCGCCGCGCCGCCGTCCGCCCTCGCCAGGCTGGCCGAGGCGAAAGGGCTGATGGACTATCTCCGGCGTGCCGGCGTGGTCCACAACCTGACGGCGTCGGATCGGATCATGCGCTACGCGCTCGACCTGGCTGCCGGCGCCTACCGCAGCGCCGGGCGGGAGGTCCCGCCGCCGCCCGAGCTGGGGCCGCCCGTGCGTCCCGGCGCCTGCTTCTCCTGTCACTACGGGATCGAGGAGGCGCCGGCCGGGCGCGACAGCGCCACGCAACGACCCATCACGCACGCCGACCACCTGCTCCGCGCCTTCCTCCCCTGCGATGCCTGCCACGCCGCGGGCGCGGCCCCGCCGGGCGTCCCCGACAGCCTCTGGATTGACACGCTGAGGGCTGCCTCACCGACGCGAAGTCCAAGGCCGCCACGCAGCTAGGAATTGACTCGTAAATTATTTCGCCACAACAATTTATATGTAGTCCCAGCGGACCTTGACATAGTGCCGCCGTGCGTCTACACTTCGCGGCAGGTTAGCACTCAGCGAGTTCGACTGCTAACAGGTTTCAGGCAACGATTCCACTCTGAGGAGGTCGGAAGCATATGGCCGCCGCAACCAAGGCGAAGCTGAAGGTGCACCCGCTGGCTGATCGTGTGGCGATCCGTCCGCTCGAGGAGACCGAGCAGATGCGGGGCGGGCTGTACATCCCGGACACCGCGAAGGAGAAGCCACAGCAGGGGGAGATCATCGCGGTCGGGCCCGGCCGCTGGGAGAAGGGCGAGCGGGTCGCGATGGAGCTGAAGGTGGGAGACAAGGTGCTGTACGGGAAGTACAGCGGTACTGAGGTCACGATCGAGGACGAGACGTTCCTGGTCATCAAGGAGTCGGACGTCCTCGCCAAGCTCGGCTGAGCGTCCATCACATAGGGAGACAGAGCAATGCCAGCGAAGGAACTCATATTCGGCGTGGACGCGCGCGCGAAGTTGAAGCGGGGCGTGGACCAGCTCGCCGAAGCGGTGAAGGCGACGCTCGGCCCGAAGGGGCGGAACGTCGTCCTCGACAAGAAGTTCGGGAACCCCACGGTGACGAAGGACGGGGTCACGGTGGCGAAGGAGATCGAGCTGCCCGACGCGATCGAGAACATGGGCGCGCAGATGGTGAAAGAAGTCGCGACCAAGACGTCGGACATCGCGGGCGACGGCACGACGACGGCGACGGTGCTGGCCCAGGCGATCTTCCGCGAGGGGCTGAAGAACGTGACGTCGGGCGTGAACCCGATGGCCCTGAAGCGCGGCATCGAGAAGGCGGTCGAGGTCGTGTTCGAAGAGCTGAAGAAGATGTCGGTGCCGAGCGCGGGCAAGAAGGAGATCGCGCAGGTCGGCGCCATCTCCGCCAACAACGACAAGGGGATCGGCGACATCATCGCCGACGCGATGGAGAAGGTCGGGAAGGACGGCGTGATCACGGTCGAGGAGGCGAAGGGGCTGGAGACCACGCTGGAGACCGTGGACGGGATGCAGTTCGACCGCGGCTATCTGTCGCCCTACTTCGTGACCGATGCGGAGAAGATGGAGGCCGTGCTGGAGGACGGGCTGATCCTGATTCACGACAAGAAGATCAGCTCGATGAAGGACCTGCTGCCGGTGCTCGAGAAGGTCGCGCAGATGGGCAAGCCCTTGCTCATCATCGCCGAGGACATCGAGGGCGAGGCGCTGGCGACGCTGGTGGTGAACAAGCTGCGCGGCACGCTGAAGGTGTGCGGCGTGAAGGCGCCGGGCTTCGGGGACCGCCGCAAGGAGATGTTGCGGGACGTCGCCGTGCTCACCGGCGGCCAGGTGATCAGCGAGGAGCTCGGCTTCAAGCTGGAGAACGCGGTCCTATCGGACCTCGGCAAAGCCAAGCGGATCGTGATTGACAAGGACAACAGCACGCTGGTGGACGGCGGGGGCGAGCGGAAGAAGATCGAGGGTCGGATCAACGAGATCCGCGCCGCGATCGAGAAGTCCACGTCGGATTACGACAAGGAGAAGCTGCAGGAGCGGCTGGCCAAGCTCGCCGGCGGCGTGGCGGTCATCAACGTCGGCGCGGCGACCGAGACCGAGATGAAGGAGAAGAAGGCCCGTGTCGAGGATGCGCTGCACGCCACGCGGGCGGCGGTCGAGGAGGGGATCGTGCCGGGCGGCGGCGTCGCGCTGCTCCGGGCGCAGCCGGCGGTCGCCAGAATGAAGCTGAGTGAGGATGAGAAGATCGGCGCCGAGATCGTGCGGCGCTCCCTCGAGGAGCCCATCCGGATGATCGCGCAGAACGCCGGCGCCGAGGGCTCGATCGTCGTCGAGAAGGTGCGCGAGTCGAAGGACAAGAACTTCGGCTACAACGCGCAGACCGATGCGTACGAAGATCTGGTCGCGGCCGGCGTGATCGACCCGACCAAGGTGACCCGCACGGCGCTGCAGAACGCCGCGTCCATCGCGGGGCTGCTGCTGACCACCGAGGCGGTCGTGGTGGAGAAGAAGGAAGAGGAGAAGCACCCGCCCATGCCGGCTGGCGCGGGCGGAATGGGAGGGATGTACTAAGCAAGTTGCCAGTTGGCAGACCGCAAGTTGCCAGGGGGGCCCCGGAGACATCCGGGGCCTTCTTGCTGCTGCGAGCCCACGGTTCCGGCGCTATCTTTTCCCCGATGACCGAGCCGGGCGCCTCCCCCCAGCCGGCGCCGCGCAGCTCCACGGT
>DATKLR010000119.1:0-11557 GCA_035542295.1 Gemmatimonadales bacterium | reverse complement strand
TCGGCACCAGCAGCGACTCGATGCCCTCGTACACGGCGATCAGGTGCCGCACGTTCGAGACGAAGTCGATCTTCGACACGTCGATCGCCAGCACCGGCCCCCGGTACCAGCCGCTCTCCCGGAGCTTCGCCACCAGCCGGTCGTAACGCGGGTTCAAGGCGCGCACCAGCCGTGAGAGCCCCTCGGGGATCTCGTCGGTGTGCATCTGCTCCTCGTCGCGCTGCCGCTCGCGGATGTTGCGGAGCAGGTAATCGATCGGGCTCTTGAGCAGCACCATCAGCCCCGGCTGGACCAGCGGACGGAACTCGCTCTCGAGCCGCGCGTCGATGACCTTCAGCGACTCGGCCGTCAGGTACGGCACATCCATGTCGCGGTGGAGCACCTCGCAGAAGGCGAAGCGGTCGGCGAGCGGCGAGCCGTCGATGCAGGTCGAGGACGCGAGGTGCGGCACCGCCTCGAGCTGCATCTTCCGGAGGTCGAGGTAGGCGTGCTGGATGTCGAGCGCGGCGTGCTCGAGGTTCTTCTTCGCCGCCTGCCACGCCGGGCTCCCTGCCTTCTCCTTCCGCTGGCAGGCGATGAAGTCGTTGATCGCGCCGTAGTAGCGCCCCAGCGTCCGCTTGGCGCTGTTCTTCGCCGTCGCGAGCAGCGGATAGAGCGAGGGGTTCGACGCGACGTGGTCCTCGTACCCCTCGTCCGGCAGCTCGAACAGGGCGCTCATCCCGGTGCTGTACGCCAGCAGCTTGACCAGGGAGCTCTTCCCCGCCCCGATGTTGCCGACGCACACGACCAGCGTCTGGTGCTTCGCCAGGTACGTGAGGAGGCGCCGCTCGACGTTGGTGAGCCGGTTCGCGATCTGGTGCCGTCGAATCTGGAGATCCTCGTGCACGTCGAGAATCGGGCCGGCCCGCCTCACGAGACCGCCTTCCGCGCCGCCACCATCCGGCGCACCTTCTCGCGGATCGTCCCCGCCGCCACGTGCACGTAGTCGGGGTGATCGTACATGTCGATCTCCGCCGGCAAAATCACGATGTCCGCGTCCGACGGCACGATTGCGTACTCCTGGTACTTCCGCAGCGTCTCGCGCCACTGCGCCGCGAGCCGCTCGTACCCCTGGTGGATCTCCCGCAGGTACCCGACGGTGATCGTGCGCGCGTAGGCGTCGCCTTCCTCCGCCCGCTTCGCGCGCCGCCGCTCCAGCAGGTCCGGCTCGGTACGCAGGTATACGGTGAGGTCCGGGAGGCGGACGCGCTCAACCTGCAGCATCTGGTAGAAGAGGGTGTAATAGAGCTTGGCGTGCGCGGCCGGCATCTCCCCCGAGTCGATCATCCGCTTGACGAACACCTCCGGCCCATCGAGGAACGGCCTGTCCTCGAGGATGAGAACCCCGCTCTTCCCCTCCCGGGTCATCAGATGGCGGATCTCGCGCTGCTGGAGCACGCGCATCCAGAGGAACGCCGTCTCGGTGGGGAAGATGTTCGCCACGCGGTCCTGATAGAACAGGGCCAGGCACTGGTCGGTGAGCGAGCCCTTCTCGACGCGCTCCGAGAACGAGTAGGTCTCGGCCGTGCCGAGCAGGCCCGCGAGCTCGGACCGGTACGGATCGCCGGCCAGGGCGTTCATGAGCGTCGTCTTCCCGGAGAAGAGGTTGCCCATGATGCCAATGTGGAAGTTGCCGGAAGCCATCGCGACGCTCGGTCCAGGGAGGAATGCCGCAGCCGCCGCCGAGTATACCGATCCCGGCGGGCGGCTGCCAGCGGCGTCGGGAGGGGGAGCTACTCCAGCTTCGCGTCGAGCTCGACGGCGACGTTGCCCTTGAGCGCGTTGGAAACCGGGCAGCCGTTCTTGGCGTCCTCGGCCGCCTTGGCGAAGCCCGCCTGGTCGAGCCCCGGCACCGCGGCCCGCACTACCAGCTTCATCTTCGTGATCCGGAAAGCGTCGCCGACCTTCTCGATCGTGCAGGCCGCCTTGGTTTCGACGCGCGTCGGCGTCTTCCCCGCGCGCTCCAGCCCCCCGGACAGCGCCATGCTCAGGCACGCGGCGTGCGCCGCCGCGATCAGCTCCTCGGGATTGGTGCCGGGGACCTCCTCGAACCGAGTTCCGAAGCTGTAGCTGCCCCCAAAGGCGCCGGTGCCGGCCTTGAAGCTCCCCTTCCCGCCCCGGAGACCGCCTTCCCACACCGCCGATGCATTGCGAACGGGCATGACCCTGACCCCTGTGATGAATGAACCGTGATGGCTGAAACGTGATGCCTGATGGGTTAGGTGATAAGTGATACGCGATAATTCGCGCTAGCGGGAGCGGGGGCCGCGCGCTAGGCTTGAGGCTTCACCGCTCACCGAGGACAGGCGCCATGCCGGCCAAGAAGAAGAGTGCCCGCAAGCCCGCCAGGAAGCCCGCCCGGAAGGCGGCGCGTCCCAAGGCCCGCCCCTCCCGCAAGCAGCCCGAGACCCTGCGGCTGCGGGCCGCCACCCCAGGCTACACCGTGAACGACATCCATCGCAGCGTCGCCTGGTACCAGGACGTGCTGGGCTGCATCGTCGTCGAGCGCTGGGAGAAGGACGGCGTGCTGCGGGGTGCCACGCTCCGCGCGGGCACCGTGGAGTTCTACCTGGGCCAGGACGACTGGAAGCTGGGCCGCGACCGGGTGAAGGGCGCAGGCTTCCGGATCTACTGCACCACGCGGCAGAGCGTGGACACGATCGCTGCGGGGATCAAGGCGCGGGGCGGCACGCTCCTCCACGACCCGCAGGACGAGCCGTGGGGCGAACGCGACTTCGCGATCGCCGACCCGGACGGCTTCAAGATCACGATCAGCCAGGCGCGCTGAGCAGAGGCTGCCCGGCGAGGTGAGCTCAGCGGCGCCGCTGGAGCGCCTTCAGGAGCTGGATCTGGCCGGTGTGGTAGAGGTCGTGGGCGGCGACGCCGAAGATCTGCTCGGCGACGACCCAGGGGGAGCGTTTCACCGGCGCGTCGAGCCTGGCCGGTGACAGACGCGCCACCGCGCGCCGCAGCAGGTCGTGCTCACGCTTCAGCAGCGCGACATCGGCACGCCATGCCGCGGCGTCGGCGCGGGCGGGGAGGCGCGGGAAGTTCCTGGGCGGCCGCTGGAATGGCGTCCGCGCGCCACCAGCGACGCGCTCGCGCACCACGTGCTTCCAGTAGGCCGTGTGCAGGACCAGGTCCCAGATGCAGTTGCGCGCCGGGTCGCCGCCCGGCCGCCACAGCGCCTGCCGGGGCGTCAGGCCGCGCACCGCGCCGCTCAGGGTCGCGCCCTGCCATCCCTTCGCCGTGAACGCCTCGTCGAGCACCTGGAGCAGCAGCCGGATTCGCGGATCACCCTGCGCCATCGGAACGCCTCGCTGTAGCGGACACCCTAACGTAAGTTGAACGTCCCCCGTTCGGGACCGGGCGTGCCAGAAGAGCTTTCCGCCGATCAGCGCGCCGTCCTCGCCGCCGTCTGCGAGGCGCTGCTCCCCGAGATTCGCCGCGACGACGATCCCGGCGGACTGTTCGCCACGGGCGCCCGCGCCACGCGCACGGTCGACCGCGCGGCACGCCTCATCGCCACGCTGCGCGACCCGCTCGATCATACACGGCTCGGCATGCTCCTCGCCGGACTCGGCTCGGCCGCCGCGAACTTCGTGCTGACCGGCCGGTTCAAGTCGCTCCAGGCGATGGACGGCCCCGCGCGCGAGGCCACGCTCCGCGACTACGCCAACTCGTCCATTCCGCTCCGGCGCGCCGGCTTCCAGGCTCTCAAGCGCCTCGTGCACGTCGCCTTCTACTGCTGGCCGATGGAGGACGGCGGCCACCCGGCGTGGCGCGCCGCCGGCTATCCCGGGCCGCTCCCCCAGCCGGCCATGCCGGTAGCGCCCTTGCCGACGCTGACGGTAGACCAGGACACCACCCTGGACTG
This sequence comes from Gemmatimonadales bacterium, assembly GCA_035542295.1. Classification (GTDB taxonomy): domain Bacteria; phylum Gemmatimonadota; class Gemmatimonadetes; order Gemmatimonadales; family JACORV01; genus Fen-1245. Next base: position 7,641 of record DATKLR010000119.1, on the reverse strand, counting down.
CGACGTCATCGTGCTGGGCTCGGGCGCAGGCGGCGGCGTGGTGGCGGGGCTGCTCGCTCAGGCGGGGCGGAGCGTCGTCGTGCTCGAGAAGGGAGGGAACCCGGGCTCCGCGGACATGACACAGGTCGAGGGCGACATGCTCGGCGCGCTGTACCTCGACGGCGGGCTCCTCATGACGCAGAGCGGCTCGATGCCGGTGCTCGCCGGGAGCTGCCTCGGCGGCGGCACGGTGATCAACTACACGACCAGTTTTCCGCCCCCGAGCGCCACCCGTGAGGAGTGGGCGCGACTGAGCGGACTGCCCTTCTTCGCCGGCCCGCGCTTCGAGGAGTCGCTCGCGCGCGTCACCCGCCGGCTCGACGTCAGCACCAAGTGGTCCACGCCCGGCGCGCGGGACGTTATCCTGGAGCGCGGCTGCCGCGCTCTCGGCTGGCACGTGGACGTCATCCCGCGCAACGTGACCGGCTGCAAGGAAGGGCTCGAGTGCGGGTATTGTACCTACGGCTGCCGGCACGGCGCCAAGAACTCCACCGCGCGCACCTACCTGGCGGACGCGGCGGCGGCCGGCGCGCGGTTGGTGGCGCATTGCGAGGTCGAGCGCATCCTCGCCGAGCGCGGCCGCGCCACGGGCGCCGTGGCGACCGTGCGCGCCCCCGGCGGCAAGGCGCACACGCTCAGGGTGCGCGCGCCGGTGGTCGTCGCGGCCTGCGGCGCGATCAACACGCCGGCACTGCTGGTCCGGTCCGGCCTGGACAACCGCCACATCGGGCAGGGGCTGCGCCTCCATCCCGCGAGCGCCGTGGCGGGGATCTTCCCCGAGCGCGTGGAGCCGTGGACCGGCGGTCTTCAGACCCGCTACTCCGAGCAGTTCGCCGATCTGCACGACGGCTACGGCGTGAGGTTCGAGACGGCGCCGGTGCACTTCGCCCTCCCCGCGTCGGGCTTCGGCTGGGAGAGCGCGGCGCAGTTCAAGCAGGACGTCGCGCGGCTGGGCCACCTCAGCATCGTCGGCGTCCTGCTCCGGGACCGGGACGCAGGTCGGGTCGAGACGAGCCGCGAGGGGCGGCCGCGGGTGCACTACGAGGTCTCCGGGTTCGATCTCGAGCACGTGCGCCGTGGACTCACGGGCGCGGCTCAGGTGCTCGCCGCCGCCGGCGCCATCGAGGTCTTCTCGCTTCACACGCCGCCGGCGCGGGCGCGGCCCGGCGAGAGCGGCTGGCTCGAGCGCTTCGGCGCCGCGATGGACGGCCGCGGCTACCGGCACTGCCGGATGTCGTACATCACCTTCCACCAGATGGCGAGCTGCGCGATGGGCGCCGACCCTGCCCGCTCGGTGGTCGGCGAGACCGGGGAGTCGCACGAGGTGCGCGGGCTTTACGTCGCGGATGGCAGCGCCTTCCCGACCTCCTGCGGCGTGAACCCGATGATCACGATCATGGCTGTCGCGGACCACGTGGCTCGCGCGATCCTCGAAACCCGGTGAGCCCGACGAAAGCCGCCCTCGCACTCGAGACCTCGCTCGTCCTGTTCCAGGCCTGCGTCACCCTGGGGATCGCCGGCCTCTTCCTCGCGCTCGCCGTCACCTACCGGAAGCGCTACTTCGGCATCTGGGGCGGGGCGTGGAGCGTGTACGCGCTGCGGCTCGGCATCATCGCCCTGTTCCTCGTCACCGGTGACCGGATCTGGCTCTTCTGGCACCAGGTCGCCACCGGATGGACCGCGCTCCTCCTGCTCTGGGCGGCGATCGTCTTCTCGCGGCAGCTGCCATGGGACCGGCGCTACTACGCGTTCTTCCTGATCCCCGTGGTCTGGTCGTACGTCGCGATCTACCGGGTCCAGAACTTCCTCCTCGCGGCGATCCCGGCGGTGATCTTCCTCAGCCTGGTGACGCTCGGCACCGGCGTCGTGTTCGTGCAGTACTGGCGGCGCGCGGCCTCCAAGGGCGGCGCGGTGCTCGCGGCGGCCTTTCTGCTGTGGGGTGTGCACCACCTCGACTACACTTTCCTCCGCGCGCGCGGCGCCTGGGTGCCGTACGGGTACTATCTCGACGTGCTGTTCGAGCTCGCCGTTGGGGGCGGCATGCTGCTGCTCGTGCTGGAGGACCAGCAGCGCGGGGTGGGCGCCCTGGCCATGCTCTCGGAGGAGCTGCAGCGCAGCCTGCGCCCGGCGGACGTCGTGACGGCGGTGCTCGAGCGGACGCTGAGTTTGCGGCCGGTGGTGGGGTGTGCGCTGTACCGTGAGGACGCGGCCGGCGCATTCGTCTTCCGCGGCGGTTCCGGGGTGTGCGCCGGTTGGGGGGCGACCGCGCTGGCGACCGCCGACCCCGCGAACCCCGATTCGAGCCCGATCCTCGCTGCGCCCCGGGACGGCGTGGCGCGAGTTGTGCACTCGTGGCCCACCGGGGCCGGCGCGTCAGGGAGCGAAGCGGGTGCCGTCGCGCCGCACCCGTACGCCGCGTTCCTTCCCGTCTTCATGGGTGAGCGGGCGGCGGGCACCTTCGTCATCGTCGCCCGGGCGCGGGATCCGTTCGCGTCGATGGACCGCGGCTTCCTGCGCGCGCTCGGCCAGCAGATCGGCGCCGCGCTCCAGCACGCGGAGCTGTATGCGGCGCTGGAAGAGCGCAGCGCCGAGCTGCGGCGCGCCTCCGCCTCGCTGCTCCGCGCCGCCGAGACCGAGCGCCTGCGCATCGCGCGCGAGCTGCACGACGAGACGGGCCAGGTGCTGACCGCGATCAAGCTGGAGCTGGCCGAGCTGGAGCGCCTGGTGGCCGGCTCGCCCACGGGCACGGAGGCGGCGCGGCGGGCCGCCGACCTGGCGGGCCGGGCGCTCCAGTCGATCCGCGCCACGGCACGCGGCCTGCGGCCGGCCGCCCTGGACGACCTCGGGTTCGTCCCCGCGCTGCGCGCGCTCGCCGAGGAATTCGCGGGGAGGACGGGCGTGGCCGTGGATCTGAACGCGGCGCCGCTCGCCCGCAACCCGGGGCCCGAGGTACAGGTCGCCCTGTACCGTGTGCTGCAGGAGGCGCTGACGAACGTGGCGCGGCACGCCGCCGCCAGCCGGGTGGAGATCGCGGTGGGCGTCGAAAACGGCGAGGTGGTGCTCGCCGTCAGCGACGACGGGCGCGGGTTCGACCCGGACCACGCGACCGCGCCGGGTGACGCCCGCGCGGGCCTCGCCGGGATGAAGGAGCGCGTCGTCGGTGCGGGAGGCCGCTTCTCGATGTCGAGTGCGCCGGGCCGCGGAGCGCGGCTCGAGGCGCGGGTGCCGCTGGGGGACAACGATGGCTGAACCGATCACCGTCCTGCTCGCCGACGACCACACTCTCGTGCGCGAGGGCGTGCGCCGGATCCTGGACGCCGCGGGGGACATCAGCGTCGTCGCCGAAGTCGGGGACGGCGAGGCCGCCGTGCGCGAGACCCTGGCCCGCCGGCCGGACGTCGCCGTGCTCGACATCACGATGCCCAAGGGCGGGGGACTCGAGGCCGCCCGCCAGATCCGGGCCCGCGCGCCCGAGGTCCGCATCCTGATCCTGTCGATGCACCTCGCCCCCGAGTACCTCATGGAGAGCGTGCGCGCCGGGGCCCACGGCTATCTCATCAAGGACGCCGCGGCCGCCGAGCTGGTCGCCGCGGTGCGCGAGGTGTGCGCGGGCGCGTCCTACTACAGTCCTGCCGTCTCGCAGCAGCTCTCCGACCTGCTGCGCCGCAAGCTCGAGGGGGAGGAGATCCAGAACGTGCTCGAGCGCCTCTCCACCCGCGAACGCGAGGTCCTGCGCCACATCGCCGAAGGCGCGAGCAACAAGGAGATCGCCCAGCGGCTCGGCATCAGCGTGCGCACCGTGGAGAGCCACCGCGACAGCCTGATGCGCAAGGTCGGGATCAAGAGCGTCGCCGGCCTCACCCGGCTCGCGCTCCGCTCCGGGTTGATCAGCGACGAAACGTAGGCCCCGGTCCCGATGACGCGTTCCTCGGGCGGCGCGGCCCTCGCGCTCGCGCTGCTGCTCCGCGCGGAACCCGCCCTCGCACAAACCCGGCCCGTCTCGGTGAGTGCGGAGAGTCTCAGGACTGACCTCTTCGCCATCGCGGACGACTCGATGGGCGGCCGCCTCACCGGCAGCATCGGGAACTACAAGGCCGGCGAGTGGGTGGCGGCTGCGCTCCGGCGCAACGGGCTCGAGCCGGCCGGTGAGAGCGGGTCCTTCTTCCAGACGCTCCCGATCGTCTTCTCGCGGCGCGGCGACGCCGCGGGCTCCCGCTACCCGGTGCGCAACGTGGTCGCGGTCCTGCGCGGGAGCGACCCCGCGCTCAGCGGCACGTACGTCTCGCTCTCCGCGCACAACGATCACATCGGCACCCTGCCGTACAGCGTGGACCACGACTCCGTGCGCGCGTACGACCGCGTGGTGCGGCCGATGGGCGCCGACTCCCCCAGGCGGCCGGCGACGCCCGAGGAGGAAGTCCGCATCCGGGCGATCCTCGACAGCCTGCGCGCCGAACATCCACCCCGGCGCGATTCCATCTTCAACGGCGCCGACGACGACGGGTCCGGCACCGTGCTGCTGGTCGAGCTGGCACGCGTCCTCTCCGCGGGGCCGCGGCCCCGGCGCTCGATCCTCTTCGTCTCGCACGCGGCGGAGGAGATCGGCCTGCGCGGTTCCGAATACTTCACCGACCATCCGACGGTACCGCGCGACTCCATCGTCGCCGAGCTCGACATGGACATGGTGGGCCGCGGAGGCGTGAGCGATCTGCCGGGCGGCGGACCGGGGTACCTGGAGCTGGTGGGGACGCGCCGGCTCTCGACCGAATTCGGCGACATCATCGACAGCATCGGCCGGCACGAGCCGGTGCCGTTCCGGCTCAACTACGCGTACGACGCGCCCGGCAACCCGCTCCAGTACTACTGCCGGGCCGACCACTACAGCTACGCGCGCTACGGCATCCCGTCGGCGTCCCTCTCCACCGGCGAGCATCTCGACTACCACCAGGTGACCGACGAGCCGCAGTACATCGACTACCACCAGCTCGCCCGCGTGACCACGTTGGTGCGCGATGTCGCGCTCGCGGTCGCCAATCTCGATCATCGCCCCGTCGTCGACGGCCGGCGCCAGGACCCCACGGCTCCCTGCGTCCAGTAGGAGCCGGTTTCACGTCCCGCCGCGCGCGGTGTTATAGCTCCCGGACATGAGCACGAGCGAGCCGCTCATCTCGGCCCCCGCGGCGCACCGCATCGCGCTGCTCCTCGCGAAACACGGTGAGGAGCTGGCCCGCCACATTCGGCGGATCGTGCGCGACGACGACACCGCGCAGGACCTCCTGCAGGAGACGATGCTTCGGGCCTGGAAGGCCGTGGACCGGCTCACCGAGGGCTCCAACGAGCGCGCCTGGCTCTACCGGATCGCCACCAACGCCTCCTTGAACCACCAGCGGTCGCGGTCGCGCGAGCGCGCCGCCCTCGCCCGCCACGCCGCGGAGCTGGCGGCGGCGCGCGACTCGGCGGACGGGCGGCTGGGCGACGCAGACCGGGTCGAGCTGTGGGCAGAGGTGGCGCGGCTCCCCGAGCGTCAGCGGCTGGCGCTGAGCCTCAGGATGGCCGACGAGCTGGACTACGAGGAGATCGCCGCGCGCATCGGCGGAACGGCGGCGGCCGCGCGCGCCAACGTCTACCAGGCCACGCGGCGCCTCAAGGCGAAAGTGAGGGAGGTATGAGCGGGTCCACACTGGAGGAGCACCGGGCCGTCGAGCGGATCGTTCGCGGCGCGTTCGGCGCGCTGACCGGCCGCCGCGGCGAGGCCCTGTGGTACGCGATGATGGACGATACGCCGGTCGGCGTCCTCGGCCTGGCGGCCGGCGTTCGCGGCCTGCGTCACCTGTCGTTCGTGCGCGGCGAAGACGATTTCCTGGAGCGGCTCCTGGCCGAACACGGCAACGTGGCGATCCTCAAGTCCGCGGAGCTGGACGAGGTGCGGCGGGCGCTGGACCGCTACTTCGCCGGGAAGCGGCTCGATTTCGACCTCGCCGTCGATCTGGGCGACCTGGCGCCCTTCCATCGCCGCGTGCTCGACGCGACCGCGAAGGTCCCGGCGGGCCGCGTCGCCACCTACACCCAGATCGCCGCCCGCGCCGGCTCCCCCAAGGCCTCCCGCGCCGCCGGCAACGCCCTGCACAACAACCCGGTCGCCATCGTCGTCCCCTGCCACCGGGTCCTGCGGACCGACGGCTCCCTGGGCGGCTACGGCGGCGGACTCCCCATCAAGGAATGGCTCCTCCGGCACGAGGGCGCACTGCTGTCGTAATTCAGTATCGTAGCGATACTATATTACTGCAGCCCGTTGACAAATAAGTATCGTTGCAATACATATTTCAGTCGTGACGCTTGGGCAGCTCGCCGTGGCCGTGGACGCCAGCCCGCGCTGGGTGCTGAACGCCCTGGCGCGTCTCGGCCTGCCCCGCCGCTACGGTGAGGGCTTGGCGCGGCGGCTCGCGCTCGCGCGATTCATCTCCGAGGCGGCGCGGACTCCGCTGCCGGATGCCCTGCGCCTCGCGGACCGCGCGCTGCGCGAGGCCGATCCGGGCAGCATCTGGCGGCTCGAGGGCAAGGGCGGCGTGTCGCTCGCCGTGGATCTGCCCCGGTTCTTCACGACCTACGGCGCCAACCTGGCGCTGGCCCTGAACAGCTACGGCGAGAAGCCACGCGGCCGCCGGCGTTCCCGGCGCGGCAGTGCGATCGAGCGGGCCCGGGCGTACGGCGTGGACGTCTCGCTCCTGGATTCGGCGCTGCGGCACACGCCAGAGGAGCGCGTGCGCCGAGTCGCCGAGGACATGGCGTTCCTGAGCGAGGTCCGCGGCAAGCTCCGGTGACGATGCGCCTCGCCGAGATCCTGCGTGGCCTGCTGGAGGCGCATGTCGAGTGCGTGGTCGTGGGCGGCCTCGCGGCGAACGTGCACGGGTCAGCCCGTATCACGGCCGACGTGGACATCTGCTATGATCCGGCGCCCGAGAACCGCGCGCGCCTCGCGCGGCTGCTTCACGATTGGCATGCATACCTGCGGGGCGTCGAGCCCGGTCTTCCGTTCACGATGGATGCTCGGACCTTGCGCGACTGCCCCGTGATGACCCTGGTGACCGATCTCGGAGACATTGACGTGATGGACCGCGTCGCCGGGGTGGGCGAGTATCCGGCAGTCCGCGCCGCTTCCGTCGAAGCCGACCTGGGCGGCGTCCGGGCGAACGTGTTGGCGCTCGACGCGCTCATAGCGGCCAAGCGGGCCGCCGGGCGCCGCAAGGACCGGGAGGCGTTGCTCGAGCTCGAAGCCCTGCGCGAGGAACGCCGCCGCCGCGGGATGTAGATTGCGCACCACACGGAGGACGACGATGACCGGTTCCAAGACGCACTTCGCGATCGCGCTGCTCGCCCTGATCGGAGCTCCCGCCCTGGCGCGGGCGCAGGCGGCCGATTCCTGCCCGCTCCCCAAGGCGCACACCGTGGACACGGTGACCAACTACTTCGGCACCATGGTGGCCGACCCCTACCGTTGGCTCGAGAACACCGATTCCCCCGAGACCAAGGCGTGGGTGGACTCCGAAAACTGCGTCACCTTCCACTACCTGGCCGCCATCCCGGAGCGGCAGCGGATCCTGG
>DATKLR010000118.1:0-11631 GCA_035542295.1 Gemmatimonadales bacterium | reverse complement strand
GGCGGTGGTGGTGGTCCCCATCCCGCGCGCGTCGAGATGGTTCTGCGCGTACTCGTGGATCTGCTGGTTGGCCAGCTCGACCGCTTCCTTGAGCCGGTAGGCGAACCGCTGCTCCGTGACCTCCTGGTCGTTGCCCCACTGGGTGATCATGTGGTTATAGACGGTGGTGGTCGCCAGCTCGCTCGCGACCTCGCCCGCCGCGGCGCCGCCCATCCCGTCGGCCACCATGAACAGCGAGCCGCGGCGGCCCACCACGTGCTCGCGCACCTGGGGCTGCAGCGAGGCCGTGCGCGTCGTCAGATCGGCGACCAGGAAGCTGTCCTCGTTGTGGTCGCGCGCCTTCCCGACGTCGGTGCGCCCGAAGACGTCCACCTTCACGGGGCCACTCACGGTGTCACCCCGAGGTTGCGCAAGGCTTCCGCGGCACCGGTGAAGTTGAAATCGTTTGCGCGCCGGAGCCATTTGATCACGTTGTCGCGGTCATCACCATAGGTGTTCGCGATGTTGTAGGCCGCTTCGCCCTTCTGTGCGCGCGTCGCGTCAGCGCTGTTGAAGACAAACATCAGCGCCGTGCGCGCGGACGCCATGTCCCCATTGTCCACGAATCGAATCCCTGCCCGAAGCGAATCCGCGACCGTTGCGGCTGCGGAGGCGCCCGTTCCGCCCGGTGTGGCAGTCGGCCCCGGCTGCACCTGGCGCGGCGGCTGCGCTACCGTCCGCGGATTCGACGCCCGCGTGTTGGCCGCCGTGTTGTTCGGCGCTTGGTTCGCCGTCTGCGTGTTGGGCCCGGGCGCCGGCGCCGCGGCCTTCGTCGAGTCGACCGCCGCCACCTGCGGCTTCTTCCCGCCGTTGAGCGCGACGAACCCGATCACGGCCAGCACCGCCACGCCGCCGACGCCGCCGAGGACCGGGACCAGCGGGAACTTCTTCGCCGGCGGGGCCGCCGGCGGGGCCGGCGCGATCGCGGTCGGCGGAGGCGCCTTCTGCTTCGTCGGAATCGCCTTCAGCGCCGCCTCGGCGTCCATCAGCTGCGTGGCGCCCGAGTCCGCCGTCGCAGGCGCGGCGCCCGCCGGCTCGAGCCCCGCCACCGCGGCCTCGGCGTCCTTCCCGAACTGGGTGGCGTTGGCGTAGCGCTCCGACGGCAACCGGGCCAGCGCCTTGTCGAGCACCGCCTGCAGCGCGGGCGGGAAGACGATGTCGGGCCGCGCCGCCTCCAGCGCCATCGGCTCGTCGGTGAGCCGCTTGATCATCGTCTCCTGCGCGCTGTCCGCCTGGAACGGGAGGACGCCCGTGAGCATGCGGTAGAAGACCAGGCCCAACGAGTAGATGTCGCTCCGCCCGTCGAGCTTGTCGCCCGAGAGCTGCTCGGGGCTCATGTACTCCGGCGTGCCGACGACCAGCCCGGTCTTGGTGACCTTCTGGCCCGCCTCATCGCCCGCCACCGCCTTCGCGATCCCGAAGTCCACCACCTTCACGATGTCGGAGCCGTCTTTGGCCTGGACGATCATGATGTTGTCGGGCTTGAGGTCGCGGTGCACGATGCCGAGATCGTGGGCGGAGGCCAGCGCGTCCGCCGCCTGCTTGAGGATCCTCGCCGCGCGCACCGGGGGCAGGGCCCCCTCCTTCTCGATGAGGTCGGTGAGCGCCGCGCCCTCGATGAACTCCATCGCGAGGTAGATGACGCCGTCCGGCGTCTCGCCGAAGTCGTAGATCTGGCAGACGTTCGGGTGCGAGATCCGGCTCGCGTTCGACGCCTCGCGGTTGAACCGGCTGATGGCGTCGGGATCCGCGGCCATCCCCGGGTTCATCACCTTGATGGCGCTCTTGCGCCCCATCTTCACGTGCTCGCCGAGGTAGACGGCGCCCATGCCGCCCTCGCCGAGCTTCTTGATGATGTGGTAGCGGTCGGCGACGACCTGGCCGACCAGGTCCGCCGTGGGGCTCTTGGCGCGCAGCGTCGAGCCGTCTGCCGGACAGAACTTGATGTTGTCCGGCCACTCCTTGCCGCAAACGGGGCAGCTCTTCACGGGGTCTCCACCACCAGCAGCTTGTCGCCGATCAGGATCTTGGAGCCCTTCTTCAGTGCGACGTCGCCGCGCGCGGCCACCGCGACGCCGTTGCGGCTGCCCGCGTCGGCGAGGACGAAGTCCGCGTCCTCCGACCGGATGATCGCGTGCTGGGAGCTCATCGACGGATCGTAGGGAAACGCCCAGTCACCGGCATCGCGCCCGAGCTTCACGTCGCGCCCCGGCGAGAGGTGGAACACGTCGCGCACGCTCCCGTCCACCCGGAGCTGCGAGACGCTGGCGATGTCGGCGCTGGGGATCAGCGAGCCCATGCGGCGCGTCGCGTCGGCGTCCGGCGCGTGCGGACCCGGGTACCCGAGCCGGCGGAACCGGAGGAGCTGTGAGCCCATCAGGATCAGGTCGCCGTCGAGCAGCTTGTGCGGACCCTCGAGGAAGATCCACGTCCCGTTCCTGGAGCCGAGGTCCCGGACGCTGAGCTTCCCCTCCTTCCAGATGAAGAGGGAGTGGACCGGCGAGAGATAGACGTCGTCGGGGAAGTTGACGTCGGCACCGTTGCGGCCGAGCGTGGTCTCCTCGCCCACCAGCGGATAGCGGGTGCTCTTGGAGCCGTCCTCGGCCGTCAGCGCGAGCTGCACCGGCGGCTGGGCGGCGCGCTTCGCCGAGAAGACGGCCGTCGCGTCGTGCGGGCCGGAGGCCCTGGGGCCCGCGCCGAGCGGCGTGGCGCAGATCGGGCAGAACTTGTAGTCGGCGCTGGCGATCGGGCAGCCGCAGCTGGGGCACTTGAGGCCGCCGGCGGGCGCGGCCGCCGCGGCCGGGGCTGCCTCGAGCTTCGCGCCGCAGTACGCGCAGAACGGCATGGTGGCGTCCACCGGGTGACCGCACTTCGAGCAGGTGATACCCGGCGCCCCGGCGGCCGCAGTGCCCTCCGCGGGCGGGGGGGCGTAGACGCGCGTGGCTGGCGCGGCGTTGCCCGTCGGCGTGGTCGCCGGCCCCACCGACATGGCGGACGCGGACAGGGGCTTCCCGCAGTCCATGCAGAACCGGGACCCGGGATCGTTCTGCCGCCCGCAATGGGCGCACGTTATCACGTTACGGATCGCCTCCGAGGCGCTGAAAACTGGATGGTTGAGCAGCGCCAATATAGGGGCCGGTTCTTGTCCGGGTCAACTGAGCTAAATTGACGTTGCAGCGAGAGTTGGTGTACGTTGCCGGACCGATGCCCGCACGTTGTTCCCGGGTCCTGACGGCCGCATTTCTGCTCGCTGCCGGGACCCTCCTTCCCGGCTCGGCGGCCGCCCAGGTGCACCCCGGTGGCCGGTGGCTCACGCTCGAGACTGCCCACTTTCACGTGCACGTCCGGGCCGAGGATCGCGCGCTGGGCTATGAGGCCGCGGCCGAGGCGGAGACGGCGTATGCCGCCCTCGCCGCGGAGCTGCCGGCCCCCCGCCGCGCCATCGAGGTGATCGTCGGCGACAACGCCGACTACACCAACGGCTTCGCCACCGAGTATCCGCTCCCCACGGCGTTCGTCCTCGCGACCCCTCCGGTGGGCGACATCGAGCTCGGGAACTACGACACGTGGCTGCACGTGGGACTCGCGCACGAGCTGACGCACGTCTTCGAGCTCGACCTGGCGGGCGGCTGGTGGCGGCTGGCGCGCAAGGTGTTCGGGCGCATGCCGGGCCTCTTCCCCAACCTCTACGCGCCCGACTGGCTGATCGAGGGGCTGGCGGTCTACTACGAGTCGCGCACCACCGGGCGCGGCCGCGAGGGCGAGGCCTATCACGACGCGGTCGTCGGGGCCCAGGACGCCGAGCGCGGCGCGCTGCCGATCGATGCGGCGGTCGGCTCGGGTCCGCGGTGGCCGGACGGATACCGCCCGTACGCCTTCGGCAGCCGGTTCTTCGAATGGGTGACGTCGGTGTGGGGCGACAGCGCGGTGCCGCGCCTGGTGCGCGAGACCGCGCGGCGGCCCGTCCCCTACCTCTGGCTCAGCGGGGCGCTGCGCCCGGTGGCGGGCGTATCGCTGGCGCAGGCCTGGACGCGGTGGCAGGGCGCCCTGGTCGCCGCCGCGCCGGGCGAGGCGGACCGACGGAGCGGGAGCGGCGCGGTGCTGCTCCGGGGTCTCCGCGAGGCGGTATCGCCGCGCGTTTCGCCCGACGGGCGGGAGATCCTTCTCGCCGACGACCGCGGGAAGGACCCGGTGCATCTGGCCGTGCTGGAGCGCGGGAGCGGCCGGGTCCGCGAGCTGTCGCGCCTCAACGGCGCGCCGGGCGTGGCGTGGGCCGCGACGCCCGGCTTCGTCGTCTCCGAGCTCGATCTCACGGACCCGTACACGGTCAGGAGCGATCTCTGGACCGTGGGAGCGGACGGCGCGGAGCGCCGTCTGACGTCAGGCGCACGGCTGCGCGATCCGGACGTCGCGCCGGACGGCGCGATCGTCGCGACCGAGCTGGGCGACGGGACGAGCGAGCTGGTGGTGCGCGACAGCGCGCTCCGCGCCCTCACGCCGCGCGAGCCGGGCGTCGATTGGGCGCAGGCGCGCTTCTCGCCCGACGGGCGGACCATCGCCGCCGTGCGACAGCGGGACGGCTGGCCACAGGTCGTCCTGCTCGACCGCTCCGGCCGACTGCTGCGTCAGGTCACGGACGACACGGCGCTGTGCCGGACGCCGGCGTTCAGCCCCGACGGCGCATGGCTCCTGTGGTCGAGTGACCGGAGCGGACGCGCGCAGCTGTACGCGAAGCGCACCGGCGATCCGGGCGGACGCCTCTGGCAGGTCACCCGCGAGCCGTTCGGCGCATACGCGCCCGCGCCGGCTTCCGACTCCGTGTTCTATCTCGCCTACCACAGCGACGGATTCGGCCTGGCCGCCGTCGCATTCGACCCGACCGAGTGGGTCGCGATCGCCGCACCGCAGGAGCCGGGGCCGAGGGAGCGCGCGAGGCGTGCGGCCGCAGCCGCCGCGGCGCCGGTCCCGGGCGTCGTCTCCGAGCACGCGTATCGCGCCTTCCCCTCGCTCCTGCCCCAGTACTGGCTCCCCGTCGGGCAGACGGGCGGCGGCGCCGGCTCCGTCGGTCTTCTCACGTCGGGGCAGGACGTGCTGGGGCGGCACATCTACGGGATGACCGCCTCGGTGGGGACGGGCCTCGCCGCCGGCACCTGGACTGCGTCGGCGGGCTACGTGTACACGCGGCTCGTGCCCTGGCTGGTGGAGGCCTCGTACTCGCGCTCGCAGCTGCTCGTGGACACGGCCGCGGCCACGCCGCTGGCCTGCTGCCGGACGGACGAGACCGGCAGCTTCTCGCTGGTGTGGCGGCATGCGCGGTGGCGCATGCAGCTCGCGGCGCTCGCGGGCGCCGAGTACGAGCGCATCGGCGCTCTGCGGCGCGCGGGTCCCGTCGCGTCGTTCACCGCCGCGCACTACACGCAGCCCGACTTCGCCATTTCCCCGCAGGACGGCTGGGCGCTGTCGGCGACGGCGCGCGAGCGCTGGCGCACCGACACGGCGCTCGAGTACCACGAGGCGCGGCTCGGCTTCGCGGCCTACCGCTCGCTCCCGTTCGGCGGCTTCGCGCACGCCGTGCTCGCCGTCCGCGGCAGCGCCGGCGTGCTGGCAGGGACGGAGCGTGTGGTCTACGGCGTCGGCGGCATCCCCGAGAGCAGCCTCCAGCTGGCGCCCGGGCTGGTGCTGGGTGGGAGCGTGCGGACCTTCCCGGTGCGGGGCTACGGCGCCGACGCGCTGCTGGGGCGCACGGCCGCGTCGGCCTCCGTCGAGCTGCGTCTCCCGCTCGCGCTGGTGGGCCGCGGGCTCGGACTGCTGCCGATCTACCTGGACCGGATGTCGCTGACCCTCTTCGCCGACGCGGGTGCGGCGTGGTTCCCGAGGGGCTTCACGACGCAGCTCCCGCTGCACGATGCGATCGGCGGCGTCGGCGCCGAGTTGGTGTCGGACTTGGGGGCGGTGTACGGCACGCCGCTGCGGTTGCGGCTTGGCGTCGCGCGGCCGCCGCGCACCGGCGCGGCGGCCACCTGGTACGTCGCTTTCGGGCCGTCGTTCTGACGCGCCTGGAGTGCCGGGAGCGCGCGCCGCGCCGCCTTGACCCCCACCCTCACCGCTCCTAAGTTCTCCGAACTCAGAGCGTTACCCCCCCCGGGCCCGAGCGCCAATGTTCTGTTCGCGATGCGGTACCGAAGTTCAGGCGGCGAGCAAGTTCTGCCCGACGTGCGGTCTGGACCTGACGGCCGTCACGCAGGGCGCCGGGTCGGGCACGTCCGCCCAGCCCGCCGCGCCGCAGGACGACGCGGCCGCCGTGCGCGAGGCCCTGAAGGACGAGTACGAGCTGGAGAAGGAGCTGGGCCGCGGCGGCATGGCGATCGTCTTCAAGGCCCGCGACAAGTCGCTGGAGCGCGAGGTCGCCATCAAGGTCCTGCCGTTCTCGCTCTCCTTCGACGCCGAGTTCGTGGAGCGGTTCCAGCGCGAAGCGCGCACCTCCGCCAAGCTCGAGCACCCGAACATCATCCCCATCTACCGGGTCGGGAAGTCGGGCCGGGTCATCTTCTTCGTGATGAAGTTCCTCCGGGGGAAGCCGCTGTCCAACGTGATCGAGGCGCGCGGCGCGATCCCGGTGCCGGAGATCAAGCGGCTGCTGATCGAGACGGCGAGCGCGCTGGGATACGCGCACAAGCACGGCATCGTGCACCGCGACATCAAGCCCGACAACATCATGTTCGACGAGCTGGGCCAGGCGATCGTCACCGATTTCGGGATCGCCAAGGCGCAGTCGGGCGCCCGCCTCACGGGCACGGGGATGTCCATCGGCACGCCGCACTACATGAGCCCCGAGCAGGCGCGGGCGCAGACCCTCGACGGGCGCTCCGACATCTATTCGCTGGGCGTGGTCGCCTACCAGTGCCTCACCGGGCACGTGCCGTTCGACGGCGAGGACAGTTTCTCCATCGGCTACAAGCACATCATGGAAGAGCTGCCGACCCCGCCGCTCGAGACGGCCGAGCAGCGGGAGTTGTTCGCCATCATCCAGAAGATGATGGCCAAGAAGGCCGAGGACCGGTTCCAGGCGGCGGAGGATCTCGTCGCGGCGCTCGAGGGCAGCGGCGGCGTCGCGACCGCGATGATCAGCGACGTGGCGACGCGGCCCACCGCGGCGCTCGGCGCGAAGGACAGCATGGCGGCGATCGCCGCCCAGGCGACGACGCCGCTGCCGCGCGCGTCGGGCTCGATGGCGCCGCCGCCCGGATACAGGCCGGGCGCCGCCGCGCCGCCCAAGCCGGAGCGGAAGCCGCGCCCGGTCCCGAAGCAGAAGAGCCGCGCGCCCGTCCTGATCGGCGTCGTCCTCGTCCTGGCGATCGCCGGGCTCGGCGGCTACCTCGCCTTCGGCAAGCAGCTGCTGGGCGGCGGCCGGGCCGCGGCGGACTCGCTGGCGCACGCGCGCCAGCTCGCCGCCGCCGAGTCCACCTCCGCGAAGGCCCGCGCCGACAGCCTCGCCAGGGTCGCCGCCGACAGCGCCCGCGCCGAGAGCACCCGCGCCCGCTCGCGCACCGCATCGCGCGAGAAGCCCGGCCGGCACGAGGAAGTCGCCGTCGCCCCCCAGTCCACCAGGATCAACTGCGACGCGCCGACGACGAGCATCCAGAATCCGAAAGGTGCCTGCTACGACTCGCCGGCGAACCCGCGCAACGCGCCGCTGGTCCGGCCGCCGGCGACCTGCACCGGGGACCCCGGGTTCGCGCAGCTGCTGGTGCACGTGTCCGCCGCCGGCGAGGTGATGGGCCAGCCTACGGTCTTCGTCCGCTCCAAGTGCGCCGGATTCGACCAGACCGCCTCGTCCTACATCGCGGATATGCCCTTCGATCCAGCCAGGAAGCAGGGGTCGGGGGTCACGTCGTGGAAGTACGTTCTCGTCCGACCGCTGCACTGAACATCCACCCCACCGCCTTCGTGGCCCCCAGCGCCGACGTCATGGGAGACGTGCGGCTCGCCGCGCACGCCAGCGTCTGGTATCAGTGCGTCCTGCGAGGGGACCTGGCGCCCATCATCATCGGCGAGCGCTCCAACATCCAGGACCTCACCATGGTGCACGTCGACGAGGGCCTGCCGTGCACGGTTGGCGCGAACGTCGGCGTCGGCCACCGCTGCATCCTCCACGGCTGCATCGTCGAGGACGACTGCCTGATCGGCATGGGGAGCGTGCTCCTCAACAACGTGCGGGTCGGGGCCGGCTCCGTGATCGGAGCCGGCGCCGTCGTGCCGGAGGGCATGCAGATCCCGCCGGGATCGCTCGCGATGGGTGTGCCCGCCCGGATCCGCGGGCGGGTGGACGACGCGCTGCGCGCGCGCATCCGGGCCACCGTCGATCACTACGTCGAGCTCAGCCGGCTCCATCGCGAGGGGACGTTCCCGCGGCGCCCGGCATGAGCGTCCGGGGTCGATGAAAACTTTGTGATGTGCATTTCGAAGAAGCGGCCTGGCGCGCGACTTCTCCCAGGGTGTTGGCGGAACGCGAGACCGTCTCTAAATTCCTCCCCCGCAATTCTTTCCAGCGGAACGGCACACTCTTCAAACAGCCGTTGAGAACCGCGCGGGACGCCGTCCCGCCTTTCTGCAGCTTTGTGGAGTCTGGTCATGGCATCTCGCGGGTCATCCGGGAACAGCGCGCTCCGACTGAGCGACAACGCCACCACGGTGCTGGAGCGCCGCTACCTCATCAAGGACGATGCCGGACGGCCCACCGAGAAGCCGGAGGACCTGTTTTGGCGCGTCGCCCGGACCGTGGCTGCTCCCGACCGGCTCTACGGTGCCTCCGAGGGCGCGGTGGAGGCCGTGGCGGAGGAGTTCTTCCGCATCATGGCCGAGCGGCAGTGGATGCCCAACAGCCCGACGCTGATGAACGCGGGACGGCCGCTCGGCCAGCTCTCGGCCTGCTTCGTCCTCCCGGTGGACGACGCCCTCTCCAACGGCTCCTCGGGGATCTACGACACCCTGCGCTCGATGGCGCTGGTCCACCAGTCGGGGGGCGGGACCGGATTCGCCTTCTCGCGGCTGCGGCCGAAGAACGACGTCGTCCGCTCGACGATGGGGGTCGCCTCCGGCCCGGTGTCGTTCATGAAGCTGTACGACGCCTCCACCGACGTGGTGAAGCAGGGCGGAACCCGGCGCGGCGCGAACATGGGGATCCTCCGCGTGGACCATCCGGACATCCTCGAGTTCATCGCCTGCAAGGACGACACGAGCCAGATCACCAACTTCAACATCTCCGTCGCGGTGACCGACGAGTTCATGCACGCCGTGGCGGCGGGCGCTCACTACGAGCTGCGGCATCCTCGCACGGGGGAGGTCACCGGCCGGCTCGACGCGCGCGAGGTGTTCGACCGGATCGTGACGGGGGCGTGGAAGACGGGCGAGCCGGGCGTGTTCTTCGCGGACCGGGCGAACCACTACAACCCGGTGCCGCACCTGGGGGCCTACGAGGCGACGAACCCGTGCGGTGAGCAGCCGCTGCTCCCGTACGACGTGTGCAACCTGGGGTCCATCAACCTCGGTCTGTTCGTGAAGGACGGGGAGATCCTCTGGGACGACCTGCGGCGGACGGTGCACCTCTGCACGCACTTCCTCGACAACGTCATCGACGCGAACAAGTACCCGCTGCCGGAGATCGACGATCTCTCGAAGCGGATCCGCCGCGTCGGGCTCGGGGTGATGGGCTGGGCGGACATGCTGGTGCGGCTGGGCGTCCCCTACAACTCCGAGGCTGCGGCGGAGCTGGGGCGCAAGGTGATGCGGTTCGTGGACGAGGAGGCGAAGGTCGAGTCGGAGCGGCTGGCCGAGCAGCGCGGTGTGTTCCTCGAGTGGGAGCGCAGCATCTGGGGGCCCGACGCCACCTGCGCGCGTGACGCCGAGGGGCGGCGCATCCGGCCGGAGCGCCGGCTGCGGAACTGCAACCTCACGACCGTGGCGCCGACCGGGACGATCTCGATCATTGCCGGCTGCTCCAGCGGCATCGAGCCCCTGTTCGCGGTGGCGTTCCTGAGGAACCAGGCGGGCGTGCTGATGCCCGACGTCAACGAGGACTTCGTCGCCTACGCGACGGCGGGCGGGTGGTACAGCGAGGCGCTGATGCAGCGCATCGCCGAGAGCGGCCACATCCACTTCGACGAGGTGCCGGAGGCGCTGCAGAGGGTGTTCGTCACGGCGCACGACGTCACGCCGGAGTGGCATATCCGGATGCAGGGGGCGTTCCAGGAGTTCACCGACTCGGCGATCAGCAAGACCTGCAACTTCCCCGAGACGGCGACCCGGGACGACGTCCGGCAGATCTACGAGCTGGCGTACTCGCTCGGCTGCAAGGGCGTGACGGTCTACCGGGACAACAGCCGGCCGATGCAGGTGCTCTCCACCGGCAAGACCGCGAAGGCGGTGGCCGCCAGCGAGCCGGCGGCGGCGAGTGCCGCGCCGCTGCCCTCGGTGGAGCGCGAGCTCGCCGAGACCCGCGGCCAGCTGGCGGAGCTGGAGAGCGAGCTGGAGCGGGTGCGGCGCCAGCTGCACGAGGCGGAGGCGGAGAACGCGCAGCGGCGGCTCAAGCGCTCCCGCCCCGACCTGCTGCGCGGGATGACGCGTCGCATCGAGACGCCGCTCGGCACGGCGTACGTCACGATCACCGAGGACGAGAAGGGGCACCCCTTCGAGGTGTTCATCTCCCTCGGGAAGGCGGGCGCGCCGCTGATGGCCGACGTGGAGGCGATCGGGCGGCTGATCTCGCTGGCGCTGCGCTCGGGCATTCCGATGACCGAGATCCACCGGCAGCTCCGGGGCATCAGCAGCGACCGCGTGATCGGGCTCGGACCGAACAAGGTGATGAGCGTCCCGGACGCCATCGGCATCGCGATCGAGAAGTGGATGCAGGAGAAGAATGAGGGCGTCCAGCAGGAGCTGCTGACCTCCGCGCACGAGATGAAGGCCGCGCAGCCGGTCGCCCTGAACCCCGGGCACGCCGGCACGCAGCCGGCGCACGACGCCCACGCCGCCGGGCACCACCTGCTCGGTGCCTGCCCCGACTGCGGATCGCAGCTGGAGTTCGCCGAAGGGTGCGTGAAGTGCCACGTGTGCGGGTACAGCGAGTGCGGGTGAGCTGCATCGCCTGATTCCGCGGCACGCCGATCGGCCCCCGGAACCGGGGGCCGATTCGCTTGCGCCGGCTCCTGCCCGCCCGGGGCCTTGCGGCTTGCGCCCGGCGACAGGACATTCCCCGCCTTCCTAATGGCCAAACTGATCGTCCTGTTCATCACCGCCTTCGTGGACATGGTGGGATTCGTCATCGTCCTGCCATTGCTCCCGTATTACGCCACGGAGTTCGGCGCCAACGCGCTCCTCGTCGGCATCCTCATCTCGTCGTTCTCCGTCGCCCAGCTGGCGGTGGCGCCGCTGTGGGGCCGCGCGTCGGACCGCTACGGGCGCCGGCCGATGATTCTGGCCGGGTTGGTGCTGTCCACGGTCGCCTACGTCATCTTCGCTTTCGCCGGCTCGCTCTGGCTGCTCCTCGCCTCGCGGGTGGTGCAGGGGATGGGCGGCGGCACGATCGGCGTCGTT
>DATKLR010000117.1:0-2244 GCA_035542295.1 Gemmatimonadales bacterium | reverse complement strand
GCGATCTTCTCGGAGAGGCGCTGTGCGTCGTCCTTGTCCATCAGGTGCCTCGGCGGGTGAGTTGGCGCGCGTCGAGGAACTGCTCCACGATCGCGCGCACGTCCTCGGCGGACAGCGGGGCCGCGGCAGCAGCCTCTTCCGCCTTCTGCCCAGCTGGAATCTGCGCAACCACTGGCAACTTGCCGTCTGGCAACTTCCCTGCCGCCTGATCACTCCCTCTGAACGCTCTGATTTCGTACGCCAGTCTCTTCACATTGATCAGATGGAGCGCGCTGATGTTGTCGCTCGTGCTGCTGCCCCCGAGGGTCCCGGGCCCCAGCGTCATCGCGGGGGCGAGCCCCGTGGTGTACCCCGTGGCGCCCATCGCCGCCATCGTGTTCACCAGGATGCGGAACGCGGGCTTCTCCTCGAAGAACCGCATGATCACGTGCTCGTCGCGCGAGTGGATCACCAGCGAGTGCCCGACCCCGCCGTACTGCAGCAGCTCGATGCTGCGCTCGCAGCACTTCTCCCACCCGTCCTCGACGTAGTACGCCAGCACCGGTGAGAGCTTCTCGCGCGAGAAGAACTCGTCCTTGCCCACCGCCTGGCACTCCACCACCAGCGCTCGGGTCTCCGCCGGCACGTCGAGGCCCGCGCGCGCCGCGATCTCCGCCGCCGGCAGCCCCACGATCGCGTGGGAGATGCCGCCGGTGCGCGAGTCCTGCATCGCCTGCTGCAGCGCCTCCCGGGCGTCGCCCGCGACGAAGACCGCCCCCTGCCGCTGCAGCTCCCGCCGCGCCTCGCCGTCCACCGGCGCGTCGCAGATGACCGAGTTCTCCGCCGAGCAGAGGACTCCGTTGTCGAAGCTCTTCCCCGCCACGATGTCGGCCGCGGCCTTCGCCACGTCGGCCGTGCGCTCGATGATCGCCGGGACGTTGCCCGGTCCCACGCCGAACGCCGGCTTCCCCGAGCTGTACGCGGCCCGCACCATGTCCGAGCCGCCGGTGGCCAGAATCACCGCCGTCTTCTTGTGGCGCATCAGCTCCTGAGTCCCCTCGAGCGTCGGCCCCAACATCGCCAGCACGAGGTCCCGGGGCGCCCCGGCCCGCTCGGCCGCGCCCGCCATGATCCGCACCGCCTCGCAGATGCACTTCACCGCGCGCGGGTGCGGGCTCATCACGATCGCATTGCGTCCCTTCACGCTGATCAGCGCCTTGTAGATCGCCGTGGACGTCGGATTGGTCACGGGGATCAGGGCCGCGACCACGCCCATCGGCACCGCCAGCTCCTTCACCTTGATCTCGGGGAGGTCGCGGATGATGCCCACCGTCTTGAGCGGGAGGATGTAGCGGAGCACGTCGTCCGCGGCGAATCGGTTCTTGAGGATCTTGTCCTCGTACCGCCCGATCCCCGTCTCCTCCACCGCCAGCCGCGCCAGCCGCTCCGCCTCGGCCGAGGCCGCGCGGCCCATGGCCTCCACCACCCGGTCGGTCTCGGCCTGGGTCGCGCGCGCGAAGGCCCGCTGAGCCTCATCCACACGGCGGACGAGGTCGCGGGCCTCCTGGACGGACGCGAGATCGCGGTCCATCAGCGCCCTTCAGCCGCGCCTATGTGCTGTGCCCCAGCCGGCGGAACAGCGCCAGCAACTCTTCGCGGTTGGCGCTGGACAGCTCGCGCCCCTTGAGCGGGAAGTCCTTCATCTGCCGGGCGCGGTGGCGCAGTTCCACGACCTTCATCTCGGAGAGCGGGACCGAGCGGCGCGCCGGACCGCCGTCCTCCTCGTCGTGCTCGAGGGCGTCCACCTGCGGGTCGGGGCGCGGAATCACGTGGGCGGACACCAGCTCGCCCACGCGGGACGCGGCGGCCGAGCCCGCGTCCACCGCGGCCTTGACCGACGCCGTGTCCCCCGCGAAGAGCACCGTGACCAGGCCGGCGTCCACCCGCTCGGAGCCGAGGAGCGTGACCGGCGCGGCCTTGACCCCGGCATCGGCCGCTTCGATCGCGCCGACCAACCCCCTGGTCTCGATCAGGCCGAGGGCCTGCTCGGTCCAGGACACGGCGCTACTCCGAAGCAGCCTGCGGGAGGATCAGCTCCAGTTCCGCGTGCGGCCGCGGGATCACGTGCACCGAGACCAGCTCGCCGACGCGCTCGGCGGCGGCCGCGCCGGCATCCGTCGCGGCCTTGACCGCCCCGACGTCGCCGCGCACCATGACGGTGACGTAGCCGCCGCCGATCGCTTCCTTGCCGATCAGCTGCACGCG
>DATKLR010000116.1:0-5723 GCA_035542295.1 Gemmatimonadales bacterium | reverse complement strand
CGCGAGCTGAGCCCTCTCACCGGGTTCGAGTCCGGCGACAGTCACGCCGCGCTGGCGCACGACGTGGGGCGTTTTTCATCCGCCTCCGCCCTGGCGGAGCTGGCGCTGAAGTGCGCACCAGCGGAGCCGCATCCCCAGGTGTTCGACGCCGTGGCGGGCGGACTCCAGGCACTGGCCGAGGCGGCCGACGCGGACGTCGCGGCCGTGGCACTCGCGGCCTGCTGGGCGGTGGTCGTCGCGCTGGGCTTCTCCCCGGCGCTGGACCGCTGCACGGTGTGCAACGCACCGGTGGACGGGGCAACCCACTTCTCGGCGGCGCTGGGCGGTGCGCTGTGCGGATCGCACCGCTCGGCCGGCGGCTCCGTCGCCAAGCTGACGGCGAACGACCGCGAAGCGCTGGCGGCACTGGTGAGCGGCCTGCTCCCCGAGCCCGCGCTCGACGCGCGCCACGCCGCGGCGCATCGGCGGCTCCTGCTCTCCTTCATCCGGCACCACCTCGCCGAGGACCGCCCCCTGCCGGCGATGGCCTTCTGGGACAAAGAAGCGTGGACCGGCACGTCGTCATAGGCACGGCCGGCCACATCGACCACGGCAAGACGGCGCTGGTCAAGGCGCTGACCGGCGTGGACACCGACCGGCTCGAAGAGGAGAAGCGGCGCGGGATCACGATCGATCTCGGCTTCGCGCCGCTGGCGCTGGGCGACGTGGCCGCGAGCGTGGTGGACGTTCCGGGACACGAGGGGTTCATCCGAAACATGGTCGCCGGCGCGACCGGCGTGGACCTCGCGCTGCTGGTCGTGGCGGCGGACGAAGGCGTGATGCCGCAGACCACCGAGCACCTCGCGATCCTCAGGTTCCTCGGCGTGGCGCGCGGGGTCGTGGCGCTGACCAAGTGCGACCTCGCGCCCGACGCGGCGTGGCGCGAACTGGTCGCGGAGGAGATCGGTGCCAAGGTCACCGAGGCGTTCGGCCGGCCCTGGCCGATCGTGGAGGTCTCGGCCACCGCGCTCACCGGACTCGAGGAGTTGAAGCGCGTGCTGGCGGCGGAAGCGCGCTCGCTCGCGGCGCGCGCCGTGGACGACCGGTTCCGTCTCCCGGTGGATCGCGCCTTCGCCCTGGCGGGGGCGGGCACCATCGTCACCGGCACGCTGTGGAGCGGGTCGGCCGCAGAGGGCGACCGGCTGACGGCACTGCCGGCCGGGGTGGAGGCGCGCGTCCGCAGCATCGAGGTGCACGGCCAGGCGGCCCCCAAGGCCGAGCCGGGACGCCGGGTCGCCCTGGCCCTGGTCGGGGTATCGCGGGACCAGGTGGAGCGCGGCGCCGTGGTCGTGAGCGGGGAAGGGTGGACGCCGAGCCGGGCGATGGACGTATCACTCACGATGCTGCCTGAGGGGGCCCCGAGACTCCAGCCGCGCGTCCGCGTCCGGGTCCATCACGGCACCGCCGAGGTGCTGGCCCGCGTCGTCCTCCCGCCGGACGCCGATCCGCGCGGTGCGCGCGTGGGCGCCCGCCTCCTGCTCGAGTCGCCGGTGGTCGCACGCTCCGGCGACCGGTTCGTGCTCCGCTCCTATTCGCCGGTGACGACGATCGGCGGCGGCATCGTGGTCGACCCCGGCGGCTGGAGAGGCGAGGAAGCCAAGGGGCGCCGCCGGACGGCGGCGCCGATCGCCGAGCTTCCAGCGACCGACGCCGATCTCGTGGCCCTGCTCGTCCGGCGGCGGGGTCCGCAGGGGCTCGCACGCGCCGCGCTCGAGGTCGTCGCCGGGATGGACCGACCGCGGCTGGCTTCGGCGGTCGCCGCGGCGCTCCAAGCCGGGCTCGTGGAGTCCGGAGGCTGGCTCGTCGCCGCCGAGGAGGTGAATGTGCGCTCCGCCCGGCTGAGCGAGGCCCTCGATCGGTTTCACGGCGACCATCCGCTCGAGTCGGGGATGCCGATCCAGTCGTGGCGCGCCGCCGCCGGCGCCGTGCCGCGCGCGCTGGTCGACCTGGCGGAGCGCGCCCTCGAGGCGGCGAGCCGCGTCCAGCGCGACGCATCCCTCGTGCGAACCACCGGCTGGACGCCGCATCTGGTCGGCAGGGACCAGCAGCTCCGGCAGACTCTGCTCGCGGCGCTCGAGCGGGCGGGGGGCGAGCCGCCTTCGGTGGCCGAGCTGGAGGCGCAGCATCCGCTCGCCGACGTCGCCGGCCTCCTCCGGATGATGGCCCGCGAGGGCCTCGTCGTAGCGGTCGGGAAGGACCGTTTCTACGAGGCCGGAGCCCTACGCGCCGAGCGAGACCGGATTGTGACCGCGCTCACAGCGCTGGGTGCGGCGACGCCTGCGGCCCTCCGGGAGCGCCTCGGCAGGTCGAGGAAGTGGTTGATCCCGCTGCTGGAGTGGTGTGATACACAAGGAATTACGCTCAGACGGGGCGACGAGCGCGTGTTGAGCGGCGCGCAACGCTCTTGACCGAAGCGTTGCTGTCTCGTAGCTTAACTGCCAAGTAGGCGAGGTACGTTCACACTCAACAGGAGTCAGACGCTCAGGACCCTTTTCGTTAGAAATGGAGTGTTGGGGATGCAGCGCTCTGCGCTGGCATGGCTCGTGATCGGGCTGGCCCTGGCAACTCCGCAACAGGCGAGATCACAGAACGCAACGCCGCGCGGCGGCCAGGTCGAGCTGCAGCAGAATTACCCGAACCCGTTTAACCCGACGACAACGATCCCGTTTCGTCTGAGCGCGGATCTGTTTGCCAGCGGGCATCGCCCAGTCGTGTCCCTCCGTATCTACAACATCCTCGCCCAACTGGTGGCGGTCCCGGTCCTTCAGGGTACCGGGCAGCCGTTGAACGGCGTCCCAGTGGACTGCGTGGATCAGAGCGGGGGCTACTGCACGTTTTCCGCGTACTGGGACGGCAACTACCTCAACACCGGACGTGAGGCGGCCTCGGGGATCTACGTGTACCAGCTGGTCGTGGATGGGGCGCGCCAGTCCAAGAAGATGATCGTGGTGAAGTAGAACCTCTCCGGTTTGGCTGCGAGACGCACGCGTCGGCGCTGGTTGCCGGCGCGTTGCGTTTTGGCGCCTGGTTGGCAGATTCCAGCCAACGCGGCCAGTGTCCCGCCAGGGCGGCAAGGTCTGCGAGGCACGCGGCTTGCCCTTCCACACGGTGCTATGCCCAACTTCGAGAAGCTCACAATCAAGAGCGCGGAAGCGCTCGAGGCGGCCCGCGCGCTGGCGAGGGGCCGCGGCAATCCCGTCGTCAACGACGCACACCTGCTCGCCGCGCTGCTGGAGCAGGACGAGGGCGTCGTCGCCCCGCTGATCAACAAGGTGGGCGTGAACGTGGCGCACCTCAAAGACGAGGTGCGGCGCGAGCTGGATCGTTTCCCGAAGCAGAGCGGAGGGGGGGGCGGCGAGCCGCAGCTCTCGCGCGAGCTGCTCGGCGTGGTGGACAAAGCCGAGGCCGAGGCGGCGGCGCTGGGGGACGACTTCACGTCGACGGAGCACCTGCTGCTGGCGCTGGCCGAAGTGAAGGGGACGACGGCGCGCGAGCTGTTCACCGCGGCCGGTGTCTCGCGCGAGGACCTGCTCGCGGCCCTCGAGTCGGTGCGCGGCGCGCATCGCGTGACGGATCAGCACCCGGAGGGGCAGTACCAGGCGCTGGAGCGGTTCACGCGCGACCTGACGGAGCAGGCGCGCGCGGGCAAGCTCGATCCGGTGATCGGGCGCGACGAGGAGATCCGGCGCGTGGTGCAGGTGCTCTCGCGGCGCACCAAGAACAACCCGGTCCTGATCGGCGATCCCGGGGTGGGCAAGACGGCCATCGTCGAAGGCCTGGCGCAGCGGATCGTGAACGGCGACGTCCCGGAATCGCTCAAGAACAAGCGGCTGGTGGCGCTGGACATCGGGCAGCTGGTGGCGGGGACGAAGTACCGCGGCGAGTTCGAGGAGCGGCTCAAGGCGGTGCTGAAGGAGATCACCGCCGGCGAGGGGCGGTTCATCGTTTTCATCGACGAGCTGCACACCATCGTGGGCGCGGGCGCGGCCGAGGGGGCGGTGGACGCCTCGAACATGCTGAAGCCGATGCTGGCCCGCGGCGAGCTGCACGTGGTCGGCGCCACGACGCTGGACGAGTACCGCAAGCACATCGAGAAGGACGCGGCGCTCGAGCGGCGGTTCCAGCCGGTGCTGGTGGGAGAGCCGTCCGTGGCGGATACCATCGCGATCCTGCGCGGGCTGAAGGAGCGCTACGAGGTGCACCACGGCGTCCGGATCACCGATCCGGCGATCGTGGCGGCCGCGACGCTCTCAGACCGTTACATCGGCGACCGCTTCCTCCCGGACAAGGCGATCGACCTGATCGACGAGGCCGCCTCGCGGCTCCGCATCGAGATCGACTCGCTCCCCTCGGAGATCGACGAGGTGGAGCGGCGGATCGTGCAGCTGGAGATCGAGAAGGCGGCGCTCTCCAGGGAGAAGGACAAGGCCAGCCGCGAGCGGCTCAAGTCGCTGGAGAAGGAGCTGGGCGCCGCGCGCGAGCAGTCGGCCGCGATGAAGGTCCGCTGGCAGGCGGAGAAGGACGCGATCCAGCGGATCCGGGGCCTCAAGGCGAAGGTCGAGTCGCTCAAGGCGGAGGCGGACCAGGCGACGCGTCGCGGCGATCTGGCGAAGGCGGCGGAGATCACCTACGGCACTTCGCCGGGCGTAGAGCGCGAGCTGAAGGGGGCCGAGGCCAAGCTCGCCGAGCTGCAGAAGGGCGGGCAGTACCTGAAGGAAGAGGTGGACGCCGAGGACGTGGCGGAGATCGTGGCGCGCTGGACCGGCATTCCGGTGACCCGGATGATGGAGTCGGAAAAGGCGCGCCTGGCGCACCTCGAGGAGCACCTGGCGGCGCGGGTCATCGGCCAGCCCGAGGCGGTGAAGGCGGTCGCCGATGCGGTGCGGCGCTCCCGTGCGGGCCTGTCGGACCCGAACCGGCCGACCGGCTCCTTCATCTTCCTGGGGCCCACCGGCGTCGGGAAGACGGAGACGGCGCGCGCCCTCGCCGAATTCCTGTTCGACGACGAGCGCGCGCTGGTCCGCCTCGACATGTCCGAGTACATGGAGAAGCACGCCGTCGCGAGAATGATCGGCGCCCCTCCAGGGTATGTCGGCTACGAGGAGGGGGGTCAGCTCACGGAGGCGATCCGGCGGCGCCCATACAGCGTAGTGCTGTTCGACGAGATCGAGAAGGCGCACGCCGACGTGTTCAACGTGCTGCTGCAGATCCTCGACGACGGCCGGCTTACCGATTCGCAGGGCCGCACGGTGGACTTCCGGAACACGGTGATCATCATGACCAGCAACCTCGGCAGCCAGTGGATCCTGGAGCTGGGGACCAGCAACTGGAAGGAGGTCGAGATCCGGGTCATGGAGGCGCTGCGGCACCACTTCCGGCCCGAGTTCCTGAACCGGGTGGACGACACGATCATCTTCCGGCCGCTGGGCCGCGAGGAGCTGGAGAAGATCGTGGACCTGCAGCTGGCGCGGGCGTCGGCGCTGCTCGCGGAGAAGAAGCTCAGCCTCGAGGTGAGTCCGGCGGCGAAGCGGCTCCTGGCGAGCGAGGGGTACGACCCGGTCTTCGGCGCGCGCCCGTTGAAGCGCGCGATCCAGCACCTGCTGCAGAACCCGCTCGCGCTGGCGGTGCTGGAGGGGAAGTACGGCGAGGGGGACGTGATCCGCGTGGACCGCGCGCCCTCGGGC
>DATKLR010000115.1:0-2439 GCA_035542295.1 Gemmatimonadales bacterium | reverse complement strand
CGTAGAGCCGCTCCACCGCGTCGTTCCCCCGTGTCTTGATGTCCACGAAGTGCACGATCTGGGAGCGGAACGCGCGGAACAGCTCGTCGAAGGTCGCGAAGCGGCGCGGATCGCCGGTGCGGAGCCCGAGGCTCTTGCCCGTCCGGGGATCCACGCCGTCGTGCAGGGTCAGCTCGACCAGCTTCGGCAGGTTGAAGTAGCCGGTGAGGTTGTAGTTCTCCTTGCCGAAGGCGCCCACCTCCACGCACCCGCTGGAGCCGCCGTTGCGCGCGTCCTCCAGCTTCTTTCCCTGGCGGACCAGCTCGCGGACGATGAGGTCGTGGTTGAAGATCGAGGGCTGGCCGAAGCCGGTGCGGATGATCTTTGCCGCGCGCTCGATGACGCTGTCCGGCCCCTGCGCGCAGACCTGGAGCGACGCCGAGGGCTGGAGGAGGCGCATCTCCTCGACCACGTCGAGCATCAGCCAGGTGAGGTCGTTGACGCCGTCGCCGCCGTCCGCGCGGGTGCCGCCGAGGTTGACCTGCGCGAAGTCGGTGTAGGTACCGCTCTCTTCCGCGGTGACGCCGACCTTGGGAGGCGCGGGCTGGTTGTTGAACTTGATCCAGAGGCACTGGAGCAGCTCGGCCGCGCGGTCCCTGGTGAGCGTGCCGTCCTCCAGGCCCTGCCGGTAGAACGGGAGGAGGTGCTGGTCGAGCCGGCCCGGGCTGAAGGCGTCCCAGGTGTTCAGCTCGGTCGTCACGCCGAGGTGCACGAACCAGTAGGCCTGGATCGCCTCCCAGAAATCCCGCGGGCGGTGCGCCGGCACGCGGGTGCAGATCTCCGCGATCCGGAGCAGCTCGGCGCGGCGGCCCGCGTCGGTTTCGGCCAGCGCCAGGGCCTGCTCGGCGTGGCGCGCGGCGAAGCGGGTGAGGGCGAGCGCCGCGATCTTCATGGCCTCCAGCTCGTCACGCCGCGCGCGCCCGGCCGCCCCGCGGGCCTTGTGGAGGCTGGCCAGGCGCGTGTCGATGTCGTCCACCGCATCGAGGAGGCCGCGCCGGTAGATCTTGTCGTCCAGCACGGTGTGGCCGGGCGCGCGCTGCTCCATGAACTCGGTGAAGATCCCGGCGGCGTAGGCCGCCCTCCACTCGTCGGTCATCGCGGCGAGGAGCTGGTCCCGGATCGAGCGGCCGCGCCAGTAGGGGATGATCACCTTCTCGTAGGTCGCGCGCGCCTGGGCGCTCACGGCGAACGGGATCTTCTGGCGGGAGTTCAGGAGGTCGAGGTCCGCGAGGCTGTGGCAGCAGAGCTCGGGATAGGTCGGCGTCGCCTTGGGCGCCGGCCCCTTCTCCCCGACGATCAGCTCGCCCTCGCCGAGCCAGATGGTCTTGTGCTCGAGCAGATGCTCGAACGCGCGGGCGCGCAGCAGCGGCGCGGAGAGCGAGAGCGCGTGCTCCTTGTAGAAGGCGGTCATCAGCTCCGCGCGCTCGGTCGAGACGTGCGGCCGGGCGTCCAGGCTCTCCCGGCGCAGGCGCTCGACGCGCTCGGTAATCACGCGCTCACCCTTCGCCCGACCGGGAGACCGGCCGCGGCCAGCGTCTCGGCGACGGCCACGAGGCGCTCGCGCGGCGGGGGCAGGGTGTCGGGCAGGGGATAGGAGCGGCCCACGCGCGCGTACTTGTCCACGCCGACGCGGTGGTAGGGCAGGAGGTCGAGGCCTTCGAGCGACGGGAGTCCGGCCGCGAAACGGCGGACCGCGTCGAGGTTGTCGTCGTCGTCGTTGATTCCCGGCACGACGGGCACGCGGAGCACGATCCGGTGCCCGTGCTTCGCCAGGGCGCGCAGGTTCTCGAGGATCCTGCGGTTCGGCGCGCCGGTGAAGAGCCGGTGCCGCTCGTCGTCCATCATCTTCACGTCGTAGAGGAACAAGTCCACGTCCTTGCGCAGGCGGTCGAGGCTCCGCCACGAGGCGTGGCCGCAGGTGTCGAGCGCGGTATGGATGCCGCGCGCCTTGGCCGCGCGGAGCAGCGCCGCGGAGAAATAGGGCTGGAGCAACGGCTCGCCGCCAGAGAGGGTCAGCCCGCCGCCCGATTCCTCGAAGAACGGCCGGTCGCGCTCGACGATCTCCATCACTTCCTCGACGCTCATCGTCCGGCCGGCCAGGGAACGCGCCTCCGCGAAGCAGAGGGCGGCGCAGCGGCCCGAGCCGCGGCACTTGGCGCGGTCGGTGACGGGGCCGTCCTCGGTCCAGGTGATCGCGCCGTTCGGGCAGGCCTCGACGCACGCACCGCAGCGGATGCAGCGGCTCTCGCGGAGGATGAGGTCGGGCCCCGAGGACTGGCTCTCGGGGTTGTGACACCACAGACACGACAGTGCGCACCCCTTGAGGAACACGGTGGTGCGGATACCCGGGCCGTCGTGGATCGAGTACCGGCGGATGTCGAAGACGATGCCTGTGGCCAG
>DATKLR010000114.1:0-17602 GCA_035542295.1 Gemmatimonadales bacterium | reverse complement strand
GAGCCCGACGTCGCGCGCCGATTCGTCAAGATGATGGGGGAGTGGGAGCCCAAGGAGGCCGCGCTCGAGGACCAGCCCGTGGTGGTCCCGGAGAGCGCGCCGGCGGCCGCGTCAGTCCCGGCCGCCGCTCCGCAGGGGTAGCGCCAGCTGCTCGAGCGCCGCACCCACCTCGAGGGGTGGGAGCGGCGCCTCCTGTCTCGCAACGACCATCCGGCCCCGGAACGCCGTGCCCGCGAGGGCCGCGGCCATCGTCTCCAGCGCCAGCTCCGGCGTGTTGCACCGGTCGGAGAGGTGGGCCAGCACCAGCAGCGCCAGCCCCGCATGCGCGACCTCGGCGGCCAGCAACCCTGCCTCCCGGTTGCTGAGGTGCCCGCCGCGCCCCGCGATC
Organism: Gemmatimonadales bacterium; assembly: GCA_035542295.1. Lineage (GTDB taxonomy): Bacteria > Gemmatimonadota > Gemmatimonadetes > Gemmatimonadales > JACORV01 > Fen-1245. The sequence continues at coordinate 17,214 of DATKLR010000114.1, read as the reverse complement.
CGCGCGCGCACCGCCGCCGGATAGCGGCTCGACCGCAGCATCACTTCGTCGTGGTTGGTCTCGATCACCAGCGCGTCGAGGCCCATGCAGGCGTGCTTCAGCGCGCTGGTCGGCGAGCCGACGTCGTAGGCGATTCCCGCCCGGCGGCCGTCGGCGTCCTCCACCACCAGCATCAGCGGCTCGCTGGCATCATGCGCAGTGGGGAACGCGCGCACCGTGAAGCTGCCGCACTGCGCACTGCGGCCGGCGGCGAGCGCGTGGGTTTCGGTCCCGGGCTTCAGGTGCGGCGCGAGTGCGTCGAGGGTGCCGCGGCTCGCCAGGATCGGTACGCCCCAGGCCGCCGCGGCGCCCGGTGCGCCGCGCGCGTGGTCCCCGTGCTCGTGCGTGAGGGCGATCCCGGACAGCCCCGCCGGCCGCCCGCCCGCCGCCTCCAGCCGCCGCTCGAGGTCGCGGGCCGAGAAACCGGCGTCGACCAGCAGGGCGTCGCCGCCGGCCTCGAGGAGCACGGCGTTGCCTCGGCTCCCCGAGCCGAGCACCGTCAGCCGCACGGCGTCCGGTGCGTCGCGGCGCCCCAGACCGCCGCGAGATAGCGGCGCGTCCGCTCGTCCACCGCGACGTCGCGGCGCGGCAGCACCCGCTCGGCGATCTCCACGAAGCGCCCGCACTCCAGCACCATGCCCGGCTCGTCGAGTCCCCACGCGAACGCGGGCACCTCGCTCGGCGGGCGCCGCGATCCGAACAGGTTGGCGCCGACCCCGATCACGCACCCGGTCGGCAGCATCGTGCCGATCGCGGTCTTCACGTGGTCGCCGATCAGCGAGCCGAGGAAGGTCAGTCCCGTCTCGTAGCGCGCGGCGCCGAGCCGGAGCCGCACCGGGCCGTACGTGTTCTTGAGGTTCGAGGTGATGGTGCCGGCGCCGAGGTTCACCCAGCGGCCGACCACCGACGAGCCGAGGAAGCCGTCGTGCGACTTGTTCGCGTACCCGAGGAACACGCTGCCCGAGATCTCGCCGCGCACCACGCACCTCGGTCCGATGGCGCTGCCGGAGATCTCGCCCCCGACCAGCCGCGCCTCGCGCGCCACGGCCAGCGGCCCGGCGAGCCGCGCGCCGGAGCGCACCTCGACGCCGGGGGAGAGGAAGATCGGGCCCTTGCGCACGTCGAAGACGACACCCGGCTCGACCGTGGCCTCGGCGGCCAGCACCAGTGCCGGGTCGCCCAGGACGGTCGTCCCGCGCGGAATGGCGCCCGCGGCCTGGGCGGATCGCATCCGCTCCAGGTCCGCGGGTAGGACCGCGGCGAGGTCGCCGACCAGATCCCACACGCCGGCCAGCAGCTTGCCCTCGACGGCGACCGCCGGCCACGTCGCGGCAGCGGCGAAGCCGCGCCAGTCCGCGCGGCGCGGGAGGGCGAAGCCCACCGTGACACCCGCGGCGTCCACGAACCGGACTGCGTCGTGGGGCTCGGGGGGCAGCTGCGCGCCCGGCGCCGGGGCGAAGGTGGATCGGAGGAACAGCCGCGGCTCGTGCTTCTCGCCGGGACCGGCGACCACCGGCGGGGCGCCGGGCTCCACGAAATCGGCCAGATGCGGCTGCGGGTTGACGCAGCCGGCGGCGGGAAGATCGAGCAGCGCCGACCAGCGCTCGCGCAGGAGAAAGGCGCCGTACCTGAGCTCGCCCAGCGGGCGCGACAGGGAGAAGGGGAGGAACCGCTCCAGGTCCTCGGCGGCGTCGTAGAGGAACAGCGTCGTCACCGGCCCTCCGCTCCTGCGGCGCCGTCGCCCGCCAGCTCGGGGGGCAGCCGCGCCAGCAGCTCCTTGAGGTGCGGTGCGCGCTCGCGCGTCGTCACCAGCACGATCCCACGTGCGCGCACCACCACGAGGTCCGCGACGCCGTCGAGCACCGTCGGGCCCTCCTCGCTCCAGACCACGCAACCGGCCGCGTCCACCGCGTGCACGGCGCCCACCGCGACGTTGCCTGCGGCGTCGCCCGCGCGGACGCGCGGCAGCGCCGCCCACGAGCCGACGTCGTCCCATCCGAAATCACCGGCCAGCACGGCGCCTGAGGCCGTGCGCTCGAACAGCCCGACGTCCACGCTCACCGGCTTCGCGGCGCCGTAGAACCCGTCCACGTCGCCGCGGTCCAGGGCCGGCAGGGCCGGCGCGAGCTCGGGCGTGTGGCGCTCGATCTCCTCGCGGAACCGCGCCGCCGTCCAGGCGAACATCCCGGTGTTCCACAGCGCGCCGGACGCGATGAGCCGCTCCGCCTCGGCGGCCGACGGCTTCTCGACGAACCGCGCGATGCGGCGCGCCGGCCCCCGGCCGATCGGCGCGCCGGGCACGATGTACCCGTAGCCGATCTCGGGGCGCGTGGCACGGGCCCCCACCGTGACGACCGCGCCCTCCCGCTCGGCGAGATCCAGCGCCGCGGCGGCCGCGCTGCGGAACGCCTCCGGGTTTCCCACGGTCCAGTCCGCGTGGACGCTCAACACCGTCGCCGCGGCGTCGGACGCCCGCGCGCGCGTCGTGGCCCAGGCCAGCGCCGGCGCCGTCGAGGCCGCGAACGGCTCGGCCAGCACATTGGCGCGCGGGACCTCGGGGAGGGCGTCCCGGAGCGCGGCCTGGAGCGCGCGCGAGGTCACGAGGAGCACCCGTTCCGCGCTCACCACGCCGAGCAGCCGCGCGACGCTGTCGACCACCAGCGGCCGGGTCCCGGCCAGCGGCAGCAGCTGCTTCGGATGCTGTGCGGTGGAGAGCGGCCAGAACCGCGAGCCCACGCCCCCCGCCAGCACGACCGCCCAGCGCATTACGGCGCCTCCGGCGCGTCTGCGTCGGGATTCTCTCCCAGGATCGCCGCCACCTGGCGGACCAGCTTCCGGGGGGAGAACGGCTTCGTCAGGAACGCCGCCGCCCCGAGCGCCCTGGCGCGCTCCGCGTAGGCCGACTGGCCCGCGGCGGTGAGCACCACGAACTGCACCCGGCCCAGTGCGGGGTCGGCCTTCGCTTCCGCCAGCACGTCCAGGCCGGAGCGGACCGGCATGTTCACGTCGAGCAGCACGAGATCCACGTCGGGATGGGCGCGCAGGAAGGCCAACCCCTCGTCGCCGTCGGATGCGAGGGAGACCCGGTAGGGGCCCTGCTCGAACTCGAGCCGGACGATCCGGCCGATGAAGGGTTCGTCGTCGATGACCAGGAGGTGGTGCGGTCTCGCGACCACGCTACAGCAACCCGGCGATCTCCGCGCGGTGCCGTTTCAGGTCGTACAGCAGCGGGCCGAGATCGGAGCGCGGCCTGAGCAGCACGAGGAGCTTCGCGTCACGCGAGAGGTTGGCGACGATGGCGAAGCCTGAGGCGTATTCGATCACGCCGGTGGTGACGGCCCCGCGCCGCGCATGCTGGCCCAGCTCGTCGCACGCCTGAAGCACGGCCGGCAGGTGCGCGGCGACGACCTCGGGGTCCACCCCGTCGACGGTGTGGCTGTCGATCGGCAGGCCGTCACTGCCCAGGATGACGACCGCATCGACCCCCTCGCGGCGCGCGAGGGCCTGGACGACGTCGCGGATGGTCGGCATCGCTCTCCCGGGGGTGGTGGCGGCTGCAACGTAGGCCGCGTCCGAGGTGGTGTCAAGCACTTTCCGCCCGTTGCACTGGCCGCGCAACTCGCCTATTCTTCGCCGGTTAGGTGATGTCCAGGCCCCTCGCTGCCACCGGCCTCGCGGCGCTCTGTGCGCTTGCCGTCGGCGCCGCCTTCGCGGCGTGCGACAACCCCTTCGCGCTCCCGCCCGCGGTCAACACGCCGTTCGACACGACCTACACGCTGTTCTCGATGACGGGCACGGCGGTGTACGAGCCGTCGGCGTTCAACATGGTGGACAGTCAGGTCGTGCGCACCGACCGCACCGTCTATTTCGACTTCGCCCTCGACCTGCCCGACTCGCTGGGAGACACGATCCCGCTGCTCCTGCCGCCGGGAGCGCTCGGCCTGCCGCGCGACGGCGGCCTGCAGATCGTGGCGAAGCCCTTCGATTCGCTCACCTACGCCCCGGACGGCGGCTACCAGCAGGCGGCGGGGCAGAAGCTCTCGCTCGGGATGGTGCTGCTCGCGTCGTCGCGCACCCAGTCCTGCAACTACAACATCGCGCACCCGCTCTACGCGAAGCTGCAGGTCCTGGCGATCGACAAGACCGCCCGCTCCGTGACGTTCCATATGCTGCTCGACGCGAACTGTGGCTACCGGAGCCTGCGGTCCGATTCTCTCCCACCCACCAACTGACGTGCTGGATCCACGGCTGTTCCGGGACGCGGAGGCCTTCGCGGCGCTGCGCCAGCGGCTGGCCGCGCGCGGGGCGGGGCCGGACCTCGACGCGCTGCTGCAGCGGCTGCGCTCGCTGGCGGAGCAGCGGCGGGCCGCGATCGGCGAGGCCGACGCCGCCAAGGCGGAGCTGAACGCGAAGAGCCGGGAAGTCGGCGAGCGGAAGCGGCGCGGCGTGGACGCCTCCGACCTCCTGGCCACGCTCGGTCCCGTGTCGGCGCGCGCGGAGGCCGCGGGGGCCGCAGCAGCGGAGGCCGACGCCGCCTTCGCGGACGCGCTGCGCTACGTCCCCAACGTCCCGGCGGGCGACGTGCCGCCGGGGGACGCGACGCACAACGTGGTGGTGAGGAGCTGGGGCGAGCCCGCGGAGCCGCAGCCCTGGCATCAACCCCACTGGGATCTGGGAAAGACGCTCGGGCTGCTGGATCTCGAGCGCGGCGCGCGGCTGGCCGGCTCCGGCTTCCCGCTGTTCGTGGGGCGGGGCGCGAAGCTGGAGCGCGGCCTGATCGCCTTGATGCTCGATCTTCATACCCGCGAGCACGGCTACACGGAGGTCTCGCCGCCCTTCCTGGTGAACCGCGAGACGATGACCGGCACGGGCCAGCTTCCCAAGTTCGAGGAGGATCTGTACCGCGCCTCCGACGACCTGTTCCTGATCCCCACGGCGGAGGTGCCGGTGACGAACCTGCACCGCGGCGAGGTGCTGCTCGGGGAGGAGCTGCCGAAGCGCTACGTCTCGTACACCCCCTGTTTCCGCCGCGAGGCGGGAGCGCACGGAGCCGACACGCGCGGGCTGACGCGGGTGCACCAGTTCGACAAGGTGGAGCTGGTGCGTATCGAGCGTCCGGAGGCGAGCGCCGCGGCGCATGAGGAGCTGACGCGGCACGCGGAGGCGGTGCTGCAGCGGCTCGAGCTGCCGTACCGGGTCGTGCTGATCGCGGCGGGGGACATGGGGTTCGCGAACTACCGCCAGTACGATCTCGAGGTGTGGGCCCCGGGGGCGCGGAAGTGGCTCGAGGTATCGAGCTGCAGCACCTACCAGGACTTCCAGGCGCGGCGGATGGACCTGCGCTTCCGCTCGGCCCGCGGCGCGAAGCCGGAATACGTGCACACCCTCAACGGCTCCGCGCTCGCCCTTCCGCGGACCGTGATCGCGCTGCTGGAGACCGGCCAGCAACCGGACGGCTCGGTGCGGGTGCCGCAGGCGCTCGCGCCGTATCTGGGGACGGAGCGGCTTGAGGCCGGCGGACGCTGAGGCGCGGGGCCGGGCGTGGCTGCGATCGCCCGGGTCGGTGTGGGTTCTGGCGGCCGCGGCGGCCGCGCTGACGCTCGGGGCGGCATACGTGGTGGCGGAGCATTTGACGGCCGACGCTCGGCGCGCGTCGGCGCTGTACGCCCACGTCTTCGCGGGCCTCGCCGATCCGCGTGAGACCGGCGCCACTGAGGCGCTGCTGGGGCTCGCCACGGAGATCCGCGCGCAGGGCATCCCGCTGGTCATTACCGACGCCCGCGGCGTCGCGACCGACACCGCCAATCTCCCGCACCCGATGGCCCCCGACTCCCCGGAGCTGCGCCGGTTCGTGGCCGAGCTCGACCGCGACACGCCGCCGCTGTTTGAGCGCGCCGTGGGCACGATCCACGTGGGCGCGCCGCCGCTCCGGCGCCCGCTGCGCCTGGTCTTCGCGCTGGAGCTGGCGACGCTGCTCGCGCTGGCCGGCGTGGCCGTCCTGGCCCATCGGGCCTCGCTCCGCTCGGCCGGCGACCGGGTCTGGGTCGCGATGGCGCGCGAGTCCGCGCACCAGCTCGGCACGCCCCTCACCTCGCTGGCGGGATGGATCGAGCGGCTGCGCGAGGGCCGGGACAGCCCGGTGGAGATCGCCGGCCACCTGGATGACGACTACGCGCGCCTCGACCGCGTGGCGCGCCGCTTCGAGCGGATCGGGCAACCGCCGCGCGCGGAGGAGGTGGACGTCGCGGCGGTCGTGGATGCCGTGGCCGCGTATTTCCGGCCGCGCCTCCCGACGCTCTCCAACCGGGTGAAGCTCCACCTTGAATCCGACGGCGGCGCCGCCGTGGTCCCCGGCGACGCCCTGCTGCTCGAGTGGGCGCTGGAGGCGCTGGTCCGCAACGGGCTCGACGCGCTGAAGGGACGGGAGGGCACGATCACGCTCGCGGTCTCCGGCGAGCCCGACAGCGTGGTGGTGGTGGTCGCCGACGACGGCCCCGGCGTGCCGCGCGAGGTGCGGCACCGGCTCTTCCAGGCGGGGACGACCACCAAGGCGCGCGGCTGGGGGCTGGGCCTGGCGCTGGCGCGTCGCATCGTCGAGGAGGGACACGGCGGCCGGCTGACGCTGGAGCCGACGAGCGTCGGCGCCCGCTTCGCCGTGCGTCTGCCGCGCCAGCGCGCGGACGCATGATCGCCGTCCCCCTCAACGATCCCCAGCGGGAGGCCGTCTCGCACGTCGCCGGGCCGATGCTGGTCCTGGCGGGCGCGGGCTCCGGGAAGACACGCGTGCTCACGGTGCGACTGGCGCGGCTGATCGAGGAGCACGGCGTGGACCCGCGCCACATCCTCGCCGTCACCTTCACCAACAAGGCGGCGGGCGAGATGCGGGGGCGCGTCGCGCAGCTGCTGTCACGCGAGCCCGACGGCCTGTGGATCGGCACCTTTCACGCGGTGTGCGCGCGGCTCTTGAGGCGCGAGGCCCCCCACATCGGCTTTGCCCGCACCTTCACGATCTACGACGAGGACGACGTCGAGGCGCTGGTGCGCCGCCTCGTCGAGGACCTCGGGCTCCCGGCGAAGCTCTACGGCGCCCGCGGCGTGCGGCACGAGATCTCCCGCGCCAAGAACGCGATGCTCCCGCCCGACCTCTACACCGCGCAGGCGGCCGACCCGTATCACCGCAACGTGGGCCGGGTCTACGAGGCGCTGGGCGCCGCGCTGCGGCGCGCCAATGCGATGGACTTCGACGACCTGCTGCTCCATCCTCTGGCGCTGTTCGAGGCGCAGCCCGCGGTGCTGGCCCGCTACCGCGAGCGCTTCCGGTTCCTCCTGGTCGACGAGTACCAGGACACCAACCGGGCGCAGTACCTCTTTCTCCACGCTCTCGCGGGGACGGAGGGCAACCTGTTCGTCGTGGGCGACGACGACCAGTCCATCTACGGGTGGCGCGGCGCGGACCTCCGGAACATCCTGGAATTCCAGCGCGACTTCCCCGGCGCGAAGCTGGTGCGCCTCGAGGAGAACTACCGGTCCACGACCGGCATTCTCGACGCGGCCAACAGCGTGATCGCGCCGAACGCCGGCCGCCTGGGGAAGACGCTCTTCACGCGGCGCGGGGGGGGCGAGCCGATCACCGTGGTGCGCGCCGCCGACGAGCGCGACGAGGCGGAGTGGCTGGTGCGGGAGTTCGTCGCGCGCGCGCGGCGCGGGGAGCACGCCTTCGAGGAGATGGTGGTTCTGGTCCGAACCAACGCGCAGACGCGGGCCTTCGAGGAGGAGCTGCGCCGCAGCGGCGTCCCGTACCGCGTGGTCGGCGCGGTGAGCTTCTACGAGCGGCGCGAGGTGAAGGATCTGCTGGCGCACCTCCGGCTGGTGGTGAACCCCGACGACGACGCGGCCTTTCGCCGCGCGATCGCGGCGCCGCGGCGCGGGATCGGCGAGCAGAGCCTCGAGGTGCTGGGGCGCTGGGCCACGCAGTGGGGCTGGTCGCTGTCGCGCACCGCGGCGGCGGCCGGACGCCTCCCCGAGCTGCGGCCCAAGGCGCGCGAGGCGCTGGAACAATTCGCCGCCTCGCTGGATACGACCCGCGCCGAGCTCCAGGACCTCCAGCCCGCCGAGGCCCTGCGCGCCATCGTCGCGCGCACCGGCTTCGAGCAGTTCCTCCTCGAGGAGGACGAGACCGGGCCGGAGCGGCTGGAGAACGTGTCCGAGCTGATCAACGCGGCCCAGGCCTGGTCGGAGGAGTTCGGGGCCGTGCTGGAGGACGACCGGCCGGAGGGGGAGACGCCGATCGCCCGGTTCGTCGCCCAGGCCGCCCTCACGACCAGCGCCGAGGTCCAGCAGGGCGAAAGCGGCGTCACGCTGATGACGCTGCACGCCGCCAAGGGGCTGGAGTACCCGGTGGTGGCGATCGCGGGGCTCGAGGAGGGGCTCTTCCCCCTGTCGCGCGCGGACACACCGGAGGCGCTGGAGGAGGAGCGCCGCCTCTGCTACGTGGGGATCACGCGCGCCAAGGACAAGGTCTTTCTCTCGTACGCGTCCGCGCGGCGCCGGGGCGGCGATTTGCGGCCGGCGTTCCCCTCCCGTTTCCTGGACGACGTCCCGCCGGCGCTGGTCGAGGAGCGGGTGACCCGGCCGTCGTGGAGCTTCGCGCGCGAGCCGCGGCGCCGGCCCCTGGCCGGCACCCGCTCGCTCGAGCTGGTGATCGACGAGATGGCCGAGGCGGCGGGCATCAGCGACGTGACCCCGCTGTTCCGCGCCGGCGAGCGCGTGCGGCACCGCCGCTTCGGCATCGGGACGATCCGTCGGGTCGAGGGACGGGGCCGCGAGCTCAAGGTGGCGGTGGAATTCGACGACGCGACGGTGGGGACGAAACAGCTGCTGGCCGCGTACGCGGGTCTCGAACGGGACGACGAGGGCGCATAGCCGATGAGCGTGACCCGCAGGGACATCGAGAAGATCGCCGCCCTGGCGGAGCTGGGGGTGGACGACGCGACTGCGGCGGAGCTCGAGAAGCAGCTGACGCGCATCCTCGACTACGTCGCGCAGCTCTCCGAGGTCACGGACGACGCCATCTCGGCGACCGACGAGCGCGCGGTGCGGCTCCGGCGCGACGTCGTGAATCCCGATCCGCTCTCGCGCACGCCGCAGGAGATCGCGCCGGCCTTCACGGACGGCCTCTTCACTGTGCCGCGTCTCGGCGAGCTGGACCGCGGCGAGGACGCGCCGTGACCGACTTCGTCCGGGCGGCTCGAGACGCGGCCGGGCGGATCGTGGCGTGCGAGGCCAGGGGCACGCACGCCTTCCTTTCCTGGTCGGAGGCGGCGCTGCTCGAGCAGGCGGAGCGGCTCGCCGCGGCTGGCGCGACGGGGCCGCTCGCGGGCGAGGTCGTCGCGGTGAAGGACGTCATCGCCGAGTCCGTGTTTCCCACGACCTGCGGCTCGAAGATCCTCGAGGGATGGCGCTCGCCGTTCGAGGCCACGGCCGTGCGCCGCCTCCGCGAGGCGGGCGCGATGGTCGCCGGGAAGGCGAACTGCGACGAGTTCGCGATGGGGTCCTCGACCGAGTGGAGCGCCTATGGGCCCAGTCGGAATCCGGTCGATCCGACCCGTGTCCCCGGCGGCTCCTCGGGCGGCTCCGCGGCGGCCGTGGCGGCGGGCGCCGTCACGATGGCGTTGGGCTCGGAGACCGGCGGATCGGTGCGCCAGCCCGCGGCCTTCTGCGGCATCGTGGGGATCAAGCCGACCTACGGCCGTGTGTCCCGCTACGGGCTCGTGGCGTTCGGGTCCTCGCTCGATCAGATCGGCGTCTTCGGGACGGACGTGGCGAGCGCGGCGCGGCTCCTGGGCGTGATCAGCGGGCACGACGACCGCGACGCCACCTCGCTCGACCGCATCCCGCTTGGGCTTCCCGGCTCCCCGCCGGCGAGCCTCAAGGGCACCGTGATCGGCGTGCCGCGCGAGTACTTCCCCCAGGGCCTGCACGCGGGGATCAAGGCGGCGAGCGACCGGGCGCTGGCACGCCTCAGGGATCTTGGCGCCGAGGTGCGAGACGTTTCCCTGCCGCACACGAAGTACGCCGTGCCCACCTACTACATCGTCGCCCCCGCCGAGGCGTCGAGCAACCTGGCGCGCTACGACGGCGTGCGGTACGGGCGGAGAGCCGACGGCGGCTTGGCCGACGTGCGCGCGGTTTACCGTGCGACGCGCGGCCAGGGCTTCGGCCCGGAAGTGCGGCGCCGCATCCTCCTCGGCACCTACGTGCTGTCGGCCGGCTACTACGACGCCTACTACCGGAAGGCGCAGCGGGTACGCGAGGCGATCCGCGCCGACTTCGCCCGCGTCTTCGCCCAGGGCGTGCATGCGCTTTTCACCCCGACCACGCCGACGCCGGCGTTCAGGTTCGGGGAGAACACCGCCGACCCGCTCGCGATGTACCTCTCGGACGTCTACGTCTGCACGGCGAACCTGGCCTGGGTGCCGGCGCTCTCGCTCCCGATCGGCCGGGACCACGGGCTCCCGATCGGCGGCCAGCTGATCGGCGCGATGGAAGGCGAGGCGACGATCATCCGCATCGCGCAGGCGCTGGAGCGCGCAGTGGATAGGGCGGCGGAGGTCCGATGACATGGGAAACCGTCGTCGGACTCGAGGTCCACGTCCAGCTGCTGACCGCGACCAAGATGTTCTGCGCCTGCTCCTCGCGGTTCGGCGACCCGCCGAATACCAACGTCTGCCCAGTGTGCCTCGGGCTTCCCGGCGCGCTCCCGGTGCCGAACGCGGAGGCGGTGCGGCTGGCCGTGCGCGCGGCGTTCGCTCTCGGCTGCGCCGTGCATCCCCGCAGCATGTTCGCGCGCAAGAACTACTTCTATCCCGACCTGCCGAAGGGCTACCAGATCAGCCAGTTCGAGGAGCCGCTGGCGACCGGCGGCGCGCTGGAGTTCGTCTCGGCGGAGCGCGGACCGGTCACCGTGCGCATCAAGCGGCTGCACCTGGAGGAGGATGCGGGGAAGTCGTTCCACGACCGGGTGCCGGGGATGACGGCGGTGGACTTCAACCGCTCCGGCGTGCCATTGATCGAGGCCGTGAGCGAGCCGGACCTCAGATCGCCGGCCGAGGCGCGCGCATATCTGACGGCCCTCAAGCAGGTGCTGAAGTACGTCGAGGTCTCGGACTGCAACATGGAGGAGGGGAGCCTCAGGGTGGACGCGAACCTCTCCATCCGGCCGGCAGGCTCCTCCGAGCTGCGCACGCGCACCGAAGTCAAGAACATGAACTCCTTTTCCGGCGTCGAGCGCGCGCTCGCGGCGGAGCGGGAGCGGCAGATCGCGGCGGCGGAGCGGGGCGAGCAGATCGTGCAGACCACCATGCTCTTCGACGCCGCTTCGGGCGAGGTCCGGCCGATGCGCTCCAAGGAGGAAGCCCAAGACTACCGCTACTTCCCGGAGCCCGATCTCCCGCCGCTGGTCCTGACGGAGAAGTGGCTCGCGGCGGAGCGCGCGGCGCTGCCCGAGCTGCCGGCCGCGAAGCGCGAGCGGTTGGTGAAAGAGTACGCGCTGCCGGCGGCCGATGCGGGCGTCGTGTCCGCCTCCCGCGAGCTGGCGGACTATTACGAGCGCGTGGTGAAGGCCGGCGTGGCGCCCAAGGACGCGGCCAACTGGGTGATGAACGACCTGCTTGCCCTGAGCCCCGGCGGCGAAACGCTGGCGCCGGCGCCCGAGCGCCTGGTCGAGGTGATCGGTCTGGTGTCGGCCGGCAAGGTCAGCCGCCAAGGCGCGCGGCGAGTCCTGGGCGAGATGGCGAGTGCGCCGGGTGACGCCGCGCTCAAGGTCGCGGAGCGGCTCGGCCTCCTCCAGGTGTCGGACACCGGTGCGATCGACGGCTGGGTGCAGGAAACGTTGGCCGCGCATCCCGCCGAGGTCGCGCGCTTCAGGGCCGGCGAGACGAAGCTGATGGGCTTCCTGGTGGGGCGGGTGATGAAGCGGTCGCAAGGGAAGGCGGATCCCAAGGCGGTGAACGCCGCGCTGGCGGCGGCGCTCGCGAAGTAGGCGCGCGCTGGACGTCCAGAATGCAGCGGGGCGCCTCGCGGCGCCCCGTCGTGTATCCGGCATGTGCAGCGCTGCTAGCGCCGCTTCTTCGCGGGCGCGGGCTGAGCCGCCCGGTCCGTGGTCGAGATGTCATTCGAGATGAGCCACTTTCCGTCGACCTTCCGCCACGTGGTCACGTACTTCGCCGTGTCGGTGAACGCCGCCTGCATCGTGGCGGGTGCGTTGGGTCCCGGGGCATACGTCACGAGCCCGCGGCCCGTCTCGATGGCGATCGGACCGTTCGCCTCGACCGAATACGTCGCTGGCGCCACGGTCCACGCCCCGGCCGCTCCCCAGCTCTTCAGCAGGGCCAAGATGGCCGGGCGCCCGCGCACGGCGGGCATGTTGGCCGGATAGAAGACCGCGTCCTCCGTGTACAGCATGGCGACCGAGTCCATCTGGTTGGCCGCGAGGTACTTCGCGAAACGCGCGTTTGCAGCAGTGATGGCGGTGCGCGCGGTGTCCGCCTCGGCCTTCATCCGCGCAGCGGCCTGCTCGGCCGTCTCGGGCTTGGGGGCGCAGGCGGCCAGCAGGACGGCGGTTGCCGCCAGGAGAGTAACTCGCATGCCGACTCCTCCGAAGGGGGTGGACGTGGGTAACCGGTCGGCCGACTGAACCGCTAGGGGGACGGCCGGAGCCAAGGCGGCCGCAGCTCTCGGCCTTGTCTGCCGCTCACGAAGTCCGTGCGGCCGGCTCGTAGAAGCGCAGGTCCTGCATCGGGTAGTGGCGGCGGTTCAGGGTCCAAAGCCTGAGACCCGCCACCGAGGCCGCGGCGGCGATCAGCGCGTCGGCGATCTCGACGCCATGCGACTTCCCGTAGCGTGCGAGGTACCCGCCCGCCTGGCGGCCGACCTTGGCGTCGAGCACGACCTCACCGCGCGCGTCGAAAAAGGCCCGGGTGGCTGCCTCCTCGCCGGATTGCACGCCCGCGTACACCTCCGCCCACGATATGGCGATGCAGAAGGTCCGGACCCCCGCTCGTCCCAAGGCAAGCGCCGCCTCGACCACCCGCCGGCGGCCGCGCAGGCATTCGATGACGATGTCCGAATCCAGGATGACGCCGCTCAGCTCGTCGAGCGCCGCGTATCCCGGCGCAGGCGTCTCACGTACTCGTCCGTGCTTCCGAGATCGCCGCGGTCGCGCCATAGCCCCTCGATGCCCCGAAGTGTCGTGATCTCCTCCTCGGTCTGGGCCGGACCGTACACCAGGACGAGGGCCTCGCGCACCAGCTCCGACAACGTCCGGCCACGCCGCCGCGCCAGCGCGGTGAGCCGGGCGTGCAGGTGGCGATCGAGGTAGAGCTGGGTGCGATGCATCCGATGTATATACATCGTGCCACCCGGACGGGCAACGGCCGCCGTCCTCGCTGAGCCCGGCGGGCCGATGCATCTTGAAGCGTCTTCAGCACGACCTGGGAGCCCCATGGATCGATTTCGCATCCTGCCCGCCCGGCTGGCGCCGGCCGCCGTGATCTGCCTCGGCGCGCTGGCGACGACGTCGCCGCTCGCCGCCCAGGCGACCCCGTTCAACGACTCGTTGCTTGGGCGCGTGCGCGCGATGGCCGCCGCGACCGTCGGCGAGCGCCCCCAGTCCGTCCACGTGATGAAGATCGTCGAATCCGCGGGCCCGCTCAGGAACTACGTCGAGGGAGCAGACAGCACGCGCGTCGCGTCGTGCTTCCCGGTCTTCCAGATCCGCTGGCGCGACCGGTGGATCGTGGTGGATGCGGGCCTCGACTCGGCGGCCATCACCGAGTACTACGGCGCGGCGCGGAGCCGCATCACGTACCACCAGGACCGCTACGACCGCCTCCAGCTGGCCCTGCGCGACGCGGACAAGGTGGTGCTCACTCACGAGCACCTCGACCACGCCGTCGGCGTCGAACGCGGGCCGTACTTCCGCACCGTGGCGGCGAAGACCCTCCTGACGGCGGAGCAGCTGCAGACCCTGCTCGCTCCACCGGCGCGCGTGGACGTGCCGCTGCCGCGCGAGTCGGCCGCGGCGTTCCCCGTCCTCACGTACGATCTGCTTTATCCGCTCGCCCCCGGCGTCGTGCTCATCAAGGCGCCCGGGCACACCGCCGGCTCGCAGTACGTCTACGTGCAGCTGGCGAGCGGGAAGGAGATCCTCATCCTGGCGGACCTCGCCTGGCAGCACGAGGGGCTCGAGACCGGCCGCCAGCGGCCGGAGCCGACCAGCCGCAGCCTCGCGGAGGACCGGGACCAGCTGCAGCCGCAGCTGGAGTGGGCGCGGAAGATCTGGCAGGGCGGAGACGTGGCCATCGTGCTGAGCCACGACAGCCGGCTGCTGGACTCGCTGGTGACCTCGGGTGTCCTGATGAACGACTTCGACCTGAGACTGCCTTAGGCTCCCGTACCGCGGGCTAGGCCGCGCCCGCCCTCCGCCACGGCGGCACGACGTCGTAGCGCTCCCAGTAGCCCAAGTTGGTCGGCTTGAGCCCGAAGTGCGCTTCGGCCACCTCGAGCACCCGCTCGGGGTCCTTCCGCCCGCCGTTCGACATCGCGAGCCGCCGCATCCGCTTGGCTTCGGCGAGCGCCCGCGCGCCCGACGGGTCGAAGCGGTGCGCCTGCGCGCCGTCGCCCGCGTTGAAGAGGTCCATGACGTAGTCGAACGACGTCGCGACGTGGCGCTCCACGTCCCGCTCCGGCAGGTCCCACCGGCTCGCGTCCGCGGCCATCTGCACGACCCGGCGCCAGTTGGTCCAGTCGGTGAGCTGCACCATCCCGTGGAACAGCCGGCGGCTGGTGCCGACGCTGAAGATGGTGGGCGAGATGATCCGGTCGAGGTGCTCGTCGGCGGCGGCGTGATCGCCGGCGAGGATCTCGCGCGCCGTGCGCGCGGCGCCGTCGCCGATGTGCATGTCGAACCGGCCCTCCCAATAGGAATGGCCGAGCGCGCGCGTCGAGGAGGTCAGGACCAGCTGGCGCGGGACGAAGAAATTGTGGGCCACGACGTCGGCCGCGAGGTGCGCGAGATAGCCGAAGCCGAAAGAGCGCAGGTTGCCCTGGCCGGACAGCTCCACGATCTCCTGCCCGACGTGCCAGGCGTGGCTGTGGCGCCCCACCGGCGCGTACTTCTTGGCGAACGACGTGTCGGCGGCGATGGAGCCGTAGAGGAAGTCGAACGGGTGCGCCTGCAGCAGCTCTGCGAGGTAGCCGGGCAGGAACTGCAGGTTCGCGAGCACCGATTGGCCAAGGAAGATGTGCGTGCCCGGGGACCAGGCCCACGCGTTGTGCGGCAGCAGGGCCAGAAGCAGGACCACTGCCACGGCGACGACGGCGGCGCGCTTCAAGGGGTCAGCCCGTTCCCTCGGACGGACGGCGGCGCACGGCCCGGCGCGCGGCGCTCAGCACCTTGCCCGAGCGGCGGACGGTGCGGAGCAATGACGCGGCGGAGAGCGCGGTCTCCTGCACCTCCTCCTGGACGACCTCGGCGAGGGCGTCGAGGTCCTGGAGCCGCGTCTCGACGGCGCTCATCGCGCCCTTGAGCTTGACGCGCGCCTCGGTGGAGATGTCGGCGAAGCCGTCGATCTCGTGCCGGAGGCGCGCCGCCACGACCTTCGCGTCGGCAGTGAGCGCGCTCAGCTGCGTCGACACCTCGCGGGTGCGCTTCCTGAGGCCGAACCCGATGACCAGCGCCACGGCGCCGACCGTCAGCATGCTGGCCGCAATGATCACCAGAGAGATGGCGACGGTCGGGGCGACCCACGCGGGGATGGACTCCATCACCGTGCAACATACCAATCGCCTTGACGCTCCGCGAGGGCGCCCTGCATTCTTGGGTGCGATGACTCCCTTCTTCGTCGTCGAAGGCGGGCACCGGCTTTCCGGAACGGTCCGGCCGGCGGGCAACAAGAACGCCGCGCTCCCCATCCTCGCCGCCACGCTCCTCGCCGACGGCCCCTGCGTCCTCGACAACGTGCCGCGCATCCGCGACGTCGAGACCCTCCTCGAGCTGCTGGTGGCTCAGGGGGTCGCGGCGGCCTGGGAGGGCGAGCACACGCTCAAGCTCGACGCGCGGGAAGCCCGCTCCGGCGACCCCGATCCGGTGCTGTGCGCGAAGATCCGCGCCTCGGTGCTCCTGGCGGGCCCGATGCTGGCGCGGTTCGGGCGGGTGCGGCTGCCGCCCCCTGGGGGCGACGTCATCGGCCGGCGGCGGATCGACACGCACCTGCTCGCCCTCGGCAGGCTCGGTGCCGACATCAGCGTCGGCGCGACCTACGATTTCGAGGCGAAGCAGCTCACCGGCGCCGAGGTCTTCCTCGACGAGGCCTCCGTCACGGGGACGGAGAACGCGCTCATGGCCGCGGTCGGCGCGAAGGGACGCACGGTCATCGCGAATGCGGCGTCCGAGCCCCACGTGCAGGACCTCGCCCGCTTCCTCGTCGCGATGGGCGCCGAGATCAGCGGCATCGGGACCAACACGCTGACGATCGAAGGCGGGCGGCCGCTCGAGGGCGCGCGGTTCGCCATCGGCCCCGACCACATCGAGATCGGCTCCTTCGTCGGCCTCGCGGCGGTCACCAACTCGCCGCTCACCATCGAGGGAGTGCGCCCCGGGGACCTGCGTGCCTGCCTGATGGGGTTCGAGCGTCTCGGCGTCGAGCCGAAGCTGGACGGCGACCGCCTCGTCGTGAGCGCGGGCCAGGCGCGCCGCGTGCGTGAGGATCTCGGCGGCCACGTGCCGAAGCTCGAGGACGGCCCGTGGCCGGCGTTCCCGGCGGACCTGATGAGCATCGCGCTGGTCACGGCGACGCAGTGCGAAGGCCTCATCCTGCTGTTCGAGAAGATGTTCGAATCCCGGCTCTTCTTCGTGGACAAGCTGATCGGGATGGGCGCGCGGATCGTGCTGTGCGACCCGCACCGCGCCGTCGTCGCCGGACCGTCGCCGCTCCGCGCCGGCGTGGTGGAGAGCCCCGACATCCGGGCGGGGATGGCGATCCTCCTGGCGGCGCTCGCCGCCGAGGGCACGAGCACCATCCACAACGTCGGCCAGATCGAGCGCGGCTACGAGAACATCCACCGCCGCCTGTCCGCCCTCGGCGCAGTGATCCGGCGGGACGAGCGGTGAGTGCG
>DATKLR010000113.1:0-19945 GCA_035542295.1 Gemmatimonadales bacterium | reverse complement strand
CTCGCCTCGGCGGCCGCCAGCCAGCCGCGCTTCAGCTCGGCTTCGGGCACGCTCGTCAGATACGGCTTGATGTCGAGGATGGGCGTGCCGTCCAGCATGTCGAGCCCGCGCACGCGCAGCCGATTGCCATCGCGGCCGAGCAGTCGCACCACGGTCAGGCCGATCGGATTGGGCCGGTAGGGCGCGCGCGTCGCGAAGACGCCGTGCGGTCGGTCGTCGGTCGGCGGCGTGCCGACCAGCTCGGAGCGGTCCGCCTTGTGAAAGACCCAGATGACGTAAAGGTGACTGAACCCCTCGATGTCGGTGAGGCCGGACTCGAGGTCCGGTCGCACCTCCAGCGTCCCTTCGGCGTCGTGCTTCGCCCCGCGGCCCATCGGGATCTCGCGCCGGTCCGTGAACGGGGAGTGCACCGTGCCGATCGGACGCATCGTGAACGTGATGTCGGGTCGCTTCTTCATGCAGGAGAAGTGCGGGGTTTGTTCTGCAGCCGCAAGTCTGGCAACTGGCAACCACTGCGGACTCGCCGTCTGGGAACTGCCTACTTGGCCTTGCCGATATTGAAGGGCGCCGCACGTTCGCCTCGCGCCGCCGCGGCGATCAGCACGGCGAGCCGCCTCTCTCGCGTCTCTTCACGCTTGGCGCTCATCACCCACCACGCCGCGGTGCGCCGGTACCAGGGGGCCTGCGTCTCGAACCATGCCCATGCGCGCCGGTTCGCCTTGAACGCGTGCACCGCTGCGGCGTCGAGCGGGCGTCGCGGATTCTCGAACGAGTACAGCTCGGCCTTCTTCGGATCGCGCGCCTCGTGCGCCTTGAGGCCGGCCGGCCGCATCCGGCCGTGGGCCTTCAGCTCCCGCACGCGTGCGAGGTTGACCGCGCTCCAGGCGCTGTCCGGCTTGCGCGGCGTGAAGCGGACCGTGTAGCTGGTCGCGTCGTAGTTCCTTCGCACCCCGTCGATCCAGCCAAAGCAAAGCGCCTCGTCCCGCGCCTGGGGATACGTGATGCTCGGCTTGCCGGTGCCGACGTGAAAGAAGCCCACGATCACCTCTCGCTCCGTCGCGTGATAGCGCTCGAGCCAGGCGCGGAAGGCCGACTGACGTCTGAAGAACCGCGGATTCACGGCGAAGAAGATGCGGCGGCGCTGCGGAACGACTCCAGAGGACTTGGGATTCGGGATTGGGGATAGGGAAGGGACAAGGCTGCAGCGTGCAGACTGATCGCTCCCGAATCCCCAGTCCCCAATCCCCCATCCCCTGCTTCTACATTCCCCTCCGCGCCGTCGGCGGCAGCATGTTGTTCAGCCGGAGATAGATCGCCAGCTGGCTGTAGTGGTCCGCCCAGTCCCCGACCGTGATCAGGGCCATCATGGCGCGCACGAACTTGCCGCGGCCGAACCCCGGAACCGAATCGGCCATCTGGGCGTCCGTGACGGAGGCCAGCGACGACCGGCAGAAGTCGAAGCTCGCCCGAAGGGCCGCCATCAGCGCCTCCTTCGAGGAGTTCGCGTCCACCTTGGCGTGGTCCGGCTCGGACTGCCCGCTCACCCGCGAGCACAGCATGTAGTTGCCCTCGTTGACCAGGTGCGCGGCGACCGCGCCCACCGTCATCTGCGCGTCCGTCGGCTTGTAGCCGTACTTGTCGGCCGGGAACTCGTCGAGCGCCGCGGTGATGTTCTGCGCGTACCGTGTTTCCATCCCGCGAAGGGCGTTCGAAACCGGGCTCGCCGGATCGCTCGGCATGTTCCCCATGCCTTGCGCCGTGGCCAGCGCCGGCAGCGCGCACAGGGCGGCTGCCAACGCGTATGCGGAGGCTCTCATCAGGTACTGCTCCAGGTTTGGGAGGCCTGCATTCTGACAGGGACACTCCCGATTGTCCAGCCCGTCCGTTTGGGCAGGTGCGGACTCGAGAACTCACGCGCTGGCCTTGGGGTCCTTCCACCGCCACCACTTGAGCCGCTCAGCGGACGGGCGGGACGTGGTGGCGAAGTAGACGGCGCACCGGAAGGTATAGAGCAGGCACGGATCCTGGCGCACCCCCCGGATCTCGCCGAGGCGCGCATAGAGTCGCTCGGGGCTCTTGCCCTTCAAGTCCGCCACGCGGCGCACGCCGAGCTGGCGCAGGTCGCGCGCAATGGACGGTCCCACCCCTGGGATGACCTGCAGCGGATCTGATGACACGCGGTGCTTCGCGGGCACGTAGGACCTCCTGGTGCCTGGTCTGATCGGCTCCGGACGGTACCCGAAGATAACCCGAAAGACGCCCGGCGACAAGGTATGCCGCCGCGATTATGTTGGGTGAACGGCGCAGCGCTTCACACCCCGGCGTGGAGGGAGCCTCCATGACCTCGACTCCGTGCGAGAGCGGTGAGTTCGGCAGGGCGGGACGGTACCTGCTCGGGTTGGGCATCCTCGCCCTGACCGTCATCTTCTCGAATGTCTTCTGGCTGGTCGAGCATCCGGAGTGGTTCTTCGCGGTGAGCCGGCCGGGTGCGCCGCTGCTGAAGCTCGAGCTGGCGGGGTACGTGCTGCAGATGGGGATCGGGCTGTGGCTGGCGATCAGCCTGGTCTTCGATGTCGTGCGGTGGCGCCGGGCGGCCGTCGTCCTCTGGCCGCTCGCGCTGGCGCTCTACTTCGCGCCGTTGCCGACGGCGCGGCAGGATCTCTCCCTCGCACCGGCGCTGTTCATCGCCGCGCTGCTCTTCTGGGAGCTGTCTCGCACCCTCGACCGGGCGACGCGCCAAGCCGACTGACGTCGGGACGCCGGCGCCGCCCCCAGGAGACTCGATGCACGTTCGATCGCTGCAGACGCTGACGGTCCTCAGCGCCCTCGCCGCGGCGCCCGCCGTTGGCGTCGCCCAGGTCCGCACTCCGTACCCCGAGCGAGCCGTCCGCCGGGACATCCCGATGACCGACATGATCCGGCGCGCCTTCGCCGCGCTCACCCGCGACTCGAGTGGGCGGCCGGGGCCGCACTACTGGCAGATCAGGACCGACTACTCGATCAGCGCGAAGCTCGACCCCGCCACCGGCGTGGTGACCGGGCACGAGCGCGTCGTCGTGCTGAACCCGGGCGACAGCGCGATGCGCTCGATCGTCCTGCGGCTCGACCAGAACGCCTTCGCGCCGACTGCCGCGAGGGCGCAGGACGTGCCCGACGCGATCCGTCTCACGGACGGCATGCACGTGACGACCCTGACGGTGAACGGACAGACCGTGAACCTCAGTCCGCCGCCGCGCTTCCGCCGTTTCGGTGCCGCGGCGCCGCCGCCGACGCTTGCCGCATACAACCTGAATACCACCTCCGCGACGATCACCCTTCCGGACTCGGTGAGCGCGCACGGCAGCTTCACGCTCGAGGCGGAGTGGCATTTCACCGTGCCGAAGGTCGAGGGCGGTCGCGGCATCCGGATGGGCGCCTGGGGCGACTCGCTCTTCCAGGTGGCGCAGTGGTACCCGCGCGTAGCGGTGTTCGACGACCTCAGGGACGGCGGCTGGGACACCGAGCCCTACCTCGGCGCAGCGGAGTTCTACAACAACTTCGGCCACTTCGACGTGACGGTGGACGTGCCGGCGGGGTGGCTGGTGGGCGCCACTGGCGTGCTCCAGAACCCCGAAGCGGTGCTCACGCCGGCGGTGCGCGAGCGGCTCTCGCACGCGCTCGAGTCCGACTCGGTGCTGCACATCGTGGGCACGGATGATTTCGGACCGGGGAAGGCGACGACGCCGGGTGAGGCGGGCCGCAATGTCTGGCACTTCGTGGCCGACACCGTCGGCGATTTCGCGTGGGCGACTTCCGATCGGTACGTCTGGGACGCGACGCGCGCCACGATTCCAGGCCGGGGCGCGGTCCCCGTGGACATGCTCTACCTGCCGGGGCACGCGCCGCAGTACGCCCAGGCCGGCCCGCTCGCGCGCCACGCCCTGGAGTTCTACTCGAAGCTGTGGATGCCGTACGCCTTCTCCCGCCTGACGCTGGTGGACGGCCCCGACACCGGGATGGAGTACCCGATGATCATCTTCTCGGCGGCGGGAGCGGCCGACCACGAGGCGGGGCACGAGTGGTGGCCGATGACGCTCGGGACCAACGAGACGTGGTACGGCTGGATGGACGAGGGGTTCAACGACTACATGAACATCCTCTCGTACGCCGACCGGCAGCATCAGAGCGGGAACCCTCTCGACGGCGTGGGACAGGCGTACGGCCGGATCAGCGGCGACGAGCGCGAGCCGCCGATGATGTGGGACGCCAACTACGGCGGCCCGATGTACGGCTTCCAGGCCTACAACAAGGCGCCGATGATGCTCTCGGCGCTGGGCGGCGTGGTGGGCGACACGGCGGTGCAGCGGGCGATGAGCGAGTACGCGCACGCATGGCGGTTCAAGCACCCCTCGCCCTGGGACTACATGTTCTTCATGAGCAACGCTCTGCACCGGGATCTGGGCTGGTTCTGGTACTCCTGGCTGTTCACCACCGACGCGGTGGACGGCTCGATCCACGGCGTGCGCACGTCGGGCTCCACCACCACGGTCACCGTGCGGGAGGACGGGCAGATGCCGTCGCCCGTGGTGCTGGCGGTGCACTTCGCACCCAGCGGCCCGCGGATCCAGCCGATGGCGAACGCGACGATGGTGGACGACTCGACGGCGCTGGTTACCTGGCCGGTCGACGTCTGGTTCGGCGGGAGCCGCAGCTTCGAGGCGAGGCTGCAGTTCGGGCGGCGCAGGATCGAGCGCATCGTCTTCGACCCGCACTGCCGCTTCCCCGACAACGACGTGGACGACAACACCTGGCCGCGGCAGCCCGCGCCGGCGGCCCAGGCGGCACCGGCCGGCCGGTTCGGCATGCCGGCGTGCAAGGGGTAGACTAGGGCAGCGCTAGCGGATCGATGACGACGTGCTTGATGCGCTGGCGGCGCCAGGTGTAGGTGACGTGGACGAGTCCGTCGCGGGTCTGGATGACGGCGGGATACGAGTATTCTTCCGGACCACTCTCCAGGACGAGGACCGTGTTCCAGTGTGTCCCGTCCACGGAAACGGCGACGACGAGCGGCGAACGGTCACGGGTCGAATGGTCGTAGACCATGAGGTGGCGACCATCGCGGAGCGTGAGCGCATCGAGTCCGGAGTTCGGATTCGGAAGTGAGGTGAGCGCCAGCGCGCTCCAGGTGCGGCCGCTGTCGAGGGACCACGTTTCGAACACCCGTCCTGACCGGGTTCGCCCCACCGCCTGGAGCCGTCCGTCCCGGTGCACCAGGACGCTGGGTTGGATGGCGTCAATGCGCGGCGCGCCGGCCCGGACCTCCGGAGCCACCGTGGTCCAAGTGCGGCCCGCATCGCGACTGAGCTCGAAATGAACGTTCCACTGGCCGTCGGGGCGTTCGGTGCTGCTGGGACTGAGCAGCGTCCCGTTCCCGATCTCGACCGGCTTGTTCTTGATGGGGCCCAGCAGGCCCGACGGCAGGCGTGACGGGGCGCCCCATGTCCTTCCGCCATCGCCCGAAGTGCTGACCATGCCCCACCACGCGCTGGGGCTCGGCCCGACCTTGTAGTAGAGGCGGAGGACGCCGGGGAGCGGTCGGAAGAGCACGGGATTCCAGCATGGGTAGCGCGCTCCATCCGTCGTGACGCCCGTGGCGACCGGGACGGGTGGGGTCCATCCTCCGGTTGTCTCGCGCGTGAGCCAGATCCGGACGTCCGTCGCCCCTTCGCGGGATCCACCGAACCAGGCTGCGACGAGACCGCTGTCCGACTCGACGATGGTCGAGGCGTGGGCGCTGGCGAAGGGGGCCGTGGTGAAGAGGAACTCGGATCGCACGATGGCGGGCCGCTGAGCACCGGCCTGCTGCACGAGTGTCAGCAGGGTCATGGCCGTGCCGCTGCAGATGCCCAGTGAACGGCGGAGATCGGTGCTCAGCTTGCTCCGAGGACGGTCAGGTAGTCCGCGCCCTGCGTCATGTGCTCGTAGAGCGCGGAGAGGGTCTCCGGGGCGCCGACGAGCCAGCGGCAGCGCGCGTCGCCCTTCGAGCGGCACTCGACTTCCATCACGGCGAGCGAGGCTTCGGCTAGCCGGCCCATGAAGTCCGCCAGCAGGCCCGCGGTGAAGAAGCAGGACGGATACTCCAGGTGCGCCTCGGGCGCGGCCTCCGCCCAGGCGGTCGCATCCACGGCCACCGCGGCCTCGCCGATCGACGTCACCTGCAGCGCACCCCAGCCCAGCGACACGAAGAACTGCGACAGGACGTCGGCGAGGCGCGGCGCCGCGAGCTCCGAGGGGTGGTCCACGCCCGCGGCCCGCGGCAGCCAGGCGGAGAAGGCGCGGAAGGTCCCTTCGCCGGCGGCGTAGCCGGCCTCCTGGAGCGCCTGGGCGCCGACCCGGTCGCGCAGCACCTGGAGCGCGCGCGGCGGGAGCGCGACGAGCGACGAGGCGGACAGCGGGACGTCGGTCATGGCCGGCGAATCTAGGTCGGCTCGTCAGGCTGCCGCAAGAGTTCGGGCGTCTCGCCTACCGGCCGAGCCGCCGCAGCAGCTCCGACTCGTCCCAGATCTGGATGCGGAGCTGCTTCGCCTTCTCCAGCTTGCTCCCGGGCTCCTCGCCCGCCACGATGGCCGTGGTCTTCTTCGACACGCTCCCGGTCACCGCGCCGCCCGCCTGCTCGATCAGCTGGGTCGCCTCGGTGCGCGAGAGCTTCGGCAGCGTGCCGGTCAGAACGAAGGTCTGGCCGTCGAACACGCCGCCGGCCGTCACCTTCACCGGTTCGTCCATCCGGACGCCGGCTTTCGCAAGGCGCTCCACCAGCTTCCGATTGCGCTCCTCCCGGAAGAACGCCGTGACCGCGGCGGCGATCGCCGGGCCGATGCCGCGCACCTCGCCGATCACCTCTTCCGAGGCACCCATCAGCGCGTCCATCGTGCCGAAGCGCCGGGCGAGCAGCTCGGCGGCGCCGGCGCCGACGTGGCGGATGCCGAGCGCGAACAGCAGCGTCGAGAGGGTCCGTTCCTTGGACGCCGCGATCGCCTTGACGAGCTGTGCCGCGGATTTCTCGGCGAAGCCCTCGAGCCCGACCAGCTGCGCCTCGCTCAGGTCGTACAGGTCCGCGACGTCGTGGATCAGCTTCGCATCGAGGAGCTGCTTGACCCGCTCGTAGCCGAGGCCCCGGATGT
Source organism: Gemmatimonadales bacterium (assembly GCA_035542295.1). GTDB lineage: Bacteria > Gemmatimonadota > Gemmatimonadetes > Gemmatimonadales > JACORV01 > Fen-1245. The sequence goes on along the minus strand of DATKLR010000113.1, from coordinate 12,785 downwards.
CCATCGCGCCGCGCCCGGCGAAGTGGAAGATCCCCTCGTGCACGCGCCCCGGGCACGAGACGTTGGGGCAATAGGTCATCACCTCGTCGGGCGGCGCTTCCACCGCGGATCCGCAGTCGGGGCAGCGGTCCGGCATCGTGAACGGGCGCGGCGGCGTACCCGCGCGCTCCAGCTCCTTGCGCCGCTCGCGCACCGGCCCCAGCACCTGCGGGATGACCTCGCCGGCACGCGTCACCTCCACGTAGTCGCCGATGCGGATGTCCTTGGCCGCGATCAGCTCGGCGTTGTGGAGCGTCGCCGTGGAGACCGTGACGCCGCCGATCTCGACCGGCTCCAGCTCGGCATAGGGGTTCAGCGCGCCGGTGCGCCCGACGTTCACCTTGATGTCGAGCAGCTTCGTGACCGCGACCTCGGGTGCGAACTTCCGCGCGATCGCCCAGCGCGGCTCGCGGTCCCCGACCGAGCCGAGCTCGTCGTGCAGGGCGAGCGGGTCCACCTTCACGACGACGCCGTCGGCCCCGAACGGCAGGTCGTCGAGCAGCTTCTCCAGCTTGGCGATCGCCGCCTTCGCCTCCGCCAGATCCGCCACCAGCCTGCGGTGCGGCTCGATGCGGAAGCCCCAGGCTGCGAGCGTGTCGAGCAGCTCGGTCTGCGTCTTGAACGGCAGCTTCGCGTCGGGGGCGAACGCCGCGAACACGAAGCACCGGAGCCGCCGCTGGCGTGTGGCCACCGGGTCGAGCTGGCGGAGCGCGCCGGCCGCCGCGTTGCGCGGGTTCGCGAACGGCGCCTCGCCCTCGGCCTCGCGCGCCCGGTTCAGCGCGTCGAAGGTGTCGCGCGGCATGTACACCTCGCCGCGCACTTCCAGCAGCGCCGGCCAGCCGCTTCCCTCGAGCCGCAGGGGAACGTCGGGCACGGTCCGGAGGTTGGCCGTCACCACTTCGCCCGTGACGCCGTTGCCGCGCGTGGCGCCGACCGCCAGCACGCCGTCCCGATACGTGAGGTTCACGGCCGCGCCGTCGATCTTGACCTCCAGGTCATAGCCGGCCGTCACGACGTCGGGCGCGATGCGCGCGTTCCGCGCCTCCCACTCCTCGAGCTCCTCGTCGCTGAAGGCGTTGGCGAGGGAGAGCATCGGATCGAGGTGCGTGTGCTTGGCGAGGCTCGTCGCCGGCTCCGCGCCGACCCGCTGGGTCGGGGAGTCGGGCGTCTTGAGCTCGGGGTGCTCGGCCTCCAGCGCCTGCAGCTCCCGGAACAGCTGGTCGTACTCGGCGTCGGACATTTCCGGCGCGTCGAGCACGTAGTAGGCGTGGATGGCGCGAGTGAGGATCCTGCGGAGTTCGGCGGCGCGCGCGGGGGGGGCGCTGTCGGGCATCAGCCCTTGGCTTCCTCGGCGAGGACGGCCATCGTGACGCCGACCAGGCGCTGCAGCTCCGCCGCGGAGGCGTCCGGAAGCAGCTGCTCCAGGGCGGCCCGGTCGCGCCCGGCGAACGCGTCGAGCAGGCGCTGCAGGTAGGTGATCAGGGCGGCGCGCTGCAGCTCGGCACCGTGACTCGCCGTCCCCTCGGAAGGTTGGCCCTTCGTCCGCTTCAGCAGGCTCTCGTAGCGATGGGCGTTGCGGAGCGCCTTGGCCGTGAGGTCGGCGACGGTCTGCGTGAACCTGATGTCGGCTTCGCTCAGCGTCTCGCCGTCCTTGAACGTCCTGAGGAAGATGCAGCCGATGGCGGCGCCCCGGTACTTGATCGGCACGACGGTGATGGACTTCACCTTGCGACGCGCCAGCGCGCCTTTGACGTGCTTCAGGCTCTGGTCGGCGGTCGCGTCGGCGATGAACACTGTCTCGCCCGTCTGCATCGCGCGCTCGATCTCGGGATACCGCGCCAGGTCCACCACCAGGTTGCGGATGCTCGGGTCCTCGTAGGAGGCCACGAGGCGCACCGTGCGGCCCCCGCGCTCCGCGAGGAAGATGCTCGAGCGGTCGAGCCCGAACGTCTCGCCGAGCCGGCGGGCGATCGTCTGCAGGATGTCCACGAAGTGCAGGGTGCCCGCCAGCTCCTGCAGGATGTCGATGATCGTGAGCAGGCGCTCGCGCTCCCGCTCGAGCTCGAGGATGCGGCTCGCCAGCAGGGCAGCCGCGTCGGGGCCGGAGGGGAGCGGGCTCGTCATGAGGGCAATACTGCCGACGCCGCGTGGGGGGCGTCAAGCATGGCTCACCGGGGCGCGACGGCCCGAACCACCTCCAGGATCTCCTGCTCCGTGAGCAGCCGCTCGGAGCGCTTCGCGGCCGCCATCACGGCGTCCACCACCGCCTGATCGGTGGGGAGTGAGCGCGTCCGGAGGTAGTGCAACACGTTGGAGCCGCCCGACATGTGTCCGATCTCGATCTCCTGCGCGCGACCCACCCAGCTCGCGGGCACGCCGGAGTACACCCGGTCGGCAAGCCAGTCGGCGCCCTTGCGCTGCGCCTTGACGACCGCGGCGGCATGGACGCCGGTCGCGGTGCGGAAAGCGTCGCGGCCCACGATGGGCCAGTTGGCGGGGATCGGGATGGCGACGGCGCGCGCGACCGCGGCGCAGTACTCGGGGAGCCGCGTCAGGTCGTCGTTCCGCCAGCCGAGGAGCCTGAGGTTCACGAGCAGCTGCTCCATGGGCGTGTTCCCGACGCGCTCCCCCGTGCCGAGCGCGGTGGCGTGCACGCGCGTGGCGCCCGCCTCGAGCGCGGCGAGGGTGTTGGCCACGTCGAGGCCTCGGTCGCGGTGCCCGTGCCAGTCGATCCCCACGGTTTCGCCGACGCCGAGCTCGACCAGGAGCGCACGGACCCAGGAGACCAGGTTCCGCACGCCCTGCGGCACCGCGGCGCCCACGGTGTCGCAGAGGCAGACGCGCTGGGCGCCTGCCCGCACCGCTGCGGTCAGCAGCAGGCGCAGGTCCTCGGGGCTGGAGCGGACGGTGTCCTCGGTCACGTACATGACGTCGAGGTTCTCGCCCACCGCGAACCGGATCGCCTCTTCGGTGTGCCGGAGGATGTGGTCGATCCCCCATTCTTCGGCGTACTGGCGGATCGGGCTGCTCCCGATGAAGACGCAGGCCTCGATCGGCACCCCGGTCTTCTGCACGACGTCGGCCATCGGCTGGATGTCGGCGACCACGGTCCGGCCGGCGCAGTTGGCCCGGATGCGGAGCCGCTGGTCGCCGATCTCCCGGCAGAGCCGCTCGACCGCCTCCCGCTGCCGCGGCCCCGCGCCCGGCAGGCCGACGTCGGCGGTCTCGATGCCGAGGGCGTTCATCAGGTGCAGGATCTCGACCTTGAGCTCGACCGGCGGGTCGGTGACGGACGGGCTCTGCAGGCCGTCGCGGAGCGTCTCGTCGTCCAGCATCGCCTGGGCGGGCCTGGCCACGGGCGGTCCCGCGGCGGCCCAGTCGTAGATCAGGCGATCCTCGGCGGGCACCGTCATCGCGCGATCACGCCGAGGCTTTGCGTCCGAACTGGCGCGCCCGCTCGAGCAGCGACGCGGCCGCCGTTTCGTCGCCCCGGGCACGGTGGATCTGGGCCAGGTGGAAGAGGCTGCTGGCCTCGCCCACACCCTCATCCACGTTGCTCTGGAACTCGCGCTCCGCGGCGGCGAGGTTCCCCTCCCGCTCGCGGATGATCCCCACGTGATAGCGGGCCAGCAGATACTCGGGCGTCAGGGCCGTGCAGGTCTCGAACTGGGCGCGCGCGCCGTCGAGATCTCCGGCGTGGAACAGCGCGATGCCGAGCCGGTAGTGGGCGGCGTTGTAGTGCGGATCGATCTCGAGGCAGCGCCGGTAGGCGGCGATGGCGGCCGGCATGTTGCCGCGATGGTAGTACGCCACGCCGAGATCGTACCAGCAGAGCAGGAAGGTCGGCGCGAGCTCGACCGACTTGCGGTAGCACTCGATCGCGCGGTTGAGCGTGCCCTGGTGGAAGTGCATGGTGCCCAGGCAGTGCCACGCCAGCGCGCTGCGGGGCTGCAGCTCGACCAGGCGCTCCAGCTCGCGCCGCGCGTCCTGGTGCCTGCCGTCGCACTCCAGCAGCAGCGCCGTCTGGAATCTCTGGTCCGTCCACGCGTCGCGCAGGAACATCCCGCACTCGGCGCAGAACTTGTCGGTATCGGCGGCTTCGCGGCCGCAGCGGGTGCAGCGCATGGTCACCCTCTCCGTTGAACCGATCGGGTGTAAATGGTCTTGAATTGCAGCAACATCAAGAGCCGGCAGTCCTCGCACTCCCCGGCCAGGTCGTCCGGCCTGAGCGGGTCGGCGCACACCTCGAAGCCCAGCTCCTGGTAGAGCCGAACCGCCTCCTCGGTGCGCGAGGCGTCGGCGATGAAGCGGCGCTCCCAGCCCGCGGCGGCGCGCGCCGGATCGGGGGCGAGCTGCGCCTGGGCCAGCACACGATGCGCCTCCGCCCGCACCAGAGCGCTCACAGCCGGGGCCGCGTCCGGCGCTCGCAGCTGCGCGTCGTCCATGGGGGGCCCCGTCACGGGTGCGCTCTCACGCCGAGACGGATTGGGCGGCCGCCGGGCCGCGGTCGAGCCGGCGCAGCCGGAGCTGCCCGAGCCACGCGGCGCCGAGCGCGGCGGTGAACTGGACCAGGTCGCCCGCGGGCACGTTCACCTCGGTGCCGAGCTGCTCGCGCACCACCTGCGCCATCCGCTCGAAGCGCAGGATGCCGCCGATCAGGGTGAACTCCGGCTCCATCCCCACCCGCTTCATCAGCTGGACCGACCGGCCCACCAGCGACGCGATGGCCCCGTGCATGATGTCGGCGGGGGAGGAGCCCTGCGAGAGGTGATTGATCACCTCCGACTCCGCGAACACGGCGCACACGCCCGAGATGTTGGTCGGCGTCTTGGAGGTGGCCACCAGCGGGCCGATCTCCTCGGTGGCATAGCCCATGTACCGGGCCGTCTTCTCCACGAACGCGCCCGTGCCGGCGGCGCACTTGTCGTTGAGCCGGAAGGAGCGGACCTTCGCGCCGGCGTCCAGCCGGCTGGCCTTCATCGTCTGGCCGCCGACGTCGAGGATCGTGCGCGTGCCAGGGAAGAGCAGCGTGGCGCCGCGCGCCGCGGCCGTGAGGTCCGTGACCTTCACGTCGCCCACGGCCACCTGATGCCGGCCGAAGCCGGTGGCCACGGTGTAGGCCACGTCCTCCGGCGCGATGCCCGCCTCCCGTGCCGCGGCGGCCAGCACCTCTTCGGCGACGCGCGAGAGCTGGAAGCCGGTCGGGCGCATCGCACGCCCGGCGATGACCCGATCGGGTCCGAGCACCACGGCCTTGGTGTAGGTGGACCCGACGTCGATCCCGGCGGTGTGGGCCCTCACGCGGGTATCCTCGCGGGCGCCCGGGCGGCCAGGACGTGGTCGAGGGCGAACAGGGCGGCGCCCAGCGCGCCCATGTAGTGGGAATCCTCGCTGACGTTCACCGCGACGCCCAGCGCGCGGCTCAAGGTCGCGATCATCGCCACATTGAGCGCGACGCCGCCCGTGAACGTGACCTCCTCCTCGATGCCCACCCGCCGCGCCAGCCCCGCCGAGCGCCCGGCGATGGACTCGTGCACGCCGAGCAGCACGTCCTCGATCTTCTTCCCGCGGCCCAGCCACCCCAGCACCTCGGACTCGGCGAACACGGTGCAGGTGGTGCTGATCCGCACTGCCTTCTCCCCCTTCAGGGCGGTGCCGCCGAGCGCGTCCAGCGGAATGTCGAGCGCGCGGGCGGCGGCGCCCAGAAAACGCCCGGTCCCCGCCGCGCACTTGTCGTTCATACAGAAGTCCTGGATCTCGCCGGTCGGCAGCACGCGGATGGCCTTGGTGTCCTGGCCGCCCATGTCCACGACGGTGCGGGTGCGCGGGAACATGTGCACCGCACCCCGGCCGTGGCAGCTGATCTCGGTCACCTGCGTGTTGCCGAACGTGACCTTGTAGCGCCCGTAGCCGGTGCCCACGACGTACTCGACCTCTTCCTCTTCGAGGTCTCCCGCCCGCAGCGCCTCGGCGAACGCCTCCTCGGCGGCGCGGGTGACGTGGGCGCCCGTCATGGTGAGCGCGCGCGCCACGATCGTACGGCGCTCGTCCACGATGACGGCCTTGGTCTGCGTGGACCCGACGTCCACTCCTGCGGCGTACGCCATGTCAGTCTCCCTGCGCCGTGAGACGGCCGGCCTGCGCGCGGCGCGAGGCGAGCCCCTCGAAGAAGGCGTCGATCCGGTTCTTGAGCTGCGCTTCGGACACGACGCGCCGGTCCATCATGTCCGATTCGATGAACAGGCTCGGCACGTCGCGCGCGGCCAGCAGCGCGCGGCGGCTGTCGGCCAGGCCGGTGGACACCGTCCGGCAGCTCTTGATCGGGTGATAGACCACGCCGTCCGCGGCAAGCCTGTTGATCATCCGGAGCAGCACCGGTGTCTGGTGGAACATGTTGTCCATCGCGTCGCGCACGCTGATCAGGACACCTTCGGCCAGACTCTCCAGCGGCCGGGCGAGGTCGTACTCCCAGCCGAGGTTGGCGCCGCCCGACGCGAAGTGCAGGTACGTGGAGCCGACGAAGGTGCCGCCCAGCTCCGTGAACATCTCGGAGAAGCGGCGGAAGATGGGGTAGCAGGGGACGCCGACGAACAGCAGCCGCGAGTGCTCGTCGGTGAGCGTGCCGATCCCGTGCGCGCTCTTGTACTCCATCTCCTCCACGAGGTCGGTGAAGTACCTCGCGCCCTCGCGTGAGCCCCGGAAGCCGTTCGCGACCCCGAGGTAGATCGTGCCGTCGGTGAGCGCGTTGAAGACCGAGGGGCGGCTGCCGTTCAGCTCGAGCACCCGCTTCCAGGCGCGGCCCAGCGCGTTGGCGTGCCGCATCGCCTCGCGCAGGCGGTCCACATCGAACGGCACACCCGAGACCTTCTCCAGGATGGGGATCAGCTCCCGCAGCTGCGCCTCGACGTAGCGCCGGTCGCGCTCGAAGTCCGGATCGCCCGGCCAGGTCTGGGCGCCCTCGGCCCGGGTGCCCGGCACGTCGAGGGTGAAGACCGGGATCCGGTGCATCCGCTCCCAGATCTCGGCCCACTTGATGTAGGTGTTGCAGGCGTTCGTGTAGACCGCGATGGACGGCTTGGGGATCCGGCCCATCGGCAGCTGGCCGCCCCGGAGCTGGGTGGCGACGTCGGCCTTCACGTAGCCGCAGATGTCCGGGGAGTAGCCGTAGTCCTCCGCCTCGTTCAGGTACTCGTGCGCCACCCGGCGCACCGCGGTCTGCAGCGAGTTGATCTCCGGGAAGACGACGGGGAGGTCGAACGTCCGCATCAGCTCGCCGAGGCTGCCCATCACGAACACGTAGGCCGCCGGACGGTTGGCCTCGGCGGCCGCCGCCAGCTCGTGGAACCACTGCCGGAACAGCCGCGCGCCCTCGTCGTTCCCGCGCCCGACGACGTTCGTCGCGCCCCCCGCCGCCTGCGTCACGCCGCCTCCCTCATTCGAACAGCAGGTTCTCGACGAACGTCTCCAGCTGGACCTCCAGCTGCTCGAAGCTCGTCATGTTCTCCTCGAACTCCGACACGAAGAACGGCACACCGGCGCGCTCGAGGGCGCGCGCGTAGGCCACCTGCTCCTCGAGCCCCGGCTCGCACATCTTCGCGGCAGTGACGATCGCGGCCTGCGCGCCGGCGGCCCGGAAGCGCTGGAGCAGCATCTCCTCCTTGGGCTTTCTGAGGTCGTGCTGCACCGGGCTGTAGCTGGAGCGCTCGAGGTAGGCGTGGGCCAGCGCGGCCAGCGGGTCGCCGCCCAACGGCACGTCCTCGAGGATCCACCGGAGCCCGATGAGGAGGTCGTCGTCCACCACGTCGCACGAGCGGCCAATGGCGCGCAGCAGGTCCAGGGGCGGCTGCTCGCAGAAGCCGCCCTCGAAGACGACCCGCACCTTGTCGAGCCGCTTCATGGGCCTGACCCTGAGGAGCGGCAGCACGGTCGTAAGCAGCGCGTTGTGCTCCTCGCGCGGGATCAGGCCGCCGACCGCCACGAGCACGTACGCCTCGTCGGCGCGCACCAGCCACGGCGTCTCGCGCTTCAGGGTGTACAGCTCGCGCAGCAGGGCGCGGTTCTCGTTGAACACCGCGATCGACCGCCGCAGGTCGTCGTCCGTGACCGCGCGGCCGGCGACCCGCTCCACGGTGCGGCGCAGGCGATCGTACTCGTCGCGCAGGTACGCGGCCGCGTGCGCGGAGTTGGCGTTCTGCGGCAGGTAGAGGATCTCGCAGGGATAGGGGAAGTTCCGGCCCCACACCGCTCCGAGGTTGCGGGCTGCGTCGCAGATGGGGTGCGTGACGAACAGGTCCAGCTCGACCCGCCGGCTCAGCGCCAGCTCGAGCGAGGTCTTCACGATGGAGCAGAGGTAGGAGCCGAAGCGCGAGTCCGCCTGCATCGCCTCGACCGGCCCGCCCCGCACCTTGAAGGGCAGGAGACCCGCGGCGTGTGCGATCTCCTCGGGGAAGTAGACCTGGAAGTGGCCCGCCACCTTGCCCCCCGCGGCGCGCCATCGCGCCACGCTGGGGTAGCGCTCGTCCTCGAGCAGCTCGGCGCAGTGCTTCAGCACCTCGTCCAGCGGGCGACCCCGCCAGTCGGGAAACGTCGTGGCGGGGTTCACCGATGGGTCCAAGCCGGCGAGCGCTTCTCGAGGAAGGCGGTGAGCCCTTCCGTGGCGTCGGCCGTGCGCATCAGCTCCTCGGCGTAGCGGCGCCCCGCGGCGGCGAGCGCCTCGGCTTCCATGCGCTCGCGGGCCGGGGAACGCAGCGCGCGCTTGGCCACGCGGAGCGCCGCGGCGCTGTGGCGGGCGATCCGCGCGGCGAGCGCGAGCGCCTCCTCGTCCACCCGCTCGTCGGGCACCACCCGCACCACCAGGCCCGCCGTCCTCGCCTCGGCCGCGGTCATCGGGTCGCCGGTGAAGACGATCTCCGCCGCGCGCGCCGGGCCGGCGAGGTCGGGCAGCAGCGCGCAGGCGGCGGGCGGGATGACGCCGAGCACGATCTCGGGCTGGCCGAAAACCGCGCTCTCGCCGGCCACGACCAGGTCGGCGGCCTGCACGATCTCGAAGGCGCCGCCGAGGCAGCGGCCGCGCACGGCGGCGACGAGGGGGAGGGGGAAGGCGCGCAGCGCGGCCACGGTCTCGAGAAACTCGGGGATCATCGCCTCCCAGGCCGGCGGGAGGTGCTCCGCCACGTCGGCGCCGGCGGAGAAGTGCTTCCCCTCGCCCGACAGCACCGCGACGCGCAGCGTAGCGTCCGAGCCGAGCGCACGGACGGCAACGCGCAGCTCGCCGAGAACAAGACGCGTGAGGATGTTGAGCGGCGGGTTGTTGAGCGTCAGGCGTGCGACCCCACCCTCAATGGCGCACGCGACTCGCGCTGCCGCGCTCATCGTGCCGGTGTCCTCAGGCGAGCTGGCCACCGTCCACCCGCAGCACGGTTCCGGTGACGTGGCGCGCCGCCCCGGAGCACAGGTAGGCCACGGCGGCGGCGACGTCCTCCGGCTCGCCGATCCGGCCGAGCGCCGATTCGTCCACCGCGCGCTGAACGACGTCTGGGGGCAACGCCGCCGTCATGGCGGTGCGGATCATGCCCGGCGCCACGACGTTCACCGTGACCCCCGATCTGCCCAGCTCCCGCGCGAGCGCCATGCCGAGCGCGACGATGCCCGCTTTCGACGCGGCGTAATTCGCCTGACCGGCCTTGCCCCGCAGCGCGTTGACCGAGGCGATGAACACCATCCGGCCGCTCTTCTTCTCGCGAAACACCGGGGCCGCGGCGCGCGCGTAGGCGAAACATCCCTTGAGGTTCACGTCCAGGACGGTGTCCCACTGCTCCTCGGTCATCTTCCAGCTCATCGCATCGGCGGTCACGCCGGCGTTGGCGACCAGGACGTCCAGGCGGCCCAGCTCCCGCACGGTGCGGGCGACGGCGGATTCCGCCGCCGCGAAGTCCCGCACGTCGGCCTCGATCAGGAGCGCGCGCCGGCCGGCGGTCTCGATCCCGTGCCCGACGGCCCGCGCCGCGTCGTCCACCACGCGATCCACCACGGCGACGTCGCACCCCTCACGGGCCAGCGCCTGCGCGATGGCGGCGCCGATGCCCCGCGCGCCGCCGGTCACCAGCGCGGTCCGTCCGGCGAGGCCCAGATCCATCAGCCGGCCGCCTGGTACTGCGGCGAGATGGCCCGCACCAGCTCGTCGTCCCAGGGATGCCCCTCGGCGAGGAGCTGGCGCAGCTTGATGAAGTCCACCTCCCGCCTCCCCTTGGGCCCCTCGTTGAACGCGCGGAAGCCGGCGTTCGCCTCGGTCATCATGTTGAGCGCCAGCCACTCGCGGTTGGTCGTGCTGGTGTTGTCCCAGTGCCACGTCTTGTGCTTGCGGAGGCTGCTCAGCGTCTTCGCCGTGCAGTCGGGCATCAGGTACAGCAGCTTCGTGCACAGCGCCTCGACGGCCTCGTCGAGCTGCGTGAGATCGGTACCGGCCATCGCCATGACCTTCATGGCCGCGTCCGCCTCGGCGCCCTGCTTGTAGTCGCCGTAGACGATCGCGCCGAACTCGTCCAGGAACCGGTCGGTGATCACCAGCGGGTTGGCGATCCACTGGCCGTCCACCGTGAGGGCGGGCACCACCTGGTTGACCAGGCCCAGGTACTGCGCCTTGTGCGCGCTCCACATCTCGCACAGCACCGCGCTCTCCACCGCGCGCGTGAAGCCGACGTAGAGCGGCAGGAAGTCAGTGGAGCCGCCGTCGGGCGCGGAGCCGTGCTTGGGGCCGGCCTGGCCGAAGCGCGCCGTGTCCACCGCGATCGTGAAGTCGCACGCCATGCCGATCTCCTGCCCGCCCGCGATCCTGAGCCCGTTCACCCGGTTGATCACCGGCTTGTCGCAGCGCAGGATGGCGTCGATCATGTCGTTGAAGAGCCGCATGTACTGCTTGTACTCCTGCGGGTTGCCCGCGTAGTGCTCGGCGTACTCCTTGGTGTTGCCGCCGGTGCAGAACGCCTTGTCTCCGGTGGCCGTGAAGACGGCCGCGACGACGCTCCGGTCCATCGAGGCCTGCCGGAAGGCCAGGATCAGCTCTTTCACCGTGTCGGTGGTGTAGCTGTTGAGCTGGCGCGGGTTGTCGATGACGATCCAGGCGTTGTACAACCCGGGCACGTCGCGGCCCGCCGCGTCGCGCGCGGGCTTCAGCTCGTAGCGAATGAGGCTGTACGCGTAGTCGTCGACCAGGGTGTGGGATTTCATCGCGGGCATCCGGGTGCGGGGCGAGTGCGTGCAGGGTTTAGGGTGTAGGGGCTCAGGCGGCATCCGGAACCAGGATCGCGCGCCGGGCCATCCGGTGGTCGGCCACCGCGGCGAGCACCTCGGGGCCGGCCGTCAAGGGATGCCGCTCGATGAACGGCGCGAGCGTGATGCGCCCCGAGGTCACCAGCGCGAGGGCCTCTGGATACAGCTCGGGCTTGCAGCCCCACGTGCCCTGGATGGTCGCGTCGAAGGCCATCGCGTTGCTCAGACGCAGCTCCACCTTCGCGAGCGTGAAGCCGACCACCATCAGGGTCGCGGCGTGGGTCAGCAGCCCCCACGCGGTCGCCTGCCCGGCGGGGTGGCCGGAGCACTCGAAGATCTTCCAGCCGGTCTCGCCGCACCCGCGCTCGGCGGCGAACGCGCGCACCCGGTTGCGCAGCTCCTTGAACCCGGTGGTGGCCGAGTTGACGACCAGACCGGCGCCGTGGGCGGCCATCAGGGCCAGGCGCTGCTCGTCCACGTCGATCGCAGCGACGTGCGCGCCGAGGGCCGCGGCGATCTGCACCGCGTAGCCGCCCACGCCGCCCACCCCCACGACGACGGCGAGGTCGCCGTTGGCGAGTCCGCTTCGCACCACGGCCTGGTAGGGCGTGGTGACGGCGTCGGCGACCACGCTGAGGTCGGCCAGCGCGTAGGGGCCGCGGTCGGTCACCGGGCACAGGCCGCGGCCCGGCACCGCGAGGAACTCGGCGAAGCCGCCGTCGAGATCGTTGCCCGGCATTACCTGGGAGCGGCAGACGTTGCCGCGGCCCTGCCGGCAGAGGTCGCAGCGGCCGCACGGGATCACGGCGGGCACGATCACCTCACGGCCGACGAGGTGGCGGAACTCCCCGCCCCCTTCCACGACCGTGCCGCTCACCTCGTGGCCGAGCGTGAGCGGGAGGGCCCGCTTGGTCGGGACGCCGTCCTTCCAGAAGCCGATGTCCGTGTGGCACACGCCGCAGCCCGCCACCCGGACGAGCACCTGGTCGGTCGCCGGCGCGGGGCGGGGAACGTCCCGGAGCTCGAGCGGCGCGCCGTGCGCCGTCAGCTGCAGCGCCATCATGGACAGACGCACGGACGCGCGGACGCGCGGACGACCCGGGCACGCGCGCTCAGCCGCACGTCAGTCCCCCCACCAGGTGCTCGGCGAACTCGCGCCCCAGCTCGTCGGCGTGCAGCGCCCCTTCCGGGCGGTACCAGCGGGAGATCCAGTTGATGGAGCCGAGGATGGCGAACACCGCGATCTTGGGGTCGAGCTGCCGGAACTCGTGGTCCGCGACGCCCCGGGCGATGATGCGCCGGAGCGAGCGCTCGTAGCGGTCGCGGCCGGCGATGACGTCCCGCCGCCGCTCGGGCGAGAGGGACGTGACCTCGAAGGCGAGCGGGGAGCCCTCGAGGGTATCGGTCATGACCTTCACGTGCTCGCGGATGACGTAGGCCAGCTGCTCGATCGCCGTGCCCAGCTCGCGGGCGCCCGC
>DATKLR010000112.1:0-13614 GCA_035542295.1 Gemmatimonadales bacterium | reverse complement strand
GCCGCCGCGTCCACGCCGGGCTCCGGCGGGAGCTCGATGCGCACGAAGCCGTACATCGCACCCTGCGGCATCTCGAGCGACATCCCGTCGATTGCATTGATCCCGCGCCCCAGCAGCTCCGCCTTCGCTTTGAGGGAGCCGAGGATGCCGTCGCGCTCGTGAACGTACTGCGCCCAGCTCTCCTCGCCCTCGACCGGCGGCGAGACCATCACGTAGACCGCGATCTGGCCTGCCACGTTGGCGCAGAGGCCGATGGACTGGAGCTTCACCAGCTCCGCCATCACGTCGTCGGGGATGTTGCGCAGCTCCACGTACCCGCCGCGGTGGCCGCATTCGCCGAGGAACCCCTTCGAGACGGAGTGGAAGCTGAACAGCGGAACGGTGATCTCGTGGAGGTCGTGCATCACTCGCGCGAACGAGATGAACCGGTGGAATTCCGCATAGACGTTCTCCTGGTACACCTCGTCGGCGAAGACCGCCAGGCCGTTCGCGCGCGCGAAGCGGACGATCATCGCGATCTCGTCGTGCGTCAGGACCGCGCCGGTCGGGTTGCCGGGATTGATGACGGCGATGGCGACCGGCCGGATGCCCTGGGCGCGGGCGCGCGCGATGGCGGTCGTCAGGACCTCCTCGCGGAGCTGCCAATGGTGCGCCTCGTCGAGGTAATAGGGGATCGCCTGGCCGCCCCGGAGCGCGATCTCGGCGCTGTAGAGCGGATACTGCGGGATCGGGATCATGATCCCGTCGTGGCGGTCCCGGAGCAGGGCGACGATCGCCGCCTCGACGCCCTTGCTCGCACCGTCCGTCAGGAGGATGTGGTCCCGGTCGGCGGAGATGCCGTCGCGGCGGGTGATGAAGTCGGCGGCTGCCTGCCGGATGAACGGGATGCCGGAGCTCTGGGAGTACGCGCCGGTCCCCGACGGATGCAGGGCCAGGATGTGCCGCGCCTTGCGGACGACGTCCAAGGGGAACCGGCCGGCCAGCGCCGGGTCGTCCAGCAGGGCGGGGTACTCGACCAGGGCGAGGATCTGGCGCAGGTAGGTGAGCGGCTTCTGCACGAAGGCCTGCGGGTTTCCGATGTTGCAGTAGATGATCCGCCGACCCTGCGCCTCGAGCTCCTGGGCGCGGATGGTGATCGCGCCGCGGACTGCGTACTCCGCGCGGAGGAGATCTGGATTGAGATCGTTCCGGGAGAGCATGGGATGAAAGTCGCACCGCGCCTGCGGGGCCGCAATGACGAGGGGCGGGTAGGGTTTAGGGTGTAGGGTGTAGGGTGTAGGGTTTAGGGTGTAGGGGTCGCATCGGGCCTGCTACGCCCTACCCCCCTACACCCTAGCGCCTGTCATTCACTCTCCGGGCGGCCGACGCGGCATCCTGGCCTGCATGTCCGCGACGTTCTTGTCCCAGATCGCCTGCTGGTCGGTGCTCAGGACGTTCCGGATGTCCATGTCCTGCTGGCGCATCAGCTCGAAGCGCTGTGCCCGGGTCGCCGAGTCCGGCATCTGACCGGGCGTGAAGGCCGGCATCTTGGACCGGTAACCGGCCTGAATCGAGTCGATCTTGGCCTTCTGGGCGTCGGTGAGGGTGATGCCGTTGAGGAGCATCTCCATCCGGCGCTGGGCGAAGCCGCCAGGGCCCATGCGGCCGCCCGGCGGTCCCTGCGGGTTCTGCGCGACGGCCGGCACTGCGGCGAGCGCGGCCAGCGCGGCGACGACGAGGGTGATGCGGGACTTCATCGGATCCTCCGCTTTCCTGGTGATGTGGGGCGTGTGAACGCTGCCATTTCGTACATACGCGCATACGCCCCACGACGTTAAGCCGACCGTGGCGCCAATCGACCGCTATGGCTGCGGTCTGCGCGGCGGTTGCTGGCGCTGCTGCGCCTCGCGCTCCAGCACCTCTTGCACGTAGTCACTCATGTTGCGCGGCGGTGCCTGACAGGTAGGCCAGCCGGTCGCCATCGGGCCGCCGGGGCCGAAGCCGCCCCGCTCCGGGAACACCGTCCGCTTCTGGCGCGAGACGCTCTGCGGATCCTCGGATGCCAGATACACCAGCATCGCCGTCAGGACCGCATTCGACTTCAGATCGTCAAAGACGATCTTGTCGAAGGTGTCGCGGGTCGTGTGCCACGTATAGAGGAAGTAGTCCCAGTTCAGGGACCCCAAGCCGAAGCCCGGCGCGCCCGCGCAGTCGAACGACGCGTGGTCCGTTCCGCCGCCGGCCGGCATCCCGGCGAAGCCGAAGGTGATGTTGCGTGTGATCTCGGACGGCACCTGCGCGAGCCAGCGCGCCAGGCTGCCGGCGGCGTCCGGGTAGCCGTTGGCCGAGATGTTCACCACGCGGCCCGTCCCGTTGTCCTGGTTGAACAGCGCCTGAAGGTGCGCGACGATGTCCGGGTGGTCCGCCACGAAGGCCTTCGAGCCGTCGAGCCCGTTCTCCTCGGAGGCCCAGTGCCCCACCAGAATCGTGCGGCGGGGGTTCGGATACGCGAGCTTCAGAATCCGCATCGCTTCCGCCATCGTGACGGTGCCGGTCCCGTTATCGGTGGACCCTGAGCCTCCGTCCCACGAGTCGAAGTGCGCCGACAGCATCACGTACTCGTTCGGCAGTGCGGCGCCGGGAATCTCCGCGACGATGTTGAACGCGGGCACGTCGCCCAGGCTCTGCGACTCCGCCACCAGCTGGACCACCGGGCCCTGGTGGTTCTCGGCCAAGCGCGAGACGAGCCCGTAGTCCTCGCAGGAGAGATCCATCACCGGCGCGCGCTGGGACCAGGTGTTGAAGATCCGGTCCGTGCCCCAGCCGGTCGTCCAGGTGGAGGTCAGAATGCCGGCGGCGCCGGCGCTGTCCAGGGCGAGCTGGAGGAGGCGCGCGTTGAACGCCGCTTTCGTCACGCGTTGCTGCCAGGCGCTCTGCGCGGCGGCGCGCGCTTCGCGGAACCTCGTCCACGAAGCGGGGAGCGCCGTGGTCGCCCACTCGCTGTCCGGCCGGCAGGAGGGCTGGGGGAAGGAGATCGCGACGAACTTGCCCTTGACCGAGGGCAGCCAGGCCCGGTATGCGGCGCTGTCGGGCAGGTCAGGAAGCAGGATCACGTCTCCGCGCACGGGCTTCCCGCCCGTGCCCGGGCTCCACGCCAGCATCGTCGCTTCGAGCGTCCGGACGCGCGGCGCCACGAGGTCGATGTGGGCAGGGCCGCGGCGCCAGCCACGCCAGGTGCCGTACTGCTCGGCGCGCGCCTGGATCCCCCACTGCTGGTAGGTCGCGATCAGCCAGTCGGCCGCCGCCTTGTAGCCGGGTGAGCCGGTGAGCCGCGGCCCGAGCGAATCGAACAAAGTCTGGGAGATCGGATAGGTCTGGGAACTGTCCATCCCGAGCGTCCAGATGCGCCGGAGCACGGGGTTGTCGGTGGCGAAGGTCTGAGCAGCAGCGGTGCCGGCGGCCAGGACCAGAGCCAGGCCCGCGCCCGCAATGGCACGTCTCATCGGATTCCTCCGGAGGGTGTGTGCTGTCTTCATCCGCCCGTGCCGGGGAGGCGGCGGGCGGGACGAGGTGGTGCGGGACGACAACACCTAAGTACGGCGGCGCCCACGGGCCCGTTGATCCTCGGGCCGGGCGCGGCGACCGAATGTAGGTGCGGGCGGGATTCGCCGACAGGGCGGAGATCGCTACATTCCGCGTGGTCTAATCCCATCAGTGGAGGTCGGATTCTCATGCGTATGGCGCCAGGTCCGGCGAGCGCAACATCCGGCCCGCGGCCCCTGATCGCCGTGTTTCGCCGACGGCTCGTCCCGGTCTGCCGCTTCCGCCGGTTCGTTATCAACGCCCTTGCGAAGACCGTGGGCGGGATGGAGTATGCCAGCGCCGTCCTCAACAGGAGTGCCTTCGTGACACAGCGCAGATGGATCTTCGGGATGCTGGCCGCCGCCGTCAGCTGGTCGTCGCTCGGCTCCGCCCCCGTGCTCGCCCAGGTCCGCCGCCTCGACGACGGGCTGGCGCGCACGCCCCCGATGGGCTGGAACACCTGGAACAAGTTCGCGTGCAACGTGAGCGAGCGGCTCATCAGGGAGACCGCCGACGCGATGGTCAGCTCGGGGATGCGCGACGCCGGCTACCGCTACGTCGTCATCGACGACTGCTGGCAGGTGTACCGCGACACGTCCGGGGCGATCGTCGCCGACCCACAGCGATTCCCCAGCGGCATCAAGGCGCTCGCCGACTACGTCCACTCGAAGGGGCTGCTGTTCGGCATCTACACCGATGCCGGACGAGCGACCTGCCAGGGCCGGCCCGGGACATACCGCCACGAGGAGCTGGACGCGCGCACCTACGCGGCGTGGGGCGTGGATTACGTGAAGGAGGACTGGTGCAACGCCCAGGGCCTCAAGGCGCCGGAGCAGTACCAGAAGTTCCACGACGCGCTGGTCGCCTCGGGACGGCCGATCGTGCTGAGCATCTGCGAGTGGGGCAGCAACCGGCCGTGGGAGTGGGCGCCGGGCACCGGGCATCTGTGGCGGACCACGGACGACATCTCGGACAACTGGGCCAGCATGCTCTACAACTACGACCTCTCGGCGATGCACCAGGACGTCGCGGGGCCGGGCGGGTGGAACGACCCCGACATGCTGGAAGTGGGCAACGGCGGGATGACCGGCGCTGAGTATCGGGCCCACATGGCGCTCTGGGCGATCGCCGCGGCGCCGCTCATCGCCGGCAACGATGTGCGGACGATGAGCGCCGAGACCCGCGACATCCTGACCAACCGGGAAGTCGTCGCGGTGGATCAGGATTCGCTGGGGGTGCAGGGCTGGCTGGCGGAGCAGCCGTCCCCCGGCCTGCAAGTGTGGACGAAGCCCCTGAAGGATGGCGCGCGTGCGGTGGCGTTGCTGAACCGTTCGGGTGCCGAGGCGGAGATGTCGGTGGACTGGAACTCGATCGGTCTGGCGCCGGGCCGCGCAACGGTGCGTGATCTCTGGGCGCAGGCCGACCGGGGCGCGGTCCAGGGCAGCTACGCGGTGCGCGTTCCCTCCCACGCCGTGGTGATGCTGAAGGTCACGCCGGTTCGCCCTCACTGAGGCCGGCGCGCGCAACTCCTGCGTGAAAGGACGATCGACATGTGGAAGGAATTCAAGGCATTCGTGATGCGCGGCAACGTGCTCGATCTGGCCGTGGCGGTCATCATCGGCGCCGCCTTCGGCAAGATCATCTCGTCGCTGGTCGGTGACCTCCTGATGCCGCCGATCGGGCGCATCGTCGGGAAGGTGGACTTCAGCGGCCTGTACATCAATCTCTCCGGCACGTCGTATCCGAGCCTCGCCGCGGCGAAGGCGGCGGGCGCGGCGACGATCAATTACGGCGTATTTCTCAACGCCACCGTGGATTTCCTCATCGTGGCCTTCGTCCTGTTCCTCGTGATCAGGACGGCAAACCGGATGCAGCAGGCGATCGCGAGGCAAGAGGTGGTGGCACCCGCGTCGAAGGAATGCCCGTACTGCTGTTCAGCGATCCCCGTCAGGGCGACCCGCTGCGGCCACTGCACCTCGACCCTGTAGGAGGACACTGATGGAGCGCGGCGAGCTGAGCCGCAGGGGCTTCCTGGGTGCGGGCCTGGCCGGAAGCGTCCTCGCGGTGACCGATCTGACCTGGGCGACGCGAGGGGCGCCGGCGCGGCCGAGCGGCCGGGCGGCCACTCAGGGGTCGTTCGAGCTGGAGGAGAAGACGGTGCTCGAGCTTCAGGAAGGAATGCGCGCGGGGCGGTGGACGGCGCGCGGCCTGACGGAGCAGTACCTCTCGCGCATCGACCTGCTGGACCGGCGCGGGCCGGCGCTCCGCACGGTGATCGAGCTCAACCCGGATGCGCCGTCCATCGCCGACCAGCTCGACCAGGAGCGGCGCTCGAAGGGCCCCCGGGGTCCGCTGCACGGCGTGCCGGTGCTGATCAAGGACAACATCGGCACGGCGGACCGGATGCATACCAGCGCCGGCTCGCTGGCGCTGGCCGGCTCGATCGCGACGCGGGACTCGTTCGTGGCCGAACGGCTGCGGGCGGCGGGCGCCGTGATCCTCGGCAAGACCAATCTGAGCGAGTGGGCGAACTTCCGCGGCCGGCACTCGATCAGCGGGTGGAGCGGCCGGGGGGGACAGTGCCGCAATCCGTACGTGCTCGACCGGTCGCCTTCGGGCTCGAGCAGCGGCTCCGGCGCGGCGGCGGCGGCGAACCTGTGCGCGGTCGCCGTAGGCACCGAGACCGATGGCTCGATCACGTCGCCCAGCTCGGCGTGCAGCCTGGTGGGCATCAAGCCGACGGTGGGACTGGTGAGCCGCGCGGGGATCGTGCCCATCTCTCACAATCAGGACACCGCCGGGCCGATGGCGCGTTGCGTCGCCGACGCGGCGGCGCTCCTGACCGCGCTCGCCGGGGCCGATCCGCGCGATCCGGTCACCCGCGGGGCCGGCCCGCACGCCACCGACTATACGCGTTCGCTCGACCCCGGCGGGCTCAAGGGTCTGCGGCTCGGCATCGCCCGCAAGCGCTACACCGGCCACCACCGCGTCGTGGACGAGCTGTTCGAGGCGGCGCTGGCGGTGCTCAAGGACCGGGGCGCGGTCCTGGTGGACCCGGTGGACCTGACGACGGAAGACCATCTCAAGGATGCCGAGCAGGTGGTGCTCGAATTCGACTTCAAGACTGATCTGGACGCGTACCTCGCCGCTCTGGGCCCGGATGCCCAGGTGAAGTCGTTGGCGGACGTGATCGCTTTCAACGAGGGGCACCGGGCTGAGGAGCTGCAGCTGTTCGGCCAGGAGACGATGATCGCCGCCGCGAAGCGGGGCGCGCTCACCAGTCCGGCATACCGCGCGGCGCTGGCGCGGTGCCACCGCGTCGCGCGAGCGGAGGGCATCGACGTCGTGGTGCGGCGCCACCGGCTCGACGCCATCGTGTGCCCGACGTCCACGCCGCCACGCCAGATCGACTTCGTGGACGGCGACGGCGGCGGGACGGACTGCACCACGCCGGCGGCGGTGGCCGGCTACCCGCATGTCACGGTGCCGCTGGGGTACGTGCTGGGCGTGCCGTGCGGCATCTCCTTCTTCGGCGTCGCGTGGAGCGAACCGGTGCTGATCAAAGCGGCGTACGGGTTCGAGCAGGCCAGCCGGGCGCGGCGGCCGCCCCAGTTCCTCCCCACCGTCGTGCCGCCGGCGGCCTGATGCCACTCCAGTACATCTTCTCGACGATGCGGCTCGGCAAGGTGGTGCCGCCGAGCCGCTACGTGCTCAAGGACATCTCGCTGTCCTTCTTCCCTGACGCCAAGATCGGCGTGATCGGTCTCAACGGCGCGGGGAAGAGCAGTCTCCTCAAGATCTTCGCCGGCGTGGATCACGACTTCATCGGCGAGGCCCGGCCGGCCGAAGGCATCCGTATCGGCTGGCTGCCGCAGGAGCCGCAGCTGGACCCCGCGAAGGATGTGCGGGGCAACGTCGAGGAAGGCGTGGCCGAGGTGCGCGCGCTGCTCACCGAGTTCGAGCGCATCAGCGCGAGGTTCGCCGAGCCGATGACGGACGAGGAAATGAACGCCCTGCTCGAACGGCAGGGCGACCTGCAGCATCGGATCGACCATCTCGGCGCCTGGGAGCTGGACCGCAAGCTCGACATCGCCATGGACGCGCTCCGCCTCCCGCCGCCGGACGCGGACGTCACCAGGATCTCCGGCGGCGAGCGGCGCCGCGTCGCCCTGTGCCGGCTGCTGCTGTCGCAGCCCGACCTGCTGCTCCTCGACGAGCCGACGAACCATCTCGATGCCGAGTCGGTCGCCTGGCTGGAGCGGCACCTCAAGGAGTTCCCCGGCTGCGTCATCGCGGTGACGCACGACCGTTACTTCCTCGACAACGTTGCCGGCTGGATCCTCGAGCTGGATCGCGGCGAGGGCATCCCGTGGAAGGGGAACTACTCCAGCTGGCTGGAGCAGAAGCAGCAGCGGCTCGCGAACGAGGAGAAGCAGGCCTCGGCCCGCCGGCGGACGCTGGAGCGCGAGCTGGAGTGGATCCGGATGGCCCCGCGGGCGCGACAGGCGAAGTCGAAGGCGCGCATCACGGCCTACGAATCACTGCTCGCGGAGGAAACGGCGGCGCGCGACGACACGGCGGAGATCCTCATTCCGCCGCCGCCGCGTCTGGGCGACGAGGTGATCGTCGCCGAGAACCTCTCCAAGGGGTTCGGCGACCGCCTGCTGTTCGAGCACTTGACCTTCCGGCTGCCGCGCGGCGGCATCGTGGGCGTCATCGGGCCCAACGGCGCGGGAAAGACGACCCTGTTCCGGATGATCGTCGGCCAGGAGAAGCCGGACGCGGGGACGCTCAGGGTGGGCTCGACGGTGCGGATCGCCTACGTGGACCAGAGCCGCGAGTCCCTCGACGGGAAGAAGACCCTGTTCGAGGAAGTCTCCGGCGGGCAGGAGACCCTGGAGTTCGGCAAGCGGCAGGTCAACGCCCGCGCGTATTGCGCGAGCTTCGGTTTCCGCGGTGCCGACCAGCAGAAGCGAGTGGCCGACCTCTCGGGGGGCGAGCGCAACCGGGTCCACCTCGCCAAGCTTCTCAAGAGCGGCGGCAACCTGCTGCTCCTCGATGAGCCGACCAACGATCTCGACGTGGACACGCTGCGCGCGCTCGAGGACGCCCTGGTGCGCTTCGCGGGGTGCGTCGTGGTGATCAGCCACGACCGCTGGTTCCTCGACCGGATCGCGACGCACATCCTCGCGTTCGAGGGGGACGGCGAGGTATACTGGTACGAAGGAGACTACGAGGGATATGCGGCGGACTACCGCCGGCGGAAGGGCGCGGCCGCCGACCAGCCGCACCGGATCAAGTACAAGAAGCTGGTGCACTAAGCCGAGGAGGACCGATGGCACGGTTGCGCGTGGGCGTTGCGACGTTCGCCGTTCTGGCCGCGGCCGCGTGTGCGAGCGCGGGGCAGCACCCGGGGGACTCGGGCGCTAGCAGCGAGAACCTGATCAGCTCAGAGGAGCTGCGAGCGGCGCCGGTGACCGATTTGGCGAGCTACATCCGCTCGCATCGGCCACGGTGGCTGCAGCGGAACTACCAGTTGTCGTTCAACGAGACCGAGATCCAGAACGTCGTCGTCTACGTGGACAACATTTCGCATGGGGGGGCCGACGCGCTGGCGACCTTCTCGACCACTTCGGCGCAGGAGGTGCGCTACTACACGCCGAGCGAGGCGGAGGCGCGCTTCGGACTGGGTACCGGCAACGGGGTGATCCAGATCGTCAGCCGATCGCACTGACGGCCCCGGCGGGCGGCGTCAGCAGAACTCCTGCACGAAGAGCTTGGCGGCGATGGGAAGCAGCGTCGGGTGATGGACCAGGGCGGACGCCATCACCCGGCCGAGCGTGCGCTTCTCGATCGGGATCCCGTTCACCGTCCGCGCCAGCCGGTTGAGGAAGTCGTCGTCGAACTTGTTGATCGTTTCCTTGAGCCTGTAATAGAGCAGGTGGGCGTTCCCCAGCAGCTCCATCCACTCGTCATGGTAGGCCTGGAGGCTCCGCTCTGAGGTGTCCCCCGCGCGGAGGGCGCGAGCCGCGTGCCGGCCGGCCAGGCGGCCCGCCTTCATCGCGTTGATGATGCCGCCCCCCGACAGCGGATTGATCATGTGCGCGGCGTCGCCGGCGAGCATCACGCCGTCCGCGACGGTGCGCTTCAGGGTTGCGCCGCTGATCACGCCGCCCACGGTCAGCCCGGTCACGGTGCCGCGCGGGAAGTGCTTCGCGATGTAGTCGTCGAGGTAGGCCCGCGCGTTGCGGCCGTCCGAACGCAGGGCCACGACGCCGAGCCCCACGTTGGCCACGCCGACCCCCTTGGGGAAGATCCACGCGTAGCCGCCCGGGGCGACGCTCGGCCCGAAGTGCAGGTAGATCGCGTCGGGATCGAAGTCGATGTTGCCGACGACGTACTGCGCGCACGACTCCATGTTGCGGGCGGCGACCCGCGTGTCGATCCCGGCCCAGCGGCCCACCATCGTCTCCACGCCGTCGGCGCCGATCACCACCTTGGCCGTCCAGGCCTCGTCGCCCCGCGGCCCACGGAGCCCGACCCGCCAGGCCCCGTTCGCGCGCTCCATCCCCACCGCCTCGGTGCCGATCCGGATCTCCGCGCCGGCCTGCGCCGCGAGGTCGGCCAGCACCGGCTCGAAGCGCGTCCGGTCGAGCACGTAGCCGACGTCGCGGCTCCCCAGCACCACCTCGGTGTCGTCCGGGGCCCGGAAGATGACCTTGGTGATCTGGCGCGAGACCCAGGGTGCGCCGTCCGGGTCGAGGAACTCCCGCAGGCCTTCGCTCCCCACCCCTTCGGCGCAGCGCACCGGCGCGCCAATGGCCCGGTCCCGCTCGATCAGGAGCACACGCCCCGCGCCGCCGGCGGCCGCCTCCCAGGCGGCGACGCACCCCGCCGGTCCTCCGCCGACGACCAGGACGTCAGCCGTCGGCATCGACCATCTCCAGGGCGCCCACGGGGCAGGGGGCGATGCACTTCTCGCACCCGGTGCAGGTCCCGGCGTCCACGTCCAAGCCGTGCCGGGTCATGTGGATGGCCTCGGGAGGGCAGAGCGGCATGCAGAGGCCGCACGCGTCGCAGGCGGCGTCGTCTACGACGGCGATGCGACGGGCGACGGCGCTTGGGGGCATCGGCGCAGCATAGCCGGGGCGCGCGAGAGGTGTCAAGCGCGCGGTTGCCTGGCACCCTGGGACGGGCTATGTTAATGACCGGCCAACGAGTTACACGCTCCCCCTCCAGTGGGTCATTAACCGGAATGAAGATGTTGTCTTGGAATCCCGGATCGTGGCTGCCCGCCAACGAGATCGCCGTCGATCTGGGCACCGCGAACACACTCGTCTATGTGCGCGGCGAGGGCATCGTGCTGAACGAGCCTTCGGTCGTGGCGTTGGAGAAGACCACCGGGCGGATCAAGGGGATCGGACTCGAGGCCAAGCGTATGCTCGGGCGCACCCCCGACGGAATCCAGGCGGTGCGTCCGCTGAAGGACGGCGTGATCGCCGACTTCGACGTCACCGAGAAGATGCTGCGCTACTTCCTCTCGTCGATCATCAACAAGCACGTGTTCCGCGTGAAGCCCAAAGTGATCGTCTGCGTGCCGAGCGGGATCACCGAGGTGGAGAAGCGCGCAGTGCGCGACAGCGCGCAGTCGGCCGGCGCCAAGGAGGTCTACATGGTGGCCGAGCCGATGGCGGCGGCGATCGGCGTGGGCCTGCCGATCGAGACGCCGACCGGGAACATGGTGATCGACATCGGGGGCGGCACCACCGAGATCGCGGTGATCGCGCTCTCGGGAATAGTGTGCGACGCCTCAATCCGGATCGGCGGCGACGAGATGGACACGGCCATCGTGCAGCACATGCGGAAGAACCACAACGTGCTGATCGGTGAGCCGACGGCGGAGCGGATCAAGATCGAGATCGGAAGCGCGGCCCCCGTCGGGGACGAGCAGGAGATGGAGGTCAAGGGGCGGGACCTCGTGTCGGGGATCCCGAAGACGGTCACGGTGCGCTCGGATGAGATCCGCGCGGCGCTGCAGGAGCCGGTCCAGCAGATCGTGGACGCCGTCCGGCGCGCGCTGGAGATCACTCCGCCCGAGCTGGCGAGCGACATCGTGGACCGCGGTATCGTGATGACGGGCGGCGGCTCCCTGATCCGCGGCCTCGACATTCTCCTATCGCACGAGACCGGCTTGCCGATCCACGTGGACGAGGATCCGCTGACCTGCGTCGTGCGCGGCACCGGACGCATCCTCGACGATCCGGAGAAGTACCGCACCGTCCTGACCACCTGATCCGGCCGTGACCATCGGGACCGAGCGCTACGGATCGCGCGCCGACACGGCCGTCTTCGTCGTCTGTCTCGTCCTCTCCGTCGTCGCCCTCGCTCTGCCCGAGGGGTTGCGCCTGCCCATCGCTTCGGCCCTGCGCCGCACGGTCCTGCTGCCCGTCGTGACGGCGGAGCGCCAGGCGGCTCAGTCGCGCGAGGAGCGCCAGGACGTGCTCGCCCTCCGCGCGCAGCGGGATTCGCTCGCGCTGGCGGCCGCGCTGCTCCCCGATCTCCGCGCCGAGAACGCGCAGCTCCGGGCGCTGCTCCGGCTGGGCGGGCGGCTGGGCTACGGATACGTCGGCGCCGAGGTGCTGCACCAGACCGGCCTGACGGACGGACTGACCCTGCTTCTGTCGGCCGGGCGCCGCGAGGGCGTCGAGCTCCTGGCCCCCGTGGTGGCGCCGACGGGCCTCCTCGGCGCGATCCTCAGCGTCGACGCGCACAGCAGCGTGGCAATGGCCTGGAGCCATCCCGACTTCCGGGTGAGCGCCACGGTCGAGGGCGGCCGGATCTTCGGCATCGTCGCGGCGCGGCGCGGGGAGGCCGCCGGCGAGGTGATGGAGCTGACGGGTATCGCCTACCGCGAGACGCTCCCGGTCGGCACGCCGGTCGTGACCTCGGGGCTGGGCGGCATTTTCCCGCGCGGCATCCCCATCGGCACCGTGCAGGGCGTGTTGAGGGAGACCGCCGGGTGGGAGCGGACCTACCTGCTGAAGCCGGCGGTCCATCCCGCGCAGGTAAGCCACGTCATGGTGCTGAGCCTCGACCGCGCCGCGGACACGCTCACCGCGGCCTTCGATACGCTCCCTGCGCCCGGCGACTCGGTCCCCAAGCCGTGAGAGTCCCCCCTGACCGCCTCAAGCTGATTGCGGCTCTCGTGCTGCTGGTGGCGCTGCACTTCGTGCTGCGGCCCCGGTTCGCCCCATCCCCCTTCGCCCCCGACCTCGTGCTCGTGGCGCTGATCTTCCTCGCCATCCGGACGCGACCGGCCGTCGGGGCGGTCGCCGGGTTCGTGGTCGGCCTGCTCTCGGACGCCGTCTCCCCCACGACCTTCGGGGCGGGGGCGTTCGCGCTTACGATCGTCGGCTTCGCGGCAGGATGGCTCAAGGCGGTGGTGTTCGCGGACAACCTGCTGGTGAACGCGCTCATCGTGTTCGCGGCGAGCTGGCTGCGGGACATCCTCCAGGTGGCGGCGAGTAACCAGCTGCGCGGCGGGGCGCTGGGCCTCCAGCTCCTGGTGCTGTCCCCCGCCGCTGCGCTCAGCACGGCTGCGGCCGCCCTCGTCGCCCTGCTCCTGCTGCGCGGCTGGCTGACGGCGGTGCCCTCCCGATGACCGCCGGACGCAACGCCTTCCATCCGTTCGTCCTGGCCGTGCGCGCGTCGGCGGCGCGGGCGGTGCTCGCGGTCGTCTTTCTCCTTCTCACCGGCGCCTTCTTCCGCCTGCAGGTGGTGCAGCACGGGGCCTACGCGCTCAAGTCGGAGTCGAACCGCCTGCGGCCGGTGCCCCTGCCGGCGCCCCGCGGCCTCATCCTGGACCGGCACGGGGCGGTGATTGCAGAGAACGTCCCGGGCTACTCGGTCTCGCTCCTCGCCGCGAGCGAGGACTCGCTCCTGGCGATGGTGCGGCGCCTCCAGCTGATCCTGCCGCTCGACTCGGAGGCGGTCAGGCGGGTGGTGCAGCGCTACCACGACGCGCCGTATGAGCCGACCCTGCTGGTCAAGAAC
>DATKLR010000111.1:0-5166 GCA_035542295.1 Gemmatimonadales bacterium | reverse complement strand
ATCCCGCTCAGCCAGGCGATGCTCGACGCCCTCCGGATGGCGAGGCACATTCCGCCGGACGTGCAGAAGCGGATAGACGCCGTGCAGCCCGAGACGGGCTCGCCCCACGCGTACAACCTCGAGCTCACGGAGGACGAGGGGATGGAGCTGTCGGAGCTGCTCCAGTGGCACGTGCGCACCGACGCCGCGACGGGCAAGCCGACCGTGGACACGGCGCCCTATGCAGACGTCATCGTGCGCATAGCGGAGGCGCAGCTGTGAGCGCCGCCGCGGCCGCGGCGCCGCTGGCTCCGTTCTTCATCTTCGCCGCCATCCTGGCGGCGATCGGGGTCGGTGCCTACCTCGCCTATGTTGCCGAGAAGAAGCGCACGGCGGCGCTGGCCGACGTCGCGCTGCGGCTGGGGTTCAACTTCGAGGCGAAGGTCTCAGACGAAACGGCGGCGACGCTGGGGTCGTTCCACCTCTTCAAGCGCGGCCGCTCCCGGAAGGGCAAGAACCTGATGCGCGGCAGGTCGGACGGCGCCGACGCGATCATCCTGGACTACCAGTACGCGACCGGCGGCGGAAAGAACTCGCACACGCACAGGCAAACGGTGGTCCTCTATCCCGGCGCGGCGACGGAAGGTCGGCTGCCCGAATTCACGCTCAGCCCCGAGCACTGGTGGGACAGGATCGGCCAGGTCTTCGGTTACCAGGACATTGACTTCGAATCGAACGAGGAGTTCTCGGCGCACTACCTGCTCCGGGGCCCGGACGAGAGCGCGATTCGCGCCGCGTTCGGGATGAACGTCCTCGGCTTCTTCGCGCAGAATCAGGGATGGTCAGTCGAGTCGGCGGGAGGGTCGCTCGCCGTCTATCGCGCCGACAAGCGCGCCAAGCCCGAGGAGCTGCAGCCCTTCCTCGCGGAGACCGCCGCAGTCCGCCGCGCGCTGGTGCGCGACTAGGCGCGACAGCGCTCAGCCGGCCCGCGCCTTCGCGATCTCCTCGGTCAGCCGGGGAACGATCTCGAACAGATCCCCGACGATCCCATAGTCGGCCACCTGGAAGATCGGCGCGTCCTTGTCCTTGTTGATCGCGACGATGACCTTCGCCGTCTTCATCCCCGCCAGGTGCTGGATGGCGCCGGAGATCCCCACCGCGACGTAGAGCTGCGGGCTCACCGTCTTCCCGGTCTGCCCCACCTGCTCCGCGTGCGGCCGCCACCCGGCGTCCACCACGGCGCGCGAGGCGCCCACCGCGGCGCTCCCGAACGCCTTCGCCAGGTTCTCGATCAGCGCGAAGTGTTCCGGCCCCTTGAGGCCGCGGCCGCCCGAGATCACGATCGTCGCCTCGGCCACGTCGAGCTTCCCCTGCGCCGCTGCCTTCACCTCGCGCACGACCACCCGCGCCGCCTCGACGGCCTGCACCTTCTCCACGGCGCCGGCCTTGCCCGCCGCCCCCGGGGCCCAGGTGTTGGGGCGCACCGAGACGACCGCCACCGGCGCATCGAGCGCGAGCTGCTGGATGGCCTTGCCGGCGTACACCGGCCGGGTCGCCGTCACCTTGCCGCCCGTCAACGCGATCGCCGTGACGTCGGTCGCGAGCGGCGCGTCCAGCGCCGCCGCGAGCCGCGGCGCCAGGTCCTTCCCCGTCGCCGTGGCCGCCACGAGCACCGCGCCGTAGCCGCCGGCCTTCACCGCGGCGGCCGCCGTCGCCACCCAGCCGTCGGGCGCGTACTGCGCGAACGCCGCGCTCTCCGCCACCAGCACGCGGTCGGCGCCCACGCCACCGAGCTTCGCGCCGGCGGCGTCCACTCCCGGCGCGCCGAGGACCAGCGCATCCACCATCCCGCCCATCGCGTCCGCCAGCTGGCGCGCTGCCCACACCACCTCGTGGCTCGTCTTCCTGAGCGCGCCACCCCGCTGCTCGGTGACCGCCAGCACGTTGGCCATCACAGCACCTTCGCTTCCGCGCGGAGCAGCCGCACCAGCTCGGGCACCGCGTCCGCGCCCTCGCCCACGATCCGCCCCGCCTTGCGCTCCGGCGGCAGCGCCAGCGCCGAGACCTGCGCGTGCACGGCGCCCAGCGCCGCGGGCCTGGTCTCGATCGGCTTCCTCTTCGCCGCCATGATCCCCTTGAGGGCCGGATAGCGCGGCACATTCAGCCCCTTCTCGGCCGTCAGCACAGCGGGCAGCGCGAACTCCACGACCTCCACGCCCCCCTCGATCTCGCGCTCGGCCACGCCCTTCCCGCCCTCGAGTTCGAGCTTCGAAATCGCCGTCACGCAGGGCAGGCCGAGCAGTTCGGCCACCATCGGCCCCACCGCGTGATTGCCGTCGTCCACCGCCATCTTCCCGAACAGGATGAGGTCGTAGCCGCCGCCTCTGAGCTCGGCGGCGAGCGCCTTCGCCACGGCGAGCGCGTCGGCCGGCACCCGGTCCGCCTTGAGCACGACGCCGCGGTCGACGCCCATCGCCAGTGCGCTCCGGATCGTCTCCTGCGCGGCGTCGGGGCCGAGTGCGATCACGACCACCTCGCCGGCGCCCGCCTTGTCCCTGCGCTGGAGCGCCTCTTCGACGGCGAACTCGTCGTACGGGTTGAGGATGAACTTGACGCCCGTCTCGTCGAGCGAGGTGCCGTCCGCAGCGATCCTCACGCGGGTCTCGGTGTCAGGCGTCCGCTTGACGCAAACCGCGATCTTCACTCCGTCGTCCTTGCGGGAGGTGGCTTACTCGAAGGCGCTGATCCCGGTGATCTCCTCGCCGAGGATCAGGGTGTGCATGTCGTGCGTGCCCTCGTAAGTGTAGACGCTCTCCAGATTGGCCAGGTGCCGCATGGCCGTGTACTCGACCAGGATCCCGTTGGCTCCCAGCAGGCGGCGTGCCTCGCGCGCGACCTCGCACGCCGCATGCACGTTGTTGCGCTTGGCGAGGGAGACCTGGGCCGGCGTCGCCTTCCCCTGGTCCTTGAGCCGGCCGAGCTGGAGCACCAGGAGCTGGGCCTTGGTGATCTCCGTGAGCATCTCGGCCAGGCGCTGCTGCTGGAGCTGGGTGGCGGCGATCGGCCGCCCGAACATCACGCGCTGCTTCGCGTAGCCGAGCGCCTCGTCATAGCAGCCCATCGCCGCGCCCACCGCGCCCCACGCGATGCCGTAGCGCGCCTGCGTGAGGCAGGAGAGCGGGCTCTTGAGACCCTTCGACTTCGGCAGCAGCGCGTCCTTGCCGACCTTCACGTCCTGAAGGACCAGCTCCGACGTGTCGGACGCGCGCAGCGACAGCTTCCCCTTCTGGTCCTTCGCGCTGAAGCCCGCCGTGTCGGTGGGCACGATGAAGCCGCGAATGCTCGACGGGTCGTCCAGCGCGCCGGTCTTCGCCCAGATGATCGCCACCTTCGCCGTCGAGCCGTTGGTGATCCACATTTTGGCGCCGTTCAGGACCCAGCCGCCCCTCGTCTCCCTCGCCGTGGTGATCATTCCGCCGGGGTTGGAGCCGTAGTCGGGCTCGGTGAGGCCGAAGCAGCCGATGATCTCCCCCGACGCCATCCGCGGGAGCCACTGCTTCTTCTGCTCCTCGGAGCCGAAGGCGAAGATCGGGTACATCACGAGCGCGCCCTGCACCGAGGCGAACGACCGCACGCCCGAGTCGCCACGCTCGAGCTCCTGCATGATCAGGCCGTAGGCCACGTTGTTGAGGCCGGCGCAGCCGTACTCCTCGGGGAGATTGGCGCCGAAGAAGCCCAGCTCCGCCATCTCGGGCACGAGCTGGAGCGGGAAGCGGCCCTCGAGGTAATGCTGCGCGATGACCGGGGCGAGCTTGTCGTCCACCCACGCGCGGACAGTGTCGCGGACCGCCCGCTCCTCCTCGGAGAGGAGCGAGCCGATGTCGTAGAAGTCGACTCCGTTAAAGCGCGGCGCCATGGCGTCCCGGATGGTGACGAGTCGCTCCCACGTCGCGGCGCGCGGCGGGCACGACTCCGACCTCGCGCGCCTTGCGGCGGAACATCGGTCCGTGGTCCACGGCGTGGCCGTGCACGTGCTGCCAGAGGTGCACCATCTCGTGCAGCAGCGTGTGCGCGGCCTCCCTCCAGCCGTGGCGGTCGATGTGCGCTCGGCTCAGCGTGATCTCGTGCGGCTCGCCGGTCTCGTGGTGCAGGCAGAGCTGGCCGAGCCGCGTGCGCATCCGCCCCGATATGCGCATGGGGAGGCTCGGGAGCAACCCCCCGAAGTGCCGGCCGTTGTACTCGGCGAACAGCCGCGCCAGCCGCTCCGCCTTCTCGGCGTCGCCGGGGCGCGGGCGGTCGGGAGCGCGGCGGCGCCGCGGCTCGCCCAGGGCCCACTCGGCGGCGCGGAAAGCCAGGATCTCGCGCTCGGCGGCGCGGCGCGCCGCGCGCGGAAGCCGCGGCTTCAGGAACCGCACCACCGCTTTGAGCACGCGGTCCGGCGCCAGCGCGTAGCCGCGGTGGATACTGAGCACGCCGCTCCTGGACAGGCTCACCATCACGGTGCCGTTGTCATTCACGCGGATCCGCCTCGGTCTCGGCAGGCCCAGCAGCGCCAGGCGGCGCGCCAGGACCGCCTCCTCCGGCATCGTGAGCCGGGGCGCGACGGGCCGGGCCCGCGGAGCCTCGGGCCGGCGGCGCCAGGCCGACCGCGCGTCAGCGCGCAAAGTCCCGCCCTTCCGCCGCCAGGAAACGGCCCGACGCGGCGTCGAAGCGGTGGATCTCCACGCGGATGGACTGCGGCGCGACCTGGAGCAGGTTGAAGCTCGGCGGCCGATGGCCGCGGCCCCGCGTCGATAGCGTTCCCGCCGTCGAAGCCACCACGCGGCGGCCATCCCGCTCGATCGTGCCGATTCCCTCCTCGTGATCGTGTCCGCAGCAGACGACGTCGGCGCCGCTCGCCACGATGCCCTCGAGCGCGGCCCGCGGCCGCGCCAGGCCCCAGCGGCGGGAGAGGTTCCCCCTGAGCACGTTGTGATGCACCACGAGGACCCGCACCGCACCGGGGGCGCGCGCGAACACGGCCGCAGCGCGGGCAAGCGCGGCCCGCGTCAGGTGCCCCTTCACCGTCAGGTCGCGCGGGTTCCACGTCAGCGAGCCGAGGGACAGTCCGTGCGCGGTGTTCGCGCCGCAGATGACCGCGCCGTCCACCGAGAGCGTCGGGGCCAGGTCCTCGCCCAGGTACCGCCG
>DATKLR010000110.1:0-2336 GCA_035542295.1 Gemmatimonadales bacterium | reverse complement strand
GAGCCGCGCCGCCGCGTGCCACTCCGCCATCGCCGAGTCGGGAAGCCCGGCGGACATGAGCAGCGAGCCGAGGAAGAAGTGGGCCGTGGCATCCGAGGAGTCGACTGCGAGGGCGCGGCGCAGCACGTCGAAGGTCTCCGGCCGGCTCGGGAAGACGTACGTCGTCGGCATCCGGGACGCCGCGGCGAAGTCGGCGCGGCCGTCCTGGCCCAGCGCGAAACGGACCCAGCCGCGATAGTACGCAATCAGCGGATACGCCTCCGGCCTCGGCATCCCGGGCTCCGTCACGACGTCGCTCCCGCTCGGCCAGTCACGGGAGAGGAGGTCCAGCGCGTCCGCGTACAGACCATACCGGACGTATTCGGTGGCGACGTCGAGGATGCGCTCGGGATCGGCGGCCAGATGCGCCCACAGCGCCGCATCGTCGTTCCCGAGGCGCGCGCCCTCGTAACGGAGCAGCGAGTTGTCAGGGTCCTCCCGCAGCCACGGGGCGAGGCGGCTCCGGGCCTCGTCGGTCCGGCCGAGCGAGCGGAGCAGCGCCACCTGCAGGCCGCCGGCGCGGACCGGCCGCCGCGGCTCACCGGCGACCCGCTCGAGCAGCGCCAGCGCCTCGGCGCGCCGTCCGGCGCGGGACGCGATCGCCGCCAGCTGGATCGTCGCCGCCACGCGGAACGTGCCGTAGGCCTGTGCCTGCTCCAGGTCGCGGCGGGCCGCCGCATCCAGGCCGCGCGCCATGGCCGCGAGAGCGGCGTAGTACCAGGCCTCGCGGTCCGTGGAGACCCGCGCCAGCGCGTACGCGAGGTGATCGGTGGCCGGTGCAGTCTGGTTCATCCCGACTTCCAGGCGGCCCGCCGCGCGATTCAGGTCGAGACTCTGCGGGAAGCGGCGCAGCCCATCGCGGTACGTCGCCAGCGCGTCGAGCAGCTGGCCCTGCGACTCCTGCTCCTCGCCCAGCGCCGCGAAGTCGCCGTCGCTCCGCGCGGCGGGCGGCGGGACCTGGTACGCCGCGACGCGCCCGGTTCTGATCTCGCTGTCGGGCACGAAGTCGTACCGCCCTTCGGCGTGCCGAAGCACGACCGTGCCGGCGGCGTCGCGCAGCGTGAAGACCGCGGTGTCGCCCGGCGCGAGGCCGGCCAGGTGCCGCGTGAACGTCTCGGCGGGGAGGAGCGACACCCGCTCCGTCGCGATCTCGCGCGCGCCCTGCATTACCGTGATGGACGCGTTCGGCAGCGCCCGCGTCACGTTGAGCGCGAGGTCGAGCGCAGTGCCGTCCGCCGTGCGCGACAGGTTGAGCGCCGCGTCGGGGTTGGCGCGCGCAAGACCGCCCAGGTCGCGGATCGGCAGCCAGTACTCCGTGAAGCTCACGGCCTCCTCGGGGTCGAGGAAGCCGTACGTCTCCTGGTCGCGGAACAGGCCAGCCTGGATCTCGACGTAGGCGCTGCTGTCGTCGGAGAGCACGTAGCGCCAGCCGATCCCGTCGGGCGTCACGCCCCACGACCAGATCTTCTTCCCCGGCAGGTCGGTCGGCGACGAATAGTGCACCACGCCGGCGTGCGTGCGCGGGTGGTAGACCGCCATGTACGGCTCGCGGCTGCCGTACGCGAACCGCGACACCGCGCCGGCCGTGTGGTTCTTCAGCACGCTCAGGTCCAGGCCGGCGCCGTTCACCGGCCAGGTGTCGATGTCGCTGAAGCCGTGCCCCGCCGTGTACTTCATCGGGTAGAGGATGCGGCTGTCGTCCCAGACCTGGACGCCGCAGTTGGTCCACCAGTAGAAGCGGTGCCGCACATCGCTCGGATTCGAAAGCGTCGTGCGCTGCTCGAGCACGGCCCGCCCCGGCCGCAGCGTCAGCGTGACCTGCCACCGCATCCCCGTCACGCGGTCGGTGTTGGCGACCTGCACCCACGCGCTCCCCCCCTCGCCGGTACCCGTGGCGTAGTCCACCGGCGAGGTGGTCATCCAGTTGTGCGAGACGGGGAAGTTGAATTCGACGCCGAGCGCGACCCACGCGCCCCGGTACGCGATGCGCGCGTACTTGATCGAGGGGTTGGCGTAGAACATCTCCCGGCCGTTGATCTTGTCGGTGCACCGGTACAGGTGCCCGCCCAGGTCGGGCAGGACGATGCAGCGCAGATACTCGTTCTCGAGGTTGAGCGTCCGCCACACGCGCGGGACGCGGCGGTCGGTGAGATTGGTGAGGAGCGTGTACGGGTAGTTGATCCGTCCGCCGGCGAAGAGGTCGAACGGCGGATTGGGGTCCGGCGGCGCCTCCTCGTAGGTCGGGATGGTCATCGTGTCCTGCCAGACGCGCACCGGCGCCGAAGGTTGGCCGACGA
>DATKLR010000109.1:0-3359 GCA_035542295.1 Gemmatimonadales bacterium | reverse complement strand
GATGAGGGACCACGCGATCACGAAGAGCGCGAATCCCGTCCTGAGGCCGACGACGTCCAGCACCCAGCCCGCGGCGGGCTGGAGCATCAGCGTGCCCTGGAAGGTCCCCACGATCCACGAGTACTGCCTGGCGGTGATGTGGAGGCTCTGGAGCAGCGTCGGCGCGGCGACCGCCAGGGTGCTCCGCGTCAGGTAGTTGAGGATCGAGCCGAGCATCAGCAGCCCGATCATCCACCAGCGGAGCCCGCGGATCTTCAGGGCGTCGCCCCGCGTACCAGGGCGCTCAGCCACTCGGCGGAGCGGCGCGCCCACGGCGCCTGCTCCGCCGCCGTCGCTATGTGGTTGTGCGGCGAGTCCGCCATCGGCACCGCCTCTTTGGGCCCCCGGATCCGGTTGAACGTCGCCCACACGCCCGCCGGCGGGCAGGTCTCGTCAATGAACCCCAGGGCGACCATCGAGCGCGCCGTGATGTGCGAGGCGAAGTTCGTCACGTCGAAGTACGGCGCCGTCGCGCGGACGTCGGCGCGCGCCAGGTCCCAGTTCGGGTACTCGGCGGCACGCCCGTGCAGCGGCCCAAGGGCGTCGCTCCCCGCCGGCACGTCCACGACGAGCGCCGTCACCTTCGAATCGAGGCCCGCGACGGCGAAGCTCTGCTGGCCGCCCATGCTGATGCCCGTCACCACCAGGGTCTTGCCGTCCCAGTCCTGCCGGCTCGCCAGGTATTCCGCCGCGCGGTAGTCGCCCAGGTACATCGCCAGGAAGTAGCTCTCGTCCCGGCTGCGCTGGCCGATGGTGCGGTAGTTCTTGATGATCTGCGGCAGCGCGGCGTAGAACGCGGGCGGCATGTCGCTCGGGACGTCGTGCGGCTCGACGTTCAATGCCATCCAGCCTTCCGCCGCGCGGTCGGTCACCCACGACTTCTGGAGCGGGTAGGGCGGACTCGCCCACTGGAAGATCAGCAGCGCCGGGAACGGCCCCGGCCCCGCCGGCTTGGCGAGCTGGCCGTAGACGTGAGCGCCGTTGATGTTGTTCATCTGGATCGTGAAGTACTCGACTCCCGGCCGCCCGCTCTCGCCCGGCGTCAGCACGGGCTGCGGGGGCACCGCCGCCAGCCGGCGGATCTCGGCCGCCCAGAACGCGTCGAAGTCCTTCGGGGGCGGCGCCGACGGGAGGATCCGGGTCGGCGCGACGGCCGCGCCGAGCAGCACGCGGCCGATCTCACTCCTGGACGCGCCGCGGAAGGAGCTGTCGGGCGCGGGGGGCCGGACCTCGACGAGGATCATCCCCGGCTCGCGGAGCAACGTCTCGATCGTCGTGCGTGGCGATGCGAGGGGGATCGTGAAGCTGCCCGTCCCGATCACGCGGAGCCCGTCGCGTTTGACCGTGTAGGTGTACCGCCCGGCGGCGGGTTGCTGGTCCGGGGCGATCGCGACCGTCCAGCCCACTCGCTCTCCGGTGCGGTAGATGCCGTCGGAGTGGAAGGGTGTGAAGGTGAGCTGCTGCGCCCGGGCGGAAGGCCACGCGATGGCGCCCGCCAACAGCGTGGAGAGGATCGTGCGGAGCGCCGCGTTCATCGCGTGAACAGCGCGAGGTCGATCGCGTCGGCCATCATCCGGTACCCCTCCTCGCCCGGATGCAGGTGATCGCCGCTGTCGGCGATGGGCAGAAGCCGGTTCGGCTGTGTGGGGTCTCGCATCACCGCATCGAAGTCGACGACGGCGTCGAACGCTCCGCTGGTCCGGATCCACTCGTTGACCCGCTGGCGCGCCTCCTCGTGCCCCGGCCGGTCGTAGAAGGACCCGCCGAAGGGGAGGATCGTGGCGCCGGAGATCCTGAGGCCGCGCGCGTGCGCCTCGCGGATGATCTGCTGGAAGGCCGCGATCAGACCCGTCGCGACGCTGTCGGCCGCGGCGGGGCTGCGCGTCCCGCCGATGTCGTTCACGCCCTCGAGGACGATCGCCCACCTGACGCCGCGCTGATCGAGCACGTCGCGATCCAGGCGCGCGAGCGCCGCGGGGCCGAGGCAGTACTTCAGGATGCAGTTGCCGCCGATCCCCGCATTGAGGACGGCGATGTGCGTGGTGCGCGGATTGGCCTGCAGACGCCGGGCGAGAACGTCGGGCCACCGGTCGTCCTTGTTCGTCCCGGCGCCGTGCCCGTCGGTGATCGAGTTGCCAAGCGTCACCACCGCCGAGCCCTCGGCGGCGACGTCCAGCCCGGCGATGAGGTACCAGTGCTCGGTCGTCGCGGCGTCCGCGAGATCCGGCGCCGACACCCAGTCGCCCGCCTTGATGTACGAGGTGGTCCGGGAGCCGGGATGCCCCGTCAGCTCGCCCGGCGCGACGCCGATGCGGAGTGTGACCGCGAGGTTGGAGAGCGGCGACACCGGGAAATCGAGCGGATCCGAGGTGACCGCCTGTCCGGCCGCGATCGTCACGGAGTCTGCGCCGCCGAACGTGAGCGCCCGCTGGCTTGCCCGTTCGATGGCGCTGCCGCCAGCCGACCGTGCGATGCGCGCCGCGCCGATGGCGACGGGCCCGTTGCCGAAGAGGTTGGAGAGTGCCAGCCTGATCCGCGGCCCGCCCAGCGACACGTGGATCACCTGGCGCAGAGTGGAGTTTGCCAGCGGAGCGGGGGGCATGTTGCGCGGCTCGACGAGCTGCTGAGATGACATCCAGGTGCCCAGCCAGTGCGGCGCTGGCGTCGTGGCCGGCCTGGGATGCGGAGTGCAGGCGCCCGCCGCGAGAGCGAACGCCAGCGCGAGCAGATGCGCGTGTCGCAGCTTCATGCGGTCCTCACTGGAAGAGCATCGTCACTGCTGGCCCACAACCGATATCGTCTTCGTCGCCCGGATGTCGGCGGACGACGCGCCCACCTCCAGCGCCACCCGGTCGTTCTCCACCTTCCAGCCGTGCGAGGTGGTGTCCCAGTAGGCGAGCGCCGACGCTGGGAGCCGGAACCGGACGGTCCGCCGCTCACCCGGCTGGAGCGTGACGCGCTGGAAGCCCCTGAGGTCCCGCTTCGCGCGCGCGACCGCCGACCCGATGTGCCGCACGTAGAGCTGCACCACCTCGTCGCCGGCGCGTGAGCCGGTGTTCTTCACGTTCACCGAAACCGTGAACGTGTCGCGGCCGCCCAGCGCGCTCGCGCTGGTCCGCAGGCCGTCGTAGGCGAAGGTCGTGTAGCTCAGGCCGTATCCGAACGGAAAGAGCGGCGTCCCGTCGAAGAAGCGGTAGGTGCGGCCGGCCATCCGGTAGTCGTCGAACGGCGGCAGGTCGCTCACGCTCTTGTAGAAGGTGACCGGCAGGCGGCCGCCGGGGTTGTAGTCCCCGAACAGGACGTCGGCGATCGCCGTCCCG
>DATKLR010000108.1:0-21224 GCA_035542295.1 Gemmatimonadales bacterium | reverse complement strand
GGCGGCGGGTGTGCACGTCGGTCAGAGCGTGAAGCGCGGCGACCTGCTCGGCTACGTGGGCTCGACCGGCCTGTCGACCGGCCCGCACCTCCACTATGAGGTGCTGCGGGACGGGCGGGCGGTGGATCCGCTGCGGTTCATCCTGCCCGACGCCATCGCGGATTGACCTGCAGGCTCGCGCTCGGAACTGCAGTCCGCCGGACTTCAGAGTAGTTCCCAGACGGCAAGTCGGAAGTGGTTACCAGCCTCTCAGACTCGAGGCGCCAGACCAGTCGTCAGTACTGGCAACTGGACTGGCCGCTCATGGCTTGCGTCTGGCAACCACTGCCCCCTTGCCGTCTGGCAACGGACCGGTCCACGAACGTACTGCCTACTGTCCCTTCTTCTGCGGTGCGGTGAAGTCCACCTTGGGCACTTCCCTGGCCTCGGGTGCGGTCACCTCGAAGTACTCCCGCTCATGCTTCCCGATCAGCTTCGCCGTCAGCACCTGCGGGAACCGCCGGATGTAGCTGTTGTACGCCTGCACCGCCGCGTTGTAGTCCTGCCGCGCGGTCGCGATGCGGTTCTCCG
Source organism: Gemmatimonadales bacterium (assembly GCA_035542295.1). Lineage (GTDB taxonomy): Bacteria > Gemmatimonadota > Gemmatimonadetes > Gemmatimonadales > JACORV01 > Fen-1245. Next base: position 20,654 of record DATKLR010000108.1, on the reverse strand, counting down.
TCCCCTCCAGCTGATCCTGCAGGGCGCGGAAGTTCTCGTTGGACTTGAGCTGGGGGTAGTTCTCCGAGATCGCCAGCAGCCGGCTCAGCGCGCCGGTGAGCCCCTGGTTCGCCGCCGCCATCTGCCCCAGGTCGCCGCTCTGCACCGCCCCGCTCAGCCGCGCCCGTGCGTCCGCGACGGCGGTGAAGATCGTCCGCTCCTGCTGGGCGTATCCCTGCACCGTCGCCACCAGGTTCGGCACGAGGTCGGCCCGCCGTTGCAGCTGCACCTCGATCTGGCTCTTGAACGCGTTGGCCTGCTCATCCAGCGTCTGGATGCGGTTGTAGCCGCACCCCGACAGTGTCGTCATCAACACGACGACCGCAATGCTATTCGCAGCGCTGCGCTTCATTCCTCGCTCCTCAGGAAGTAGCCGACTGGCAGCATCAGTACGTCGGAGGCGAAAGATAAGTGTCGGACCCCTATGGCGCCGCTGCTGCCGCGGTCCCCGTTCCCTTCACGTACCGGTCGAACCACGCCACGCGGCGCTCCATCCGGTCGCGCACGAAGCTGGGGCGCGTGATGCCGTGCCACTCGCCGGGGTAGACGACCAGCTGCGTCGGCACGCCGAGGCGGCGCAGCGCCTCATACATCTGCTCGCTCCCCGTGATCGGCACGTTGAAGTCCAGCGCGCCACCCATGAACAGCGTGGGCGTCCGGATTCGATCGGCGTGCAGGTACGGATACGACAGTTTCAGGTACAGCGCCGTGTTCGCCCAGGGCGACCCCAGCTCGAGGTCGTACTGCTGAACGTACTGGTCGGTGCCGTAGAGTGCGAGGACGTCGATGGCGCCGGCGCCGGCCACCGCTCCCTTGAACCGCGTGGTCGTGGCGATGGTGTAGTCGGTCGTGATGCCGCCGTAGCTCCACCCGCCGATGCCGAGGCGCGTGGAATCGGCGATCCCCTCACGCACGGCCTCGTCCACGGCCCCGAGCACGTCCATCACCTCGAAGTGCCCCCAATCGGCGAAGATGGCCCGCCCGAATCGCATCCCGCGCCCGGCGCTTCCGCGGTAGTTCACAGCCAGCACGGCGTAGCCGTTGCCGGCGAGCCACTGCCGGTCGAGGGAGAAGTCGTACTGATCCTGGCCGTTGGGCCCGCCGTGGATGTCGAGGAGGAGCGGCATGCGGGTGCCGGGCGCGACGCCGGCGGGCCGGAGGACCAGGCCGTGGACTTCCGTCCCGTCGGCGCTGCGGGAGACGAGGTCCTCCACGGTGCCGATCTGCAGGACCGCGAGGAGGGAGTCGTTCTGATGCGTGAGCGAGCGCAGGGAGTCGCGCTCGAGTGCGTACACCTCGGCGGGGCGCTCCGGAGTGGCGACGAGGAGCGCGACGCGCCCGTCGTCCTGCGCGGCGACGCTGTAGCCGAGAACGACCCGACGGCCCGCCGCCACCGGCTCCGCCGCTCCGTCGCCGGCGCGGATCCGCGCCAGGTACACGCGCCGGTCATCGGCGACCAGCACGCGCACCCCGCTCCCGTCCGCCGTGAAGGCCGGGCGCGAGACCGGGCGGTCGAGCGCGGCGGTCAGCACGCGCGCCGGCCCGGACGCATCGCTCGGCACGACCGCCAGCTTGTCGAGCTGGTAGGCGGACCAACGCGGCTCGTCGCCCCGGGTGAAGGCAATCCAGCGCCCGTCGGGACTCCACGACAGCCGGCCCCCGTCCGGCCCCGGGAAATCGGTGAGGCGCACTTGCTGCCCTCCCGGCCGGGCGTCCATGACCCAGACATCGGAGTTGGCTCCCGAGCCCGGCGCCGGCTCGGGGGTCCGCACGAAGGCGAGGCGGGCTCCATCGGGGGACCAGGCCGGGGAATCCTCGTCGGCGTCCCCGGTGGTGAGCGTGTCCACCCTGCGGCTCGTCACGTCGAGCAGGAACAGGTGCGTGTGAGAGCGGGTCAGGTAGCCCTCACGGTCCTGCTTGAAGGCGTAGCGGTCGATGACGATCGGATGCGGCCGCGTGGTGTCGGCGGCGGCACTGTCCGTCCGGACGCCGGCGACGAGCACGAGTCGCGTGGCGTCGGGCGACCATGCCATGTCGGATACGCCGTCCCGGATGGTGGTGATGCGCTGCCCCTCACCGCCGCGGCGGTCGAGGAGCCAGACCTGCGCACCGTCGCCCCCCTGCCGCGACGAGAGAAAGGCGAGCCAGCGTCCGTCCGGGCTCCAGCGCGGCGACGACTCGCTCCCCGGCGTCGATGTGACGCGGATCGTCTGCGTCCCGTCCCAACTCGTCATCCAGATGTCGGTCTCCGCCCGGTCCTTCGCCGAGTCGATCACGGAGACCGTGTAGGCGACCCATGCCCCCTCCGGGGAGAGCTGCGGATCCCTCACCGTGCGAAGCCTGTAGATGTCGGTCGCCGCGACCGGCCGGCGCGCTGGCACTGGTGACGGCGCAGGCTGCGCGTGCGTGGCGGGCGCGGGCGCGAGTGACAACACCAGGGCGGCGACCACGAAGGGGCTCCGGCGCGGGATCGTCATCGGAACTGCCTCAGGTGAAGAAGGGATGGAAGCGCTGCGAGAACCTGCGGCAGCCCTGATGGCGGTGCAAGGGCAGCCGTCCGGCGCCCGGGCGCTGTCCGCGGCGACGCCAGGAGCGAAGACTCACTATATCGACACCATAGCGACGCTTTCGCGATATTTCCGTCTGGGACCTTGTCCGGGAATAGAGCTGGATTTGAGACGATCTGCGAGTTGACAAGTTCGAATTGTTCTGGATAACTTACCGAACAGTCAGTAACTAGTGAGGCCTCGAAATGACACTGCATCGGCATGAGGACGCCGGCGACCATCCTCCGCGCTGGCAGCGGCGCAAGGACGCGCGACCGGCGGAGATCCTGGCCGCGGCCCTGGCGGAATTCGTCGAACACGGCTACGCGGCCACGAAGCTCGAAGACGTGGCGCGGCGGGCCGGCGTCACCAAGGGGACCCTCTACCTCTATTTCGAAAGCAAGGAGGCCCTTTTCAAGGCGGTGGTGCGGGAGACGATCGTACCGCTGCTCACGGCCGCCGAGCGGATGGTGGACGACCATGCGGGCACTCCCGAGGAGCTGCTGCGCCGCCTGGTGCTGGAGTGGTGGAAGTCGCTCGATGCGTCGCAACTGGCCGGCATCCCGAAGCTGGTGATGTCGGAGGCGTCCAACTTCCCCGAGCTGGCGCAGTTCTGGTTCGACGAGGTGGTCCAGCGGGGCCGGCAGATCTTCGCGGGCGTGTTGCGCCGCGGGATCGACGGCGGGGCCTTCCGGAAGGTGGACGTGGACCTCGCGGTACGCACGGTCCTCGCGCCGGTTCTGATGGCCGCCGTCTGGAGGCACTCCTTCGAGGCCTGCGAGCGCGAGCGCTTCGCGGTCGAGCCGTATCTCGAGGCCTCCATCGGTATCTACCTGCGCGGCATCGCCGCGCCGAACGGAAACCCGGGCCCGAGCGGAGGCGGTATTCGCGCCGCCCGCACGGTGCCGAACACCAGCGCGGAATCTACCGCGCCGAACGCGGAGTCGCGGCATGCATAGAATCGTCGGGACCGCGGTCGCCGCGGCACTGTGCTGGAGCGTTGCCATGAAGGCCCAGAGCTTGCCGACCGCCACGCGGTTGACGCTGGCCGACGCGGTCCGAATGGCCGCCGGCACGTCTCCGGCGGTCGAGGCGGCTGGCTACCGGGTCGCAGGAGCCGAAGCCCGCGCGCACGAGACGCGCGCCGGCCTGCTCCCGTCCCTCTCGCTCTCGGCCGGGTATTTCAACCGGTCCGCGACGCTGGCGAGCACCGGGTTCGCGTTTCCCCCCGGCCTCCCGTTCTCCCTGCCGGCGCTTATCGGCCCCTACGACAACGTGGACGGCCGGATCCGAGTGACCCAATCGGTCGTGGACCTCGCGACCTGGCAGCATCTCAAGGCCGACCGCATCCAGGTGCAGGGGAGCGAGGCCGATCGCGGCGCCGCCGTGCAGGGCGCGGCGCGGGCCGCGGCGCTCGCCTACCTGCGCGCCGTCCGTGCGCAGGCACTGCTGGGGGCGCGGCAGGCGGACTCGGTCACCGCCGCCGAGCTGCTGTCTCTGGCCGACGCACAAGTCCAGGCGGGCGTCAGCCCGCCGCTGGACGTGACGCGGGCGCGCACGCAGCTGGCGGCCGCCCGTGGAGCGCTGATCGTCGCCCGCAACCAGCGACAGAAGGCCGACATCGACCTGGCGCTCGCGCTCGGCGTTCCTCCCGCGACCGTCTTCGTCCTGACCGACACGCTGACGGGCGACCTCGGCGCCTCGGCCGCGCCGCTGGACTCGGCCGCGGCGCTCTCCCTCGCCCTGGGCCGGCGCGCCGACCTCGCGGCGGAGCGCGACCGGGGACTGAGCGCCGACGCGCAGCGCAGGGCCATCGGGATGGAGCGCCTGCCGCGGCTCGACCTCGAGGGGGCCTGGGGCCCGAACGGGAAGACGACCGGCACCACCCTGAACACGCGAGACCTCGCGGTGGCCGTCACCATTCCGCTGCTCGACGGGCTCAAGCGCGACGCGCGCGGGGCCGAGCAGCGGGCTCTGGCGGCCGAGAGCGGGGTGCGGGAGCGGGACTTGCAGCGCCAGATCACGGCGCAGGTGCGCTCCGCCCTGCTGGACTTCGCGTCCGGCGTCGAGCAGCACGACGTCGCCGCCCAGGGCCTCTCGCTGGCGGAAGAAGAGCTGTCCGAAGCGCGCGAGCGGTTCGCCAGCGGCGTATCCGGCAACATCGACCTGATCAGCGCGCAGTCGACGTTGAACCAGGCGCGTGACGCGGAGATCGAGGCGCGATTCACCACCGCGGCGGCGCGCGTCAACTTGGCGTACGCGGCAGGCGTCGTGGAGACGGTGCACTGACGACGCTGGTTGCCAGTTGCCAGACGGCAAGTTGCGCAGATAGACAACGACCGAGGCCGCCCGCGCGGCGGCTGAGTAGATTCGAGGAGATCGAGGATGGCTACAGTGGCTGAGAGAACGGCGGCTCCCGTCGAGCCGGTGGAGTCGGAGGAGTCGGAACAGCGCGGTCGGCGCCCGGTGGTGCTGATCCTCGGTATCGTCGTGGGCGCGATTCTGCTGGTGCTGGGGATCCGCGCGATCTGGTACGGGAGCACGCACGTGAGCACCGACGACGCCCAGGTGGACGGACACATCACGCCCATCCTGCCGCGCATCGGCGGGTGGGTGGCCTCGGTGCGCATCCAGGAAAACCAGCGGGTCAGGGCCGGCGACACGCTGGTCACGCTGGACGACCGCGACTACCGGGCGCGTCTGGCCCAGACGGACGCGGACCTCGCGGCGCTGATCGCCACCGTGGGCTCCCGGACGGACGTCGGGCAGGCGGTGGCCCAGCTCGACCAGGCCAAGGCGGCCGCGGCCGCCGCCGCCGCGAACGTCACGCAGGCCGAGGCGAACGCGCAGAAGGCGAGCAGCGACCTGGAGCGCTACCGGGTGCTCGCCGCGCGCAACATCGTCAGCCGGCAGCAGCTCGATGCGGCGGAAGCCGCCGCGCGGGCGGACAGCGCACTGCTCGTCGCGGCGCAGCGCAACGCCTCCGCGTCCGGAGAGCAGGTAACCGCCGCCACCGCCGCACTCCGCGCCGCGGCGGCCCGCGTGGCCGCAGCGCGCGCCGTGCGCGACCTGGCCGCGCTGCAGGTCTCCTACACGGTCGTCACCGCGCCCGTCGCCGGCGTGGTCAGCAAGAAATCCGTCGAGGTGGGCCAGCTGGTGCAGCCCGGCCAGCCCCTGATGGCCGTCGTGCCGCTCGACGACGTCTGGGTCGTGGCCAACCTCAAGGAAACGCAGATCGCGCGCGTGGCGCCCGGCGCCCCCGCCGAGATCACGGCCGACGCGTATCCCGGCCGCGTGTTCCAGGGCTACGTCGAAAGCCTCAGCCCGGCCACCGGAGCCAAGTTCTCGCTCCTTCCGCCGGACAACGCGACCGGGAATTTCACCAAGATCGTGCAGCGGATTCCCGTCCGCGTCCGCCTCGACACGCCCCCTGATTCGCTGCATCCGCTGCGGCCGGGGATGAGCGTGGATGTGACGATACGAAAGAAGTGAGTTGCCAGACGCCAAGCTGCAAGTGGTTCCAAGGCGTGAGTCAGCAGAATCAGAAGAGGCCTCGTGCCGACATCGCGGCGAGGCCTCTTCCTGCATCTGTCGACTCGCATCTGGCAACCACTGGCAACTTGGCGTCTGGCAACTGTTCTGAATCCCGTCCTACTCACGTCTCCAATCTGTCAACGAAATCCGCCAGTGCTTCCATCGCATCCACGTACCGGCCCGCGACGGCGTCGTACGCTTCCAGCGACTTCGGGTCCTTCCCGCCCAGCGCCGCCAGCACCCAGTCGAACGCCGAGATGTCCAGCCCCGCCGCGGCGGCCGTCTCCCGCACCAGCGCGTCGTGATCCGCCGGCGGCGCCCCGCCCAGCAAGCGCAGCGTCGCGCGGAACAGGATGAAGAACGTCCCGGCGGAGTGGACCAGCAACCGCCCCAGCGCCTTCCCGTCGGCCGCCGCCGCGGCGTACTCGGTCCGGAGCCGCAGCACCTTGCCCCGGAGCTCGTGCTCCAGCTCCCGGCGCAGATCGGCCCGCCGGGTCGCCACCCCCTCGAAGGGATCGCGCCCCGCGAGCACCCGATGGGCCTCCCGCATGTCTTCGATCTCGATCGGGAAGACGTCCGCGGAGGCGCGCCACTCGGCCTCAGCGAAGACGAGCGGCGCCGGCTCTCCGGCCTTCGCCCACTCCGCCAGCACCGGCGTAGCGGCGTGCAGCCTGAGCACGCCCGCGTCCTTCACGATCACGAGCACGTTGAGGTCGGACCGGCCCTCCACGTGCGTGCCGCGGGCCGCCGACCCGAACAGCAGCAGCGCGACGAGGTTGTCCCCGAGGGCGGCCTCCAGCCGCTGCGCGAACTGCTCCAGATTGGGTTTCGTGGTCCCCGCCATCAGAATCCTCCCGACGCGCCGCCGCCGCTGAAGCCGCCCCCGCCGCCGAAGCCTCCGAAACCTCCCCCGCCCCCGAAACCGCCGAATCCGCCGCCGCCGAAACCGCCGCCGCCCCACCCGCCGCGGCGCCTCCCGCCCAGCATCGAGCCGATGATCATCCCCCCGAGCAGCCCCGAGCCCATGCCTCGCCTGCGCCGGCCCAGCCCGCCGAGGATGGACAGCAGCACCACGATGACGAACAGAGTGAAGAACATGCTGCCGCGGCCGCCGCCCGACGGCTGCTCCGCAGGCGGAAGAGCGGGCGGCGCCAGGCTGTCCGCCAGCTTGAAGCCGAACTCCTGCGCGTACGCCTGCCCCAGCAGCTCGACGCCGGTGACCAACCCGGCGGCGTAGCTTCCGGCGCTCACCGACTGCTGCCCGATCGCGTCGCGGATCCTGCCCGCCAGCGCGTCCGTGACGAACCCCTCGGCGCCCGTCCCCGTGGCGATCGCGAGGCGGGCCTTTCCGTCCCCCGGGTGCACACCAGGCACCAGCAGGAGCACCACGCCGGTGTTCCGGCGCGGGTCGCCCGCCGCGCCCTGCGCCCCCACCTTCCACTGCCGCCCGATGTCGCGCCCGACGTCGATGGCCGCGCGGCCGCCCAGATCCGGCAGCGTGACGACGACGATCTCGCCCCCCGACGCACCGCGCACCCGGTCGATCACGGCCTCCATCCGCGCTCGTGAAGCCGGATCGATCACGTGGGCGAAATCGTTGACGTAGCCGGTGGGCCCCGGGATCTGGAGCTGGAGAACGAAGCCGAGAAGCGCGATGAGCGGCATGGCCTCGGGAATATAGCCAAGGCGAGGCTTCCGCGGCCGCACGGGCCCGGCTAGCTTCGACACCCTATGCCACGACGCACCGCTTCAGGCCTGGCCCTCGCGCTCGTCCTCGCCGTCGCGCCGGCTGCCGCGCAGCAGACCCAGGGCACGCCCCTCGACGACCTTCGCACCGAGCGCACCCGCGGCAAGGCCGACGCGCCGGTCACCATGTACGAGATCTCGGACTTCGAGTGCCCGTACTGCGGACAGTTCTGGCGCGAGACGCTCCCCTCCATCGAGCGCGACTACATCGCGACCGGGAAGCTGCGGCTGATCTTCGTGAACATGCCGCTCTCGTCGATCCACCCCAACGCGGAGCCGGCCGCCGAGCTGGCGATGTGCGCCGCCCGCCAGCACAAGTTCTGGCAGATGCACGACCTCCTGTTCCGCAACCAGGACCACTGGGCCGACCTCCGGGAACCGGGATCGTACTTCCTCTCGCTCGGGGATTCCCTCCACCTGAACCGGAGCCAGCTGCAGGAGTGTCTCCGCACCAAGGCGACGCGCCCGGCCGTGGAAGCGGACTTCGACGGCTCGCGCAAATCGGGGGCGACCTCGACGCCGACGTTCTACGTCGAGGGCGAGCTGATCGTGGGTGCGCAGTCGTACGGGCTGTTCAAGCAGGTGCTGGACTCGATCATCCGGGTGAAGGCCGGCGGCCGCTGAGCAGCGCGGCGGGCGCGCTCGCGAAGCGGCCGGCCCCTGCTGGGACCGGCCGCTCGCCTGTCGCACGCCGGCCGCGCGCTCCGCTACTGCGTGATCCGCGGCGGGATCTTGTCGATCAGGAACAGCACCGTGGGCACCAGGTACGCAGCCGACTGCGGGGCCTTTGACCCCGCCAGCGACCGCGGCACGATCACCGCGGTGATCGAGGAGCCCGCCTGCTGGGTCCCGGCGATCGGGTCCGTCGGCGGGCTGGCGGTGAGGCTGCCCGCCACTCCCTTCGGCGCCTGGGCTTTCGTCGTGACCGTCCCAGGCGTGCCGGCGGGGGTCACGAACACCTGCAGGGAATCCGGCGCCATCGTCTTGTAGCCGGTGAACATCCCGACGCCGACGCCCGCCCAGGTCGCCGTCCCCGTCGGATTCGCGACCGCCTGATTGGCGACGTAGACGTCCACGCTCGCCGGGACGTCCTGGGCGGTCGTCGGGCTGCCCGCGGGCGCCAGGTGAATTGCCCGGAACGCGATGCTGGTCCCCGGATCGGGCGTCGAGTCCGTCGTGATGAACGCCTTCGCGACCGGCGCCTGGCCCGACGTCGTGTACCCGTAGGCGTAGAAGGTGTAGTTGACACCCGCGCTCAGGGTGATCGTCGTGTCGATCAACACCATCTGCGCCGTGTCCGGGTTCGTGCTCGTCCAGAACATCCGGATCCGGTGCGTGCCCGTCAGCGCCGGGGAGTAGTTCGGCAGGTAGGCGGTCGAGATGCCGTTCGGCGATCCGCCGGTGCGGAACGTCGCTCCGAAGGCGCTCGGCGCGAAGGTGATCGCATCCACGATCCGGAAGTCCACGGCGCCCCGGTCCGGCATGAGGTTCACGTACCTGAAGCCCGCGGTCGGGGGGGTCGTGCTGGCGAAGGGCCCGCCCTCGTGCTTGCAGGCCGCAAGCGCCGCAACGATGATGATCGTCGCTCCCACTCGCATCAGATTCATGACGCGCTCGTGTGCAAAAGGTTCACTATGGGTGTGCCCAGAGACTGTTCGAATTCCCGCCCTGGCCGGGAGGCGGGGCCTCGTTGCCCGCGCCGCCCAGTATGCCCAGCCCGTGCGTGACCACGAAGACCGTGGCCCCGACCGCCAGGCCGGCTGCGAACACGGCGGTTCGGCCCTTCGACAGGCGCCGTTCGTACATCGTCTGCACGAACGCCGGCCGCAGCTTCACCGGCTCGCCCGACCAACGGGCGACGGCACCAGTGATGACCGAGACGCTCGTCACGCTCAGCGTGAATGCCGAGTCCAGCGACGTCGAGTCGAGCACCCCCTCGATGCTCGTGACCGACGGGCCCACCTGAGCGGCCATCGCCACCCGCCCCGCGTCGTTCAGCTCCACCACGACGTCCGTCCCGGGAGCCGGGAGCGAGGTGAGCGGGGTCTGCGCATAGCAGCCGCCGAGCGCCGACGCGGCCGCGGCCAGCGCCGCGCGCCGCACCATCACGGCCACGGCCCCGAACCGTCCGGGAGAGGTCAGCATCGGCGCTCGGCACGCATCACCGTCAGTAGAGGCCGCCGCCCCACAGGCCGTACGTCCCCTTGGCGGACCCGCCCGGAAGCCCCACACCGCCCATGTTGTAGAACGGGTGCACCCGGGCGTCCATCTCGGAATACGGCACCGGCCAGTGGAACGGCGTCCCTTCGGGCAGGTCCCCCCACCCGCGCTCGTGGAAATACCACTCGCCCCAACCGGTGAACGCCGTCTCCAGCCGCATCTCGTACTTCAGCGCCTCCCACAGGTTGCCGCAGATGGTGCCCTTGTAGCTCTGGGCCGCGTCCGGGACGCGCGGCACGCAGGCCGTTCCGCCCGGCACTCGGGTCAGCGTGTCCGGAATCGCCGCCGCCACGAGAGACGGGAGGCCTGCCCGCACCCGTGTGCTGTCGATCCACGGCAGCGCACTGGCGATCTGGTTCTGCCGGATCAGCCCTTCGGCGATCAGCAGGTTCGTTTCGGCGCGGGTGTAGAAGGTCCACGGACCAACCTGGTTCGCCGCGTTCATCGTCACGATGAAGCGGAAGTGGTCGTAGTATCCGCAGGTGATCGCGTCGCCGCAGGCGTCATTCACTGCCGCCCGGTTGGAGTAGTACGGGAAGCCGAAGGTCCCCGCCGGGGCTGCCACGGCGCTCTGGACGGTGCGCGTGGCACCGGCCGGGAACCGCAGGTCGGGCGTCCGGACGAGGAACGGCTGCCGGTTGTAGACGGGGGTCGTCGCCAGCCAAGTGTCGAACTGGTACACCGTCCCCGTGTGCGACGTGTCCGCGAACGCCAGCATGAAGAAGTTGCCCTGCGCCCAGTTCCCGTACCGGGCGAGGTTTCCGATGATCGCCTCGCCCCAGCCGGACCCGGAGTTCAGGTTCAGGACGAAGTCCGTGCCCAGGGCGGCCTGCCCGTCCGCGACCACCGCCGCCCAGTTCACCGCCGCGCGCTCGGCGGGGGTCCGGGCCACTTCGGCGCGGAACCGCGCCTTCAGTCCCCGGAGGAGCGCCACGAAGTTCGCGGCCGACATGGACGCAGGCGTTCTGTTGTCCATCCACGTCCCCGGCAGCGGGAACCAGTCGCTGGCCGATCCAGCCGGGGCGGTGCCGCCGGCGATCGTGATGGCGGAGTCGAGGAAGGACAAGGCCACCTTCATCAGGCTGTCGTAGGAAACCAGCGGCGGGACGACGGTGGGGTCGTCGTACTCGGTGACCACCGCGCCGGAGTCGTAGGCCAGCGCGAGGTTCCCGAGCGCGAAGCCCTTCACGAAGTGCGCGAACGACCGCGCCCGTGCGTCGCGCGCCGCCGACCCGGTGGTGAATCCCGTCCTGTTCAGCGACTGCAGGCCCAGCGCCGCCGCCCGGGCCGCCCGCTCGAGCCGCAGGTAGTCGTAGGCGCTCCCAGGATTCTCGCTGGGCGGGGCGCCGCGGCTGTTGTCAATCGACACGCGCGGCATGGCCGCCCGCACGCCCATGTTGTAGTTGCCCAGCGCCGAGTAGCTCTCGAACGACGCGCTGAGCATCTGCACGCCGAGCGCGGCGGCGGTGCCGTGCATGGCATTGTAGGCCGTGTTGTACGCGCCGGAGATGAGGTTCTCCACGTCCGTCGGCCGCGACAGCGCCAAGGTCTTGTCGGGCGAGTTGGGGTTGCTGTAGCTGAGGATGTCCCCGCACGCAGCGGCTCCCAGCGCGATCACGGCGGCGATCAGAGTACGCATCCTAAGCATCGGATCCTCCCGATCGGGGGACCGCTCCGCCGTGCCTCCCCCGGCCACGGCGGAGCGACACCCTTGAGTTCGCTAGAAGCCCACGGTCAGGCTCACGGTGAAGCTGCGCGTGCCCGGGAAGTTGAAGGCGTCCACGGCGTTGATGTACGCCGAGGAAGCACCGCCCTGGGCGGACGTGCCCGACGGCCCTCGGCTCGATCCCACCTCCGGATCGAACCCGGAGTACTTGGTGATCGTGAAGAGATTCCGGCCGATCAGGTTGAGGGACCAGTCGCCCCATCCGAGCACCCGGCCCACCCGGTAGCCGACGGAGAGCTCGCGCAGCTTGGCGAAGCTCCCGTCCTCCATCCAGAAGCTGCTGGGCGAGAGAATGTCGTACAGGCCGCCGACGCCCGCCGACGCGCCGTCCACCGTAAGACCGCGCCAGTAGTAGCCGAGCGGCTTCGCGGCGTGGACCGACTTGCCGTACTGGTCGACGTCGGGGGAGTTGAGGTCGAGGTGCTCCCACTGCTTCCCTTCGTTCCAGATGTCCCGACCGATCAGCCCCTCCAGCATCGCGTACACCGAGAGGCGCTTCCACTGGAAGGTCTGCGACACCGAGAAGTGCCACTTGGGCAGGGCGTGCCCGAGCGCGCCGATGAGCCGCGTGCCGTTGGCATTGCGCACCCGGATCGGCATGCCCCAATGCAGCCCGACGCCCCACGGCGACAGCGTGTCCGACGTCGCCAGCGTGCATCCCTGCTCCGCGCGGGACGTATGGTTCACGCACCCCGGCAGATACGTGGTCCAGAGGTTCTTGGTGATCCCGTCGCCGGGCGAGTTCCCGTGGCCCACCCACACCAGCCACCCGTCCGAGTTCATCTGGAATGAGGAGGTCGCGGTCCCGCAGTCCGACCGGAAGGCCGTCGGCAGCTGCGAGCAGTTGGTGGCCATGACGGCGCCGTAGAACGTGCCCATGGCCTCACCCTGTTTGGCCTGGAACATCGTCTCCGTGCCCTGGTAGCTCGTGCCGAAGTAGAACGGCGGGACGTTGAGCGCGGTGATCACGCTCGTCGTCGCGTCGTAGTTGAACCGCCATGACCACTGCACGTCGCGCTTGGAGATGACCGGGATGTTGAGCGATAGCTCCCAGGTCTTGTTCTCGAGCGTCCCGGCGTTCATCCACTTGGTGAGGTAGCCCTGCGACGACGGCTGGACGACCTGGAGGATCTGGTCCTTGATGGTCGACGTGGAGTGATTGATCATCAGGCCGATCCGCCGGAACAGCTCGATATCGGCCCCGATCTCCGTTTCGGTGTTGGTCTCCGGCCGGAGATCCTTGTTGCCCAGGTTACCCAGCTGGATGCCCGCCGAGGAGACGGTGAACGACTCGTACTGCGCGGCGAAGTTGGGCCGGCCGCCCGCGCTCCCCTGCGAGGCGCGCAGCTTGAATTCGTTGAACACGCTCTTGAACGGCCACCAGGGCTCCTGCGCCATCCGCCAGGCCACCGACCCGCGCCCGAACGTCGCCCAGCGCCGGTCCGCCCCGAACAGCGAGCTGCCGTCGCGGCGGACCAGCGCGTCCACCACGTACCGGTCCTTGTACTCGAGGTTCACGCCCGCGAACAGCCCGATCTGGCGGATGCTCTCGTTGTACGAGGTGATGGAGTAGGTGCTCTGCGTGGCGTTGCCCAGCTGGTCGATGCCGACCGCGTTGAGCAGGCTCCCGTTGCCGTCGTTGTTCTGGTAGTCCTGCTGCTCGAACGTGGCCCGCAGGCTCCATTTCGTGGCCAGGTCGCGGCCGAACGTGTGCCGCGCCGTCGCGTTCAAGGAGCCGTTGTAGCCGTTCCGGGTCCACGCGTACCGCTCGGCGTAGCCGCGGTACCAGTAGGTGGCCGCGGCGTTCGAGGTGACCCGCCGGCCCTTCCCGTAGTAGTAGTCCTCCGCGTACCCGCGGTAGTCGTACGAGAAGTTGCTCTCGAAGTCGAGCCAGCTCATCGGCGTGTAGCGCAGCGTCAGGCCGCCGATGAACCGGTCCGTGATCCCCACGTCCTTGATGTCGTTGAACGGGTTGACCGGGTTCGAGTTCTGCTGGCCGCTGGACAGTACGTCCACGCGAACGTAGGTGCGCCCCAGGGAATCCTGTGCCAGCAGGTTCGTCGCCGCCCGCTGCCGGGTCAGGTACAGGAACGAGCCCGGATAGTTCTCCCCCGCGTACGGCGCGTTCTGCAGGGAGTGCGCATAGTAGGTGCTCAGCTGCGCCTGCAGATTCGTCGCGATCGGGTGCGTCACGTTGAGGCGCGTGCTGGTCCGGTCGTACCCCGCCAAAAACCGCAGCGGCGCGCCCTGATGGAACTCGCTGAGGCTGGCGTAGACCTGCGTCTCGCCGATCCTGGCGGTCATCCCCAGCTCGGTCGTCGCGAAGCTCGCAGGACGAATGGCCTGCTGGATCGGGCTGTAGATCTGCCCCGGCCAGGGGTTGGCCTCGAAGTTGTTCTTGAGCGCCAGGTTGTTGGTGTAGGTGGACGACACGTCGAGCGCCAGCGGCTGGGGCGTGAGGACCGAGTCCGGCCCCGGGAACCAGTTCACCCGCTTCAGCTCCGTCGCCCAGTCGAGCGTCCGCGAGCACATCGGCTGCCCCGGCACCGCGATGCAGTAGCGCTTGCCGGCGGGATCCATGAGCAGGTACGAGTGCGTGGAGAGCTTGATCTGCCGCTCGATGTCGCTCGTGCCGTATTCCGTGTGCAGGCTGAAGGACACGCCCGGCGCGGCTCGGCGGGCGCTCTTCGTCGTGATCTGCACGACCCCGGCGCCGGCGCGCGCCCCGTAGAGGGACGCCGCCGCCGCACCCTTCACGACCTCGATGCTCTCGATGTCGGTCGTGTTGATGTCCTGCAGGCCGCCGACGATCTCGACGCCGTCCACGATGAAGAGCGGATCCTGCCCGCGCCCGCTCGCGTTGATCATCGTCGGCGCGCGCAGCTGAATGGTGGGCGCGGCGCCCGGCAGCCCGGTCTGGTTGATGACCGTCGCACCCGCGACGCGACCCGACAGGAGGCTCAGCGCGTTCACCGCCGGGACCTCGACGTCGGCGACGTCGATGCGTCCCACCGAGAAGGGCACACGGGTCTGCTCGGTGCCCTCCAACACGCCGGTGACGACGATCTCCTCCAAACGGTTGATGTCCTCGTCCATCGTGAAGTTGATCGTCTGGGGGCCCGGCTGGAGCGTGATGGGCTCGCTGCGCGGCTTGAAGCCGATCGCCCGGACTCGCACCGACAGCGCCTGGCCCCGCACGCGCGCAGACGGCACGACGAGGCTGTACGCCCCTCCCGCGCCCGTCGACGCCGACAGGCCCAGCTCGGCGATATAGACGTAAGCCCCTTCCACGGGCCCGCCCCGCGCCGAGTTCACCACGCCCCGGATCGTCGCGTTCTGCGCCTGCGCTCGGCCGAGCGAGACACAGAGCAGCGCCACCGCAGCCAGGGAGATGCGCAGCCCGTTGAACAGTGAACGCCTCATGAGGAGTCTCCTCTGCTACGAAGTCACCGTCTGGAACTGCCCGAACAGAGCCCTGCGACAACACACCGTCGAGGAAGCGGGCGGCAGCGACTCCGGTCGCCTCCTCGCACTTCCACGAACGACGTGGCGCGCCCGGCTCCCGCCGGGCGAAGCACCGCGTCTTCCGATTCCGTGATCTTGTTCCTGCGCCAAACAAGCAGCAGCGCCCAACTGCTGTCGCGGCCAAGCGCAGTGTGGCGCCCCGCGTGGGGCCATATTGAAGAGCCACCCCGATTCGCGCAACCCCCGAAAACCGAGTCGCCGCGCGGGTTTCCCGATGCATATACTCGCCTATACTCTTCGTGCGCAGCGAGCGCTCGGGCCTGATTCGACAGCCGCGGTCACCGGTTGTAGAATGCGCGTGAGCGACCGATGATGCGGCGCGCACCTCTCCCATTCCTCATTCCGTTGGCTCTCGCGTTCGCCGGGCGCGCGTGGGCGCAGCCCGACACTGCCACGCTGGCGGGGCGCATCCTCGACAGCGACACCCGCGGGCCGGTCGTCGGCGCGAGCCTGGACCTCCTCGATCTCGGCCGGCGGGGACGGACCGACGACTCCGGCCGGTTCAGCTTCTCGTCGATTCCCCGCGGCAGCTACCGGGTGCGCGCCCTCGCCATCGGCTACGCCGCGACCACGTGGCAGCTGCACGCCGCGCCGGGCCCGCACGGCGCCGACACGCTCTGGATGACTCCGCGCCCCGTGGTGCTGGACACCGTCCACGTGAAGGGCGCGCAGGACAACGACTGGCGGTCGCCCGCGGCCCTCGAGCGCCGCCGGGAACACGGCGGCGGCTACTTCCTCATGCGGGAGGAGATCGACGCCCGGCAGGCCAACACGCTCGGCGAGCTGCTCCAGGCCATTCCCGGGACCGCCACGATGTGCCGCATGGGAGAGTGCCGGACCTACATCACGCGGTCCACCGCCCAGGGATGCCAGCCGCTCTGGTACGTGGATGGGTTCCCGGCCACGTTCGCCGGCGGGCCGGAGTTCCCGAGCCGGTTCATCGAGGCCGTCGAGGTGTACCTGAATCCCGGCGACGCGCCGATGGAGATGCAGCAGCCCGGGCAGCGCTGCGGCATCATCGCGATCTGGACGCGGCGCCAGCCGTAGCCCGAGGGCCGCGGCCGCCGGTTCTGCTACTGCAGCAGCGCCAGCCCCAGGTCGTACAAGGTGTGCGTCCAGGCCGTGATCCCGAAGCCCCGGACCAGGTAGAGCGCGCTGAGCGCCAGGCCGGCGATCGCCCGGAAGGTGAAGCTGGCGACCGTGAAGGTATCGCCGAGGGCGCCCATATAGTGGAAAGCGGAGAAGATCAGGGCCGACAGGACGACCGCCAGCACGCCCGAGACGCCCCTGCTCAGGCCCACGCGGCGGCCCAGCCAGAGCAGCGCGCTGACCAGGATGACCCGGAAGAGCAGCTCCTCGTAGATCCCCGCTCCCAGCGAGACGACCAGTTGGGTGTGCAGGCCCAGCGCGGCGGCGCCGCCGACCGACAGGACGCGCGGCCCCTCGAGCAGCACCGACGTCAGGAAGGAAATCACCGTCCCGAAGACGGCGGCGTACGCCGCGCTCTCGACCAACATCCAGCCAAGGACCGCGGGGCGGATTCCTTCGCCGCTCTTGCGCACGTCGCGCCAGACGATCGTCGCGCCCGCGCCACACAGCAGGACGCCGAACACCACCAGGCCGTCGCGGCCGCCGAGCGCGACGAACAGGCCCTTCAGGAGGACGTCCGCGCCGTTCCGGACGCCGGCGACCGCCGAGCCCGAGAGGGCGGCGGAGAGCACCTCGTAGAGCACGAGGAGCGGCGCGGCGAACACCACGCTGTACCGTGGCGAGCAGGAGCGGCGCAGATAGTCTTTCAGCATGGCGAGAGGTAACGTACTGCCGGTGTTGGCCTTTCTCTATCGGCTCGGCTGGACGGCGGCCCGCCCGCTGGCCGCGCCTCTCGCTCTCGCGCGCGGCAAGCTCGGCCGAGCCGTCCGCGGCCGGCGCGCCTCGGTCCCGACGCTGAGCGCCTGGGCCGCGCGCGCGCGCCGCCCCGGCGTACCGCTCGCCTGGTTCCACGCCGCCTCCGTCGGCGAAGGGCGGCAGGCCGAGGCCGTCCTCACGCGCGTCAAGGCCGCGCGCCCGCTCTGGCAGCTCGCCTACACCTTCAGCTCGCCGTCTGCGGAGCGGCTGGCCGCATCGCTGCCCGTGGACGTCGCGGCCTACGCGCCCTTCGACACCCGGCGGGATGTCGCTGCCGCACTCGACGCGGTGCGTCCCACGGCCATCGTCTTCGGCGCGACCGACATCTGGCCGGAGCTGGCGCGCCAGGCCGCGGCGCGCGGCATTGCGCTCGGCCTCGTCTCGGCGACGCTTGCCCCCACCTCCACCCGCCGCGGAGCGCTGGCCCGGAACCTTCTCGCCCCGGCCTACGCGGCGCTGGCCGCGGTCGGTGCCATCGACGAGGTCGATGCACGCGGTTTGGAGCGACTCGGCGTGCCGCCCGGCCGCATCACACTCACCGGCGACACCCGCCACGACGCCGCCCTCGCCAGGCTCGCTGCGGCAGACCGCGCGGCGCCCCACCTGGAGGTCCTCGCCGCGAGCGCCGCGCGCACTCCGCCGACTCTCATCGCGGGCTCCACCTGGCCCTCCGACGAGCGCGAGCTGCTCCCCGCACTCGGTGACGTGCGTTCCCGCGGCGCGCGCTTCCGCCTCGTCATCGCACCCCACGAGCCGACGCCGCAGCACCTGGCGGCGCTGGAGCGGCGGATTCGACAATACGTCGGCCCGGACGCAGAGGTCGTACGCCTTTCCGCTCTTCTGGCCTCTCGCAACTCGGAACCGCTCGCAACTCGCGACTTGGCGTCTCGCAACTCCGAAGGGGCGTCTCGCACCTTGGGAGCGGTGGTCGTCGACCGGGTGGGAATACTGGCCGAGCTGTACGTCGCCGCATCGATCGCTTATGTGGGCGGTGGATTCCACAAGGCGGGGCTGCATTCCGTCATCGAGCCCGCGGCCGCCGGCGTCCCCGTGCTGTTCGGGCCGGGCTACGGCGGCAGCCGCGACGCCCGGCTCCTCCTCGAGGCGGGCGGGGCACGGGCGGCGCACGACCGCCGGGAGCTGGCTGCGGCGCTCGAGGGCTGGCTGACAGACGAAACCGCCCGCGCAGCGGCAGGTGCCGCGGCGCGGGCGGTCGTCGAACGGGGCAAGGGCGCCGCCGATCGCTCACTTCAACTGGTCATCGCCCTCGTCGAAGGCTCGCTACACCCTACACCCTAACCCCTACACCCTGCCTTACCGCATCCCACCCAGGCCGATCGACGCGCCGACGCCCCAGTAGCTGACCGTCTGGCCCGCGATCTTCCCGGTGTCATACGCGCCGCGAATGGACAGGATGCCCAGAATCGGCAGGTCTACGCCGGCCGCCCAACGGAAGTCGGAGTTGGTCTTGCACGTCGCTCCACTCGGGCAGTTCACGACCTTCATGAAGTTCATGCGCGGAGCGCCCCAGACGCTCAGGCCGAGCACCGGCAGCTTCAGCCCCACCGCGACCCCCGCCGGGATCAGCAGGGTCTTCGGGTTGGCGTTCTTGACGGAGTCCTGAATGGCCTGCGGGAGACTGGAGAAGCTCGACCCGAAGTCGTACGCCGACACGTCGTAGCTCGCGCCGCCGAAGAGCGACAGCGACAGGGGATTGAGGCCACCGCCCATCAGGCGCAGCTGGAGCAGGGCGCTGGCCGTCGCCTTGTGCTGCGTACCGATGTTGGCGGTGGTGGCCCCACTGCTGACGGACTTGAAGTCGTTGTTGGTCATCCCGACGTTGGCGTCGAGGCCGACCGGACCGAGCGCCAGCGTCACTCCACCCTGCACCACGGTGGCGTTGCCAAGACTGGTGCCCTTGTCCGTGGGCTGTCCCACGTCCGCGTGGATCCGGAAGCCAGTGCCGACTTGCGGGTTCGTGTACAGCGGCATACCGGCGATCTGAGCCTGCGCCGTGCCGGCCATGCCGAGCTTCAGCACAGCGAACAGGACCGCAGCTGCCACACGATGAAGTCGAGACATCGCATCCCTCCATAGGTGGTGACGCCCCTGAGAGTTCGGCTGGGCACGCGGCCCGGGGGCTGCGCCAAGATAGCGCGGCGCCAGGGGTCCCGTACGGTGACCGCCATCACCCCGCACGGGATTGGCGACCTGGGTCACGGGCGGAGTGCGACCCCGGTCGCGAAAAGCGACGCGATCGGACGGTCCCGGCTATGGCGGTGGAGCCGCGATGATACCTTCGAAACTCACCGAGACGGGGGATACGATGCCGGCGGTGAGCACCGTGACGAGCAGGTCGGACCACCGGCGCCCAACCTTGATGCGGAGATCCCGCACGGCGCGGCCGCTTCCGAGCTGGCTCTCGAGCGTGCGCTCCAGGCTCGGCGTGTTGACCGCCAGCAGACCCCAGAATACGTACACGGCGCCCGACCGCACGTTGAACGTGTCCCCGACCGCCGGCTGGGACGCAGGCGAGGCCATGCTGACCGGGACGCCGAGACTGGTGCTGTCGAAGGTGAGCGCGCACCCCGTGGCGGACAGCGCCAGGAGCGCTGCCGCCACAAGGATGCGAGAATTGTGCTGCGCCGGTTGGTTCACGGATGCCGGGATCTGTCCCCCTGAATCACATCGGCACGTGGAAGTTGAAGTGCGCGCCGACGCTCCAGATGAGCGGCGTATACGTCGTGCCGCCGACCTTCTGCTGCTGCCAGTCCACGGCACCATGAACGCCCAGGCCGAGCAGGAGGTTGAAGTTCACGCCGCCCGACACTGCGAAGTTCGAAGTGCTCGAGGGCCCGCCGCTGCCGTAGTTGGTGATCTGGTAGCGCGGCGCGATCCACGGCTTCAGCGGAAAGAGCGGCGGATCGAGCGAGATCCCGACACCGATAGGAATCGAGGTGATGGAATAGCCTGGGAGGACCGACACGGCCGGCGCCTTCACGTACCCGTAACCGACCTGGGCCGCCACGGCCACGGGCAGTAGCCCGCCGCCGAAGAGCTTGTACGACAGGGCGCCGCCGAACGAGGTCTGCGCCGACGCCCACGAGCAGCTCGAGCAGCCCGGAATATCCGTCCGCTTCCACGCGCCCACCATGGCGCTCACTGTGATCGGGCCCGCCCCGAGACTGGCCGACACGCCGTAAGCCGTGCCGCCGCCCGCGTCGGTGTTCGGGAATCCGACGTTCGCCGCGACTCCGACGCCCGTGCCCCCACGCGGGTTGAAATAGACCGGGATGCCCGCCAACTGGGCCTGTGCGGCCGTCGCCAGCGCCGCCAGCGGGATCGCCGCAGCGGCGGTGATCCTTGCGATGCGCGTCATGCGTATCCTCCCGAAGGTGTGGGGAGCCGCGGCG
>DATKLR010000107.1:0-7361 GCA_035542295.1 Gemmatimonadales bacterium | reverse complement strand
GGACCAGGCGCAATGCCTGCGCGGCCGCCTCAAGCCCGACGACCTGGCCAACATGGTGCTCTTCCTCGCCTCGGACGATGCGCGGATGATCACCTCGCAGAACTTCGTCGTCGATGCGGGGTGGACCTAGTCTGCCGAGTGCTTTCCACGACGGCACGTGCGACCCAAAGTACGACGTAGTGATGATCCGGCCCTTCGGATCGGAAAGCACCGAGACGCGCCAGATCTACTCGCGCCTTCATTCGATCACCTCATCGGCCCGCCTCAGCACCGACGGCGGAATCGTGAGGCCGATGGCCTTGGCCGTCCTGAGGTTGATGATGAAATCGAGTCGGTCCTGCTGTGCCAGGCCCGCGAGCGGCGGAGCAAGGAGGAACAGCGCCGCTGTGACAGCGAAGGTGAGTCGGCGCAGGGTCATTGCGGTGTCGGAATCCGGCCCACGATGTCGGCGACCGCCCCCCTGCCGCCTCCCGGCTTGAGCACCAGCGTCTCTGCCTGCTCCAGGTAGGCGCGGAGCAGCGGTGAGATGGTGAAGCCGTGGGTCACGAGCACGAGCGTGCCTTGTCCGCGCCAACCGCTCACGATCGCCTCGAGCTCCTGGAGACGAACGCGCGGCTCGCCGCGGTCGGGGAGGAGCGCCACCGACTTCTCGACCTCGCCGACCGCCATCAGCTCCGCGGTGTCCACGCAGCGGCAAACTGGCGAAGACAGAACCCGATCGACGCGCACGCCGCGCTGCCGGAAGGCCGCGCCGAGCGCCCGGGCCTGCTGACGCCCCACTTCGTCGAGGTTCCGCTGCGTCTTGCAGTCGTCCATCCTGAAGCCCGGCGGATCTCCACCATAGCCGGGAGGGGCGTTAGCGTGGCGAATCAGCGCGATGTGGCCTCCAGCAACGAGCGCGGCCCAAGCCTGCTCGGAATCGGCGGCGCCTGCCCCGGACGCCGCAAAGAGCACGGGTGCGAGAGCGAGAAGCGCCACGCGCCCAGTCCGAGAAGCTATACGCGAGCCTCCAACGGGAAGAATCCTCGACCTCATAACGTGTCCGGGAGCCGGAGCCCCCGTACCGCCCACGGCAGCGCGACTCGCAGCTGGGCAAGCTGTATAGCACGTTTCCGTGCCGAAGCGCGCGCCACTGGAAGCCCGGCCCGCGCGGCAAAATATTCGCTGACGAGAGCCGCCAGGCTCGGCTGCTCTGGAAGCACCGTGTCGGGCAAGGGCCCGCCTTCGAGATACGGGCTCGGCAGCCACTCCGCGATGTCGACGAGGCCATTGCCGCGAGCGGCCCAGTTCCAGCCGACGTCCCGCTGAGAAACGACAAAGTTTCGACAGGAGCGACCGGCCGAAGAGCCCCTCGGGCGCGCGTTCCGTCACGGCCGCGCCGCCTGGCGGGCAACGCGCGCGTCTCCTGTGATCACGGGTTCGTTGTCGGTCGCGTCCGCGCGCGCAGCGCCCGCCACACGCGCTCGGGGGTCATCGGCAGCTCGCGCATGCGCACGCCCGTGAGCCGCGCCAGCGCGTTGCCGACGGCGGGGCTGACGGGGATGAGGCCGCCCTCGCCGACGCCCTTGGCGCCAAAGGGCCCGGCGCCGTCACCGTTCTCCACGAAGAGCGTCTCCAGGCGCGGCGGCACGTCGCCGGCGCGCGGCACCCGGTAGCCCGCGAGGTCGGCGTTCAAGAGCTGGCCGCCCTCGTACACCATCTCCTCGAAGAGCGTATGGCCGAGCCCCTGCATGACCGCGCCCTCGTCCTGGGCCGCGCACTGCTGGGGGTTGATGCAGCGGCCGACGTCGCTGACGGACGCGTAGGACTCGATCGCGATGGCGCCGGTCTCCTCGTCCAGCGTGATCTCGGCGCCGCCCATGGCCACCTCCCAGAACGGCGTGCTGCCGCCCAGCGCGGTCTTCGTGCGCCCGGGCGCCACGACCCCGCGGCCGATGAGCTCGCCGCCACGCATGCCGAAGTGGTGGTCGAGCAGGTCGGGATACGCGAGCCGCTGCGCGCCGCTGACCACGGCCCCGTCGAGCACGGTGAGACGCGCCGCCGGCTCGCCGAGCATGTCGGCGGCGATCTTCCGTAGCTGGTCGACCACGTCCTGGGCCGCCTCCTGCACGGCACGGCCCACCATCGTCGTCGACCGGCTCGAGCTGGAGGTCTGGTCGTAGGGGGTGATGCTCGTGTCCGGCGGCACGACGCGGACCCGGTCCAGTGGCAGCGCGAGCACCTCGGCGGCGATCTGCGCCATGACGGTCCGCGCGCCCTGCCCCATCTCCACCGTGCTCACGAGCACGTTGGCGCTCCCGTCGGCGTGCAGGCGCACGATCGCCTCGGATACCGACGGCGCCACGCTCGCCTTCATCATGGCCGCGATGCCCTTGGCGCGGCCCGGCGCCGCCGCGGCGCTCCACTGGATGGCCTCGGCCAGACGCCCCAGGCTCTCCTCGAGCTTGCCGTCAACCGGCGTGTCCCCCGGCGCGAACTCCTCGCCGTGCGCCAGCAGGTTCTGCCGGCGCAGGTCGACGGGATCGCGCCCGAGGCGGTCGGCCGCGACGTCCATCATCGACTCCACGCCCCAGACGAGCTGCGGCACCCCGAAGCCGCGGAAGGCGCCACCCGGCGTGGTGTTGGTGTAGACGGCGTTGCTGTGCAGCTTCACGTGGCCGACGCGATAGGGCCCGGTCGTGGTGTACGTCGCCTTCTGGATCACCCGCGGCGCGATGTCGGCATAGGCGCCGATATCGAAGTCGGCCTCGCAGGCGAGCGCCGCGATGCGCCCGTCGCGGTGGAACGCGAGCGTGAGCCGTACGCGCGCGCTGCACCGGCGCACGGTCCGGAAGGCGTCCTCCACCGAGGCCAGCAGCCGCACCGGCCGGCGGGCCACGCGGGCGAGGGCGGCCGCCAGCGGCTCGAGTTTCGCGTAGGTCTTGCCGCCGAAGCCACCGCCCAGCAACGGCACGGCGATTCGGATGCGGCTGGCGTTGAGCGCGAACATCTTCGCCAGCTCCGAGCGCACCGAGAACGGGTTCTGCGTCGCCGCCCACACGGTGAGCCCGCCCTCGTCGTCCCACTGCGCCAGCGCGCCGTGCGGCTCCATGGAGTAGTGCTGGATGCGCGGGAATCTGTAGGTCTCCTCGAGCACGAGGTGGGCGCCGGCGAGCGCCGTCGCCACGTCGCCACGAGTGTAGTCGAACTGGTGACAGATGTTGGTCCCGGGCTTCGCCCGCAGCGAGGAGAGATCCGAGAAGTGTCCGGCCAGCGGCTCGGCGGTGTGCACCCGGGGCGCGCCCGGCGCCAGCGCCTCCTCCAGCGTCGTCACCGCCGGCAGCTCCTCGTACTCGACCTCGACGAGGTCCAGCGCCTCCGCCGCCGTCGCCTCGTCCACCGCCGCCACGGCCACCACCGGCTCGCCCTCGTAGCGGACGACCTCGCTGGCCAGCAGGGGTCGGTCGCGCAGTGCGGGCCCGTAGAACGGGTCGCAGAACGTGAGATCGGACGCGGCCAGGACCGCGTGCACGCCCGGCACCTCGCGCGCCGCACGCACGTCCACGTGCAGCAGGCGCGCGTGCGCGTACGGCGAGCGCAGCAGGCGCGCGTGCGCCATGCCCGGCAGCTCCATGTCGCTGAGATAGCGCGCGCGGCCCGTGACCTTCTCGAGCGCGTCCGTGCGGCGCACCGACTGGCCCACGATCCTGAAGCCGCCAGGGCGGCCGGTCATCGCGCCGCTGCCTTCGGCGTGGCGCACGCCAGGATGGCGTCGAGGATCTTTCGGTAGCCCGTGCACCGGCACAGGCTGCCGCGCAGGTACTCGGCGACGCGCTCGGGCGTCGGCGACGGGTCCTCGGCCAGGAGCGCCTTGGCGGTGAGCAGCATCCCCGCCGTGCAGAACCCGCACTGGACTGCGCCATGGTCGATGAAGGCCTCCTGCAGCGGGTGGAGCCGGTCGCCGTCGGCGAGCCCCTCCACCGTGGTGACCTCGCGGCCGTCGACCTCCACGGCGAGGTAGGTGCACGCGCTCACGGGCGCGCCGTCCACCAGCACCGTGCAGGCGCCGCAGACCTGCATGTCGCAGGAGCGGCGCGCCCCCTTGAGCTGCAGGCGGTCGCGCAGCACGTCGAGCAGCAGCGCCTCCGGCCGCACCTCGAGGGCGACCGGACGGCCGTTGACGATGCAGCGGACGCTAGACGACGACCGTATGGGGATGGCGCTCATGGCTCTCCCGGCCCGCCGAGCGCGCGGCGGCCACCAGCAGCGCGCGCCGGACGAAGACGCGCGTCATGTCCCGCTTGTATTCGGCCGAGCCGTGCAGGTCGTCCACGGCGTCGACAGCCGCCGCCGCCTCGGCCCCGACCTCCCCGGCGCGCCGCTCCACGTCGGCCAGCGACCAGCCGCCCAGCCGCGCTTCGGCGCCGGCCAGCCGCTGGGGCCGCGGGCCCACGCAGCCGACCGCGATGCGCGCGCCCCGCACAGCGCCACCCGCCACGGTGAGCGCGACGGCGACGCCGAGCGTGGGCCGCTCGTGCAGGCCGTACTTCACGTAGGCGCCCACCGTGCCGGCCGGCCACGGCGTCAGGCGCACGGACGTGAGGATCTCCTCGTCGCGCCGCGATGTCTCGTAGGGGCCGACCACGAAGTCGCCGAGGGCCAGCTCGCGCTCGCCGGCTTGCGCGGCGAGCCGCACCGTGGCGTCGAAGAGCAGGAACGCCGTGGCGAGATCGCTGTGGGGATCGGCGAAGGCGAGGTTGCCGCCGACGGTACCGACGCTCCGGACGCGCACATTGGCCACGTGGCGGGCGACGCGCGCGATCAGCGGACAGCGGGCATGCACCTCCGGGGCGTGCTCGACCGCGCGGTGCGTCGCCGCGGCACCGATCAGGAGGTGGCCATTGTCGGCGCGGATGCCCGCGAGCCCGGGCAGCCGCTTGATGTCGACCAGGCTCTTCACACGCAGGAGGCCTTCCTTGAGGATCAGCAGCAGTTCCGTGCCGCCGGCGTAGAGCGCGGCGTCGCGCCCCTGCTGCGCGAGGATCTCGGAGGCTTCCGCTACCGTCGCGGGCCGGTGCAGCGCGAAGGGCCGCAGCATCAGCCCTCCACCGCCCGCTTGAGCCGGAGGCCGAACTCGTCGATGAGCTCCTCGGCGCGCCGCTGGATGACGCCGTGGCCGAGGGCACCGAGCTTGCCGAGGATCTTGCCCTCCGCCTCCACGCGCAGGCGGCTGCCCCCGTCGCGCGGGGCCACGGCCAGCCGCACCGACATGGCGACGCTGGCGCCCAGGCTGCCGTCACGCCCCTTGGCCTCGAGTGCGAGCGAGTGCGGGGACACGACGTCGGCGATTGTGACCTGCATGGGGACGGAGAGCGAGATCGGTCCCACGCGCTGGCTCATGTGCGCCTCGTAGCGCTTCTGCGGCTCCACCTCGCGCGCCTCGGCGCATCCCGGCAGGCACGCGACCATGCGCGGCACATCCCACAGCGCGGCCCACAGGCGTTCCGGGGGCGCCGCCACGTCGAGGTCGCGCTCCACTCGCATCACGCAGCCACCACGCCTAGAAGGCCGCCACCGGCCGGACGACCTCCTCGGCGATCATCTGCATGTAGTCGATCCGCGCCTGCACCTCGCGCGGCAGACTGTAGATCGACAAGCCGACACGCTCCAGCCCCATCGCCGCAGCCCGGCGCAGCGTCTCCACGCAGTCGCGCGGTGAGCCGTACACCGTCCAGTCGTCCAGCGAGATCTCCGGAGAGAGCTGCAGCGGGACCATCCCCTTCTCCTGCATCTCCCAACGGCGGTACATCGCGAACGTCTTCTCGAGGTACTCGACGGCGGCGGCACGGGCGGATTGCCGGTCCTTGCCGACGATGAGGCTGCGCGAGGCGCCCACGTGGCCGGGGCCAACGCCGGCCTGCTTCGCCCGCTCGTCACGGAACACCGCGGCCAGCTTCTCGATGTCGCGCCACGCGACCTGGGGGCCGAAGAAGACGCCGTCGGTGATGCGGGCCGCGCGCCGGGTGGCGCCGTCGCTCTGGGCGCCCATCTCGAGCGGCGGATGCGGCTGCTGGAAGCACGTGAAGCCCATGCGCGCGCGCGTGAGCCGCGTGTAGCGCCCCTCGAACGTGACCTCCTCGCCGCTCCACAGCCGTTTCATGAGGGCCACCGACTCCTCGAGCTTCAGCACGCGGTCCTTGCGGGTGAGGCCGACGGCCTCGAGCTCGGTCTCGCGATAGCCGATGGCTACCCCGACGTCCAGGCGGCCGTGGCAGATGTGGTCGAGCGTCGCGATGCTCTCGGCCGCTTCCACCGCGTTGACGATCGGCAGCAGGAGCACGGACGTCTTGAGCCGCATGGCGCCCGTCTCCGGCGCCAGGCGCGCCAGGATCGGCAATGGCTGTGGCCACACCGTCGGGTGCGACACCCAGTGCTGGCCGATCGACACCCACGCGAACCCCATGCGTGAGGCGGCGGCGACCACCTCGATGGCCTCGTCGATGATGCGCGTGGCCCCGCGGTCGGTGGGACTCCAGAACGGTGTGAGATGGAACCCGATCTTCATGCCGCCTCCTTGGAACCCTGAACCGCCTCCTGGACCGAGAGTCACGCAGAGGCAATGCCGCGATCCCCCGGTGGGACCGGCGGCTGAGAACCCCTGTCCCTCCTCAATCGTTCACTCATGCCCTCCAAGAGCACATAGAACACTGGCACGAATGGAATAGCCAGAAGGGTCGAGGCGAGCATCCCGCCGAAGACCACCGTGCCGATGGCCTGCTGGCTGGCGGCGCCAGCCCCGAAGGCGACCACCAGCGGCACCACTCCCAGGATAAAGGCGAACGAAGTCATCACGATAGGGCGGAATCGGCGGCGGGTCGCTTCGACAGCGGCCTCGGTTATGGACATGCCTTCCCGGTGCAGGTCGCGAGCGAATTCCACGATGAGAATGGCGTTCTTGCTCGCCAGGGCGATCATCAAGACCAGACCGACCTGAGTGTACAGGTTGCTGTCGTAGCCGCGGCTCATGAGCGCCAGGACGACCCCCACCAGGGCCAAGGGGACAACCAGGATGACCGCGCCGGGAGAGGTCCAGCTCTCGTACAGCGCGGCCAGCACCAGGTAGACCAGGATGATGGAGAGGGCATAGATGAGGTAGGCCTGATAGCCCACTTGCTTTTCCTGGTAGCTCGTCGAGGTCCAGTCATAGGACATGCCCTGGGGAAACGTCTCCTTGGCCAGCTGCTCCATGAGGGTAAGGGCCTCTCCGGAGCTGAATCCCGGAGCGGCGCCGCCGAAGATGGATGCCGCCGGGTAGAGGTTGTAGCGGGTGACCAGCTCCGAGCCCTGGACCTGCCTGACCTGCAGCAAGGCGTTCAGGGGGA
>DATKLR010000106.1:0-7633 GCA_035542295.1 Gemmatimonadales bacterium | reverse complement strand
TGCCCGGTGTGCGGCGCGCCGGTGCAGCGCATTCGCTACGCCGACAACGAGACCGACTACTGCGCCCGCTGTCAGACGGGCGGCAAGCTGCTCGCGGACCGCGGCCTGTCGCGCCTGCTGAGGGACGACTGGCCCCGCTCGCTGGATGAGCTCGACGAGCGCATCGAAGAGGGCCGGCGCGCGGGGGGGTAGGAGGCGGCGACATGGCCGACCCGCCGTGCGGCGCGCATATTAGCGGCGTCGCATTCGAGGGAGCTGCCATGGCGCCGTGGTCCCGAGAGGCGTCGTCCCTGAATCGCCATCCCTTCCTGCTGTTCGTCGCCCTCTACCTCGTCATCGGCGCGGCGGCGGCGGTCGCGAGCCTCATCCTCCCCGACATCCTGCGGCACGCGGTCCATGACCTGACCGGCGGGCGAGGGCTGGGTGCAGTGGCCGGCATGGCGCGGCGCGGCCTCGAAGGCGCCGAGTCCGCCCCGTCGGAGCCGGGCATCATGTGGGCCGTGGCCTCGGTCGCGATGGTGTCCGCCGGCGTGCTGGCGCTGCCAGTCGCCTGGCTGTACACGATCACCCGGCAGAAGCGCGGCTACCGCCAGTCGGTGGTGCACTCGCTGATCCTGCTGCCCGTGATCATAGCCGGCGTGGTCGTGATGGTGAAGTACAGCCTCGCCCTGGCGTTCAGCCTGGCGGGCATCGTCGCGGCGGTGCGGTTCCGGACCACGCTCGAGGACAGTAAGGACGCGGTCTTCGTCTTCGCCGCCACCGGCATCGGTCTCGCGTCGGGCGTTGATCTGTCGCTGGCCCTGTCGCTGGGCATCGTCTTCAACTTCGTGAGCCTGCTCCTGTTCCGCTCCGATTTCGGGCGGACGCCGGCGCGCCTCGAGGGCGAGATGGCGGAGGAGCGGATGCGGCGCGCCGTGTCCCTGGCGAACCGGACCAGCCAGTTCGTGGCGCGGCTCGACCGGGAGATTCTGGAGGAGATGGCGCCGGAGCAGCTCGAGGCGCTGGCGGACCGCGCCTGGAAGCGGCGCGCGGCGGCGGCGCCGGCGGAGCCGGAAGCGGAGGCGGAGGGCGGCACGTTCGAGAACGTGCTCACGGTGCGCACGGACGGAAGGACGGAGGCGCGCGAGGCGGTGGACAAGGTCCTGCATTCCCTGGCCAAGCGCTGGCAGTTCGAGCGAGGCGAATCCGCGCCCGACGGCGGCCAGGTGCTCGAGTACGCGCTGAAGCTGAAGAAGAGCACGCAGCCGACCGCGTTCCTCGACGCCCTGCGGGCGCTGTCCGGCACCGGGGTGCGGGAGGCCACGCTGCGATGAGGAGGAGGCGCGGCACCCTGGTCGCCGCGCGCTGGCTCGCTCCTCTGGTGCTCGCCGCGCTGCTGCCGGCTCGCGGCGCGGCGCAGGCGAAGCTGTTCCGATCCGACAGCGTGCTGGAGGTCACCCTGCGCACCGATCTCCGCGGCCTGCGCGGCGACCGGGACACCACCAAGGCCCCCACCTGGCGGGGCGCGACGCTCTCGTACGCGGGGAGCGAGGGGCCGGTCAGCGTGCCGCTGCGGGTGCGGGCCCGCGGGATCTGGCGCCGCGCCAACTGCGACTTCCCGCCCATCCACCTCCACTTCAGCGACAGCGCGGCCCGCGGCACGCTGTTTCACGGGCTGCACCACGCGAAGCTCGTCGTACCCTGCCGGGGCCCGGATCTCTACGAGCAGCTCATCCTGCAGGAGTACGCCGTCTACCGGGTGCTGCAGCTCCTGACGCCGGCCAGCCTCGCGACGCGGCTGTTGCGCGTCACCTACGAGGACGAGAAGGGCAGGATGCGGCCGTCGACGCGCTACGCGTTCGTCACGGAGGAGCCCGACCGCCTCGCCGAGCGCCTCCACGGCTTCGTCGTGACCGGCGGTGTGCCCCTGGTGAGCGGCCTCTCCGCGTACCAGGCCGCACTGCTCGGGACTTTCCAGTACTTCGTCGGGAACACCGACTGGTCAATGCCGGGGCGGCACAACATCGCGGTGCTGGTCGCCGAGGACAGCTCGTACGCCGTGCCGTTCGACTTCGACTGGACGGGCGTCGTGAACGCGCCGTACGCGAAGCCCCTGCCCATTCTCCCGATCCGGACGGTGCAAGAGCGGCTGTGGCGCGGGCGCTGCCAGAGCGCCGCCGAGCTGGAGCCGATCCTCGCGCGGTTCGAGGCGCTGCGGGACACGATCACCGCGCTGTATCGCGCCATCCCCGGCCTGGAGCCGCGGGAGGCGGAGCGGACGGAGCAGTACTACGGCGAGTTCTACCGCGCGATTGCGGACCGCGCGCGGTTCGCGCGGAGGGTGGTCAACAGCGACTGCAGGCCGTGACGCGGCGCTTCACGCCGCGCCCCCCTGCAGCTCTTCCCCCATTCGCCTCAGCCGTTGGACGATCTCTTCGTGCAGCCGGTCCATCTTCGCGTGCAGCGCCGCCACCTCCATCTCGGCCTTCACGTTGACGTCGTACTCGACGTCGGCGCGCACCCGGTCCTTCGCCGCCTGGCGGTTCTGGCTCAGCAGCACGAAGACCGAGAGGAAGATCGCCTCGAGCGAGACGACCATGGTGAGCAGGCCGAACGGGTAGGGGTCGAAGCCGCCTTTCCGAAGGGTATTCCAGGCGATCCACGCCGCGAACCAGGCGCCGTGCAGCACGAGGAACGGGATGCTGCCGGAGAAGGCGGCGATCGCGTCGGCGATGCGCTCCACGGCGGTGCGGGTCGCCGCCACCTCCTCGTTCACGTTGCGCGCCACGCGGGAGCGGAGCAGGTCGTCCACGCGGCGGGCGCGGGCGGCCATCTGCGCCATCATGTCGAGCGCCATGTGGGGCGCGCGCGGCACGACGCGCAGCAGCTCGTCCCGGCCCAGCGCCAGGAGCTTCGCGTCCTCCGTGCACCGCAGCGTTGCGCTGCGGGGCCGGCCGTCGAGCATGCTCATCTCGCCCACCGTGTCCCCCGGCCCGATCGCATCGAGGACGATCTCCTGCCCGGCGATGTCGTTGACGACCGTCTCGAGGCGGCCGTCCACCACGCACAGCAGCGCATCCCCGGCCTCGCCTTCGCGGAAGACGGTGTCGCCCGCGCGGACCTCCTGCACGTCCATCACCGCGGCGAGCGCCCGCCGCTCGTCGTCGTCCATGGAACGAAACAGGGTCACGCCGCCGAGCAGGGCGGGGTCCACAGCCATACGGAGCTCCGTTTGGGAATGCCCCGAAGATACAACGGCGACCGTGCTGGACCAGAGTCTGTGACCCGGACGCTGGCCTACGCGTCCCCAAGCGTGATGTTGACCCCGCGGGCGCGCAGCTCGTCCGTCATCCGCGCGAAGAAGCCGTCGTCTGCGGCGAGCCGCTCGGGAGGATGCACGCCGGGCCGCGCCAGCTCCCCGCGGGCGAGCATCGCCGCCACGATCGCGCACGGGAAGCCGGTGACGCGCGCCATCGAGTGGTACCCCGTCGCCGGGTCCGCCTCGTCGTACAGATCCCAGGTCCGGGTGCGGCGCGCGCCGCCGAGGAGGCCCACGGCCTCGACGCGCATCACCGTCAGATCCGCCTCGCCCTCGCGGAGGCGCCAGGCGTCGAACAGGAGCCTGGTGGTCAGGTCGTAGGGCCGGACCCGCGTCCCGCCCACGTCCATCGGCTCCAGGGCGAGGAAGCCGGTCTCCCGCAGCATCCGCATCTTCTCGGCATGGCCCGGCCAGCGCAGCGTCTTCTCCTTCATGAACGGCACGCGGAGAGTCGTGGCCAGGCTCCGCAAACCGTCCGTGTTGAACGCCTCGACGGTGCCGACGCGCGGCAGGTCCACCAGCTCGACGTCCGTGAGCGCCGCCTTGGTCACCAGCCGGCCGTGCTCGACCCAGCGCGCGGGGCGCGTGTACTCCTCGATGACGTCCACCGCCGAGAAGACGACCCGGTACTCGAACGGCCAGACGCGGGTCTTGGGCAGCCCGCCGACAAGGATGAGCAGCCGCTCGACCTCGTCGAACTCATGCACCGCGCGGCCGCAGAGGAGGTTGGAGAGGCCGGGCGCGACGCCGCAGTCCACCACCGCCGTCACGCCGCGCTCACGGGCGAGGCCGTCCAGCTCGAGGAAGTCCTCGGGCATGAAGGCGATGTCCGCGTAGGGCTTGCCGGCCTCGATGACGAGCCGGAGGAGGCGGTAGCCCATGTGGCCGGGGGCCGCGCCGACGACGACGTCGGCGTCCGCGATCGCCTTGCGCACGGCCGCATCGTGCGCGAGGTCGAGCGCGATGGTCGCCAGCCCCTCGGCGCGGCCGCGCGCCAGCGCGCCCTCGTCGCGGTCGGCGACGCTGACCCGGAAGTCCTTCTCGCGGGCGAGCTCGCGCGCGATCACGCGGCCCACCAGCCCGCCTCCCAGCACGACGATCCTGCTCATGTCAGGCCCTCCCCCGCTACCAGTGCAGCACGACCTCGAGATGGCTGCCGGCCCCGATCACGACGTCCTGGGCCGCGGTCAGGGTCACGCGGCGGCCCTGCTGCGCGACCGCGGCGGCAAGGCGCCGCCCGTCCACCGTGACGACCGCCTCCTTCAGCGCCGCGCGCTCCGGCAGCTCCAGGGCCATCGTTCTGAGCCGCAGGCGGCCCCACCGCATCGCGATCGCGCTCGTCTGCGTGCGCCCGGCACGCGACTGGCTCAGACCGCCCCACCCCTCGGCGGCGGTGAACGCGCTCCGGAAGTGCTCCGGCACGAGGCGCGGCGCGAAGCCGACGTGGCCCTTCGGGCCGTGGTACTCGAACCCGCTCAGAGCGATCAGCACGCTCCAGCTGGCCATCGAGCGGGCGTAGTGATCGCCGCACTCGATCTCGTTCCACGGGTTGTGCCGTGCGGGATGATACCGCTCGTGGACGCCGCGGCAGATCGCGAGCGCCTCGGTGAGCATCCCCTCCCACGCCATGTGGCCGGCGACCTGGTATTCGGTGCCGGTCCAGACCTCGTCGCGGTACTCCGTGGAGCGCGGCCCCATGTGCGGGGTCTTCGGCCAGGTGCATTCGAACAGCCCGGCCTCGCCGGGATACGCGAACCAGCGCTCCGGATCGTGCGCCTTGTTCTGCGGGCCGACGTCGGGCGCCCACGAGTACTTCCAGATGGAACGCAGGGCCGTCTTCACCGTCTGCTCGGGATACAGGTAGCCGAGCCCCGTCTGGTGCGCCCACCCCTGGCCGAACAGCTGGTCCGCGAGGCACCCGTCGCCGTACTGCCAGTCGGGGTGCTGTTTCAGGTCCACCAGCTGGATGAAGTACTCACCGTTGAACAGCTCGCGCACCGTGTTCACTCGGCCCGCCTCGAAGATCCGCCGGCAGGTGGCGGCGAACGCGGTATCCCCGACCTCCGTGGCCATCTCCTCGGCGGCGCGCAGCGCGCCGAGGTAGAGGGAGCCGACCATCGTGTTCGCGCCGTAGAAGTCCTGGTCGTACGTCTGCGGCTGCCGCCCCTCGAGCACGCCGTCTTCGTTCCCGTCCTGGTCGATGAGGAACTGCATCGCCTTCCGGATGTTGGGCCAGTTGCGGCGCAGGAACGCGTCGTCGGGCGACGTCTGATGCTCGCGCCAGGCCTTCAGGATGTAGCCGCCCTGCGCGTCGCCCGCCCAGTCGGTCCAGCCCTCCCCGCGGAAGCCGATCGCGCCGTCCGGGTGGAGCCCGATCCCGGGAGCAAAGTCCTGCATCTCCCGGACGCTGCGCTCCAGCTCGGGGAAGAGCCGCGCCATGGTGTGCGCGTAGTTCCAGACGTGCCCGCAGGTGCCGCGGCAGCATCCCGCGCCCTCCCACGCCCAGAAGCGGCCGCTCTTCCACCACTGGCAGGTGGTGGTGGCGAGGTTCGCCGCCGTGGAATGCACCCGGTCGAGCAGCCAGTGCGGCAGCGTGGAGTCGTAGTACGTCGTGTGCCAGAGCCGCGTCTCGTCGGACAGTCGGTCGAGGTTCCGCACCACGTAACCGGCGACGGCATCGGCGCCGTCGAAGCGGGTCGCGTAGCGATTCCCGACCAGCGTAGCGTCGCGCCGCATGTTGGGCAGCCACCAGCCGAGCACGAATACGGCCGACTGCTCTTCGCCGGGACGCAGGGTGAGCGTGCGGCCGACAACGCCGCGCAGCAGCTCGCCGACCGGCTTGGCCGACACGTCGTCGCGCCCCTCGAGCACCGCGTCGGGCTCGGGGCCTGCCGCGACCGACGGCCGGCAGAAGCCCTTCCCGGCCACGGCAAGGCAGAGACTGCCGTAGTCCGACCAGGTCGCGAGCGCGCCTTCTTCCCGAACCATCGGGCTGTCACGGAACTCGATCTGGTCCACGTTGATGTGGCCCCAGCCGCCGGTCTCCACGTCCACGATCTCGAGGCGCGCCTCACGGCCCATCAGGTCCCGCACGTCCCAGTTGTGCGGCTCGAGGCGCTCGCGGTTCCGGCCGGTGGCCGAACGGACGACGTTTCCGTCCACGATCAGGTTGATGCAGGTGCGGCCTTCGTGGGCGCCGCCGCCAACGAGGAACCCGATCCACGGCCGGTCAATCGTGAAGGCCGGCGAACGCAGCTTCCCCGTGGACCCGTCGCCGCCGACGAAGCTGTTGACCAGGCCGCGGCCCGCAAACCCGTCAACCGGATTCTGGTCGGGTAATGTGCCCCGGGCCGGCGCGCGGCCGAACGCCTCGCCCTCCACCGTCCAGTTGCCGTAGTCGTCGCCCTCGAAGTCCGCAAAGACCCGTGGCGGATTCTCCGACTGCGCCGGCACCGCGACCGCCTCGGCAGTCGCCAGCAGGCCCGTGAGGTCTTCGGCCTCGAGCGCCGCGTTCCGCCGGAGCAGGCGCCGCACGACAAGCGGGCCCGTGTGGCGGCACACCGCGTTCTCCAGCCATCCGGCGAGGGTCACCTCGGCCTCCGCACTGGACGTGTTCTTCACCGCGTATCGCAGCACGGTGGCGGGAATGGACGAGTCCGCAGCGTTCAGCGGGATGAACGGTGAAAACGCGTCGAGCCGCACCTCGACCGGCAGGGACGGGTCGGCGTACCGCACGCGCGCGATGGGGAACTCGCCACAGAACCGGACCCCGGGGAATCCGCGGCGGTCCAGCGTGCGGTCCATGGTGCGGCCGCCGGAGCGCACGCGCAGCACGAACCCCTGATCGAGGGGCGGCGTCGAGACGATCTTACCGTCCTCGACCGTCTGCTCCGGCGCGCGGCCCGGATGGTAGTTGACCGCGCCGTAGCCGGTGTTCTCGTTCTGGTTGAAGATGTCCCAGTACACCAGACGCCCGTCGCCGGTGAGATAGACCTGGCCGGCGCAGATGCCGCCGATCGGCATGCCGATGGTCCTGAGGTCGTCCCCCGCGTACCAGGTGCTCTGGCCCCGAGCGAACAGCGACGCGACCCACTCGCGGCTGAGCTTCTTGTCCGCCGGGACGAAGTGGTCAGCCGCCTGGCGCAGGAAGGGTCCGGCCACGATGGGCAGGCCCAGCGACGACATGGCGAGCGCCGTGCCGGCGGCGCCCGCCGTCGCCACGAACTCGCGCCGGTCCATTGTCTGCTTCACGCCCGTGATTCTGATCGGGACCGGGCTCGGGCTGCGGCAGTCGCCGCCGCACCCGCACCTGCCATCGGCCATGCTCGTCCTCCC
>DATKLR010000105.1:0-8091 GCA_035542295.1 Gemmatimonadales bacterium | reverse complement strand
AGAAGGTCGTCCGCGACCTGCTCTGGCAGAACATCCGGCTCGAGCCCGCCGCGGTCCGTGTGGTCGACACGGCCGCCTTTCAGCGGCTGCGCTACGTGCGCCAGCTCGGCCATGCCTTCCTCGTCTATCCCGGCGCCACGCACAGCCGGTTCGAGCACGCCCTCGGCGCCTACCACCTGACGCGCCGCGCGCTCGAGGCGCTGCGCGTGCAGGGCGCCTTCGCGATCGGCGAGGCCGACGCCCTGCTGATCCGGCTCGCCGCACTGCTGCACGACATCGGCCACTACCCCTTCTCCCACGCACTCGAGGAATCCGGATTCCTGTCGCACGAGGCGCTGGGCGAGCGCTACCTGGCGCGCGCGGACGTGGCCGGCCTGCTCGCCGAGAGCGGCATCACCGACTCGGCGGCGCTCGGCGCCGTCATCCGCGGCACCAGCGCACATCCGCTCGCCGGCCTCGTCTCGGGCTCGATCGATCTCGACAAGATCGACTACCTGAAGCGCGACGCCCTGATGTGCGGCGTGCCGTACGGCGAGATCGACGTGGAGCGGCTGCTGGCGTGCCTGGTGGTGGTCGAGCTGGACGGGCGACGCACGCTGGGCGTGATGGAAAAGGGCCTCTCCGCGCTCGAGTCGCTCCTGTTCGCCAAGTACCAGATGTACCGCAACGTCTACTGGCACCACGCCGTGCGGAGCGCGACGGCGATGTTCAAGCGGCTGGTGCGCGACGCGGTCGCACACGGCACGGTGGAGCCGGCGACGATCGCGGAGGCGACGGACGACGCCCTGATGCACGACCTCGCCGCGCACGATCGCACCGGCCTCGCGGCGGCGCTCCGGGAGCGTCGCCTCTACAAGCGAGCGCTGGAGCTGCTTCCCGGGGAGCTGGACGCCGAGGTCTCCGCCTGGGTCTGGCAGGGCGGCGAACGGCTCGAGGCGGCGGAGGATGCGCTGGCGAAGCGTGCCGGGCTCTCGCGCGCGGAGCTGCTGATCGACTTCCCCTACAAGACCGCGATGCTCGGCCTCGACGTGGCGGTGGCCCGGCGGGACGGGACCGTAGCGCGGCTCACCGAGCGCGGCTGGCCCGGCCAGATGGACCTGCCGAAGACGGCGGAGGACCTGGTGGAATCGGCCCGCCGGCTCCGCGTGTTCGTGAGCCGGCCGGCCACGATAACCGCCGCCGACGTGGTGGCCGCGCTCGGCGCCTGACGGAGACTCCGCGAGAAGCTAGTTCGTCGGGTCGCCGACGGCGGCGGCCTGGGCGGTCTCGCCCGAGGTCCGGTCCACCGAATCCACGCGCACGATGATGACGGTGATGTTGTCGAGGCCGCCGCGCCGGTTGGCCTCGGCCACGAGCCGGTCCACCCACTTCTCCGGCGTGCCGTCCGACTGGACGATGGACGCCAGCGCATCGTCCTCCAGCATCCCCGTGAGCCCGTCGCTCGCCAGCAGGAACACGTCTCCCGCGCGCACGACGCCGGAGAAGAGGTCGGGCGTCACGTCCCCGCTCGCGCCGACGCAGCGGGTGATCACGTTGGCGTACGGATGGGTGCGCGCCTGCTCGGGGGTCAGATAGCCGGCATCCACCTGCTCCTGGACGTAGGAGTGGTCCTTGGTGAGCTGGTGGAACACCCCGTCGCGGAGCAGGTAGCCGCGGCTGTCGCCGACCTGGCCGACGAGGTAGCGGTTGGTATGCAGGACCAGCACGGTGGTCGTGGTGCCCATCCCGCGCTTGTCGTGCTCGCTCAAGGTGCGCTCGTAGATCGCCGCATTGGCCTGGCGGATGGCGTTGATCATCCGCGTCGCGGCCTCCTCCGCCCCCAGCCCCTTGAAGCTCCCGAGGTCGTTCGAGATGATCTTGACCGCCATCTCGCTGGCGACCTCGCCCGCGGCATGGCCTCCCATCCCGTCGGCGACGATGAACAGGCCGCGCTCGGGCACGATCAGGTAGTTGTCTTCGTTCCCGGACCGGATCAGTCCGACATCGGTCCGCGCGGCGCAGGTGATGTGCACGACGTCAGGCGGGGGTCAGCGGGGTGGCCCGGACGGCTTCTTCAGGTCCTGGAGCTTGACGGCGGAGATGGTGCGCGTCGCCTTGGGCGCACTCATGTCGGCCGCGTCGTCAGTGGGCTCGAAGACGAGCTGCACGTCGCCGAACCGCACGAACGCACCCGGCGCCAGCGGGACGTCGCCCTCGACCTTCTCGCCGTCCACCAGCGTGCCGTTGGTGGAGCCGAGATCAGTGAGGACCCAGATCCCTTCGCGGCGCGTGAGCTTGGCGTGCTGCGACGAGACGGAGTCGTCCGGGATGACGATGTCGCAGTAGTCGGCCCGCCCGATGTTCACGATCGGCACCTTCACCAGCAGCCGCTGGCCCTTCATGGCGCCCGAGCGGACGAGGAACTTGGCCAGCTGCGGCGCGGCGGCGGCCGAGCCGCGGGCGGCCGGCGGGGCGGCCTGGGGCGGCGGCGCGGGCGCGACCGGCGGCGGCGCGGGCGCGGCGGCCGCTGGCGGAGGAACGGGCGCCTGGGGTGGCGGCGGCGCGGCCGGCTTGGGCGGCGACTCGAAGTACCCCGTGGACTGCAGGTGCGCGGGCGCGGCCGGCGGCGGTGCAGGAGGCGGCGGCGCAGCGGGTCGGGCCGGCGGCGCAGGCGCGGCAGGCGCCCCGGCCGCAGGCAGGGTCTGTTCAAAGGCAGGCTTCTGGGCGGCGGGCGGCATTGGCGGAGCCGGCGCGGCCGGTGCGGCCGGCGCCACGTCCGCGTAGAAGCGGAACTCCTCGTCGCCGATCTTGATCACGTCGGCCCGGGCGAGGAGCCGCTGGTTCTGGACCCGCTCCCCGTTGACCATGACGCCGTTGGTGCTGGTGTCGATCAGCATGTAGCCGCGCGGCGTCGCGACGATCTCGGCGTGGCGCCGCGAAACCTGGTGTCCCGGCACCACGACGTCCGACCCCGCCTCGCGCCCGAACCGGAGCGCCGCCGTCTCGATCTGGTACTCGCGGCCGTCGGTCAGGCACACCACCCGGCCGCCGGTCGTCCCGGTGGGCTTCCCCGGAGCACTGGGCTTCGCGCTCGGCGGCTGGAGATCCTGCAGCTTCACCGCGGAGATGTACTTGGTGCTGCCGCTCTTCCGCTCGTCCGCGAACAGCAGCTCCTCGGCCCCGATGGTGATCTTGTCCCCGTGCAGCAGCGGCTGGGGCATCGCGCCGAGGCGCACGCCGTTGATCTCGACCACGCCGGTCTCGTCGCTCCGGCGTATCGTCACCGACTCGTCGGCCCCCATGGCCAGCACGACCGGGCGCTGCGGGACTCCCGGGCCCTGCAGGCGCAGGTGGCACTCGGCGCCCGACCCCACCAGCATCTCGCCTGCGGGGACCGGGTACCGTTGACCA
Source organism: Gemmatimonadales bacterium (assembly GCA_035542295.1). Taxonomy (GTDB): domain Bacteria; phylum Gemmatimonadota; class Gemmatimonadetes; order Gemmatimonadales; family JACORV01; genus Fen-1245. The sequence goes on along the minus strand of DATKLR010000105.1, from coordinate 4,701 downwards.
CCGAACTCGATGAATGCCACTAGGGAGCCTCGAGGGGACTGGTCGGAAAAACGTACCCGCCGCCCAACAGCCAGGCAAGCACGCGCGTCATGCCGTTGCAGCGAGCCCCGAGCCCAGTTGCAGCTGGTAGAGCCGCTCGTACAGGCCGCCGGCTGCGAGCAGCTCCCGGTGGCTGCCCCGCTCCCGGATCTCCCCGTGATGCAGGACCAGGATCGTGTCGGCGTGCTGCACGGTCGAGAGGCGGTGCGCCACCACGATGCTGGTGCGTCCGCGCATCAGCTCCGCGATGGCCGCCTGGATGAGCTCCTCCGCCTCGGCGTCCACCGAGGAGGTCGCCTCGTCCAGCACCAGGATCGCCGGGTCCGCGGCCAGCGCCCGCGCGAAAGCGAGGAGCTGCCGCTCCCCAACCGAGATATTCTGCCCGCGCTCGCCGAGCCGGTGGGCGTAGCCCTCCGGGAGTCGCTCGATGAAGCGGCGGGCACCTACACGCTCTGCAGCATCCATCACTGCCCGGTCGCTCACCGCCGAGCCGAGGCGGATGTTGGCCGCGATGTCGCCCGTGAAAAGGAACACGTCCTGCTGGACGAGGCCGATCAGCTGCCGCAGCTCCTGCTGCGCGATCTCCCGGACGTCCACGCCGTCCACGGTCACGCGCCCCCGATCCACGTCGTAGAACCGCAGCAGCAGATTGATGATGGTGGTCTTCCCCGCCCCAGTGTGCCCGACGACGGCCACGGTCTCGCCCGGCCGCGCGGTGAAGCTGACGCCCTTGAGCACCCACGCGTCGGCCGCGGGCCCGGCGCCGTCGCGCCCGGGGTACCGGAACCACACGTCCTCGAACGCGACCGTCCCGCGGACCGGGCGCGCCAGGTGCCGCGGCTGCGCCGGGTCGCGCACGGTCTCCGGTGCGTCCAGCAGCTTGAACACGCGCTCCGACGACGCCATCGCCGACTGCAGGATGTTGTACTTCTCGGAGAGATCCTGCAGCGGGCGGAAGAAGCGGCGCGCCAGCTGGAGGAAGGCGGCGAGCACGCCGACCGTGAGCGTGTGCCCGAGCACCCGATTGCCGCCATAGAGCAGGATGCTGGCCAGCGCCACGGAGGTCAGCACTTCGATCGCGGGGAAGAAGATCGCGTAGGCGACGATCGAGTCCAGGTTGGCCACGAGGTACTCGCGGTTCACCGCCTCGAACCGCCCGTACGACTGCGCCTCGCGCCCGAACAGCTGGACGACGCGCATCCCGGTCACGTGCTCCTGCAGGAAAGCGTTGATCCGCGCCAGCTTGACGCGGATCCGCCGGTACGCGCCGCGCACCGTGTCCTGGAAGACCTTGGCGGCGAGCGCGACGAACGGAATGACGGCGAACGAGACCAGCGACAGCCGGACGTCCACCGCGAGCATCCACGCCATGATGACCAGCAGGGTGAAGACGTCCCCGAACAGCGCGACCACCCCGCCGGTGAACATGTCGTTCAGCGTCTCGACGTCGCTGGTCACCCGCGTCATCAGGCGGCCGACCGGGTTGCGGTCGTAGAAGGCGATCGAGAGCCGCTGCAGCTTCGCGAAGATCTCCTGCCGCAGGTCCACCATCACGCGCTGGCCGATGTACGCGGTGAGCACCGTCTGGCCGTACTCGAGGGCGAACTGGGCGACCAGCGCGACCGCCATCGCCGCACCGAGGAGTGCGACCAGGTGCAGATCGCGGGCGGGGATCGCCCGGTCGATCGCGACCTTGGTGAGGTAGGGCCCCGCGAGCTCGAGCACGGCCAGGGCGAGCAGCATCGCGATCGCCGTGACGGTGATCCCGACGTACGGCCGCAGGTAGCGGAGCAGGCGGGCGAGCAGCCGCGCCTCGATCGGCTTGCCGAGCGCCTCCTCTTCGTGGTAGGCCGCGGTCACGCCACCGCCGCGGGGGCCGTCGCCCCGGTCTCGTCGAGCCGGCCGTGCAGCAGCCTGAAGAAGACGAACGAGCCGGCGATCACCGTGGCGTAGCTCACCGTGAACCGCCACAGCAGGGTGTACACGGGGAGCAGCGCCCGGGGGACGTAGACGCTCATCAGCGCGGCCGACAGCGCCTCGGCCGCGCCCGACCCACCGGGTGTCGGCGCGAAGTACAGCAGGAACGACAGGGTCGTCTGCAGGAGCAGGACATCCACCAGGGGCGCATCGATGCCGAGGGCCCGGAGCACCAGGTAGCCCGCCAGCAGCTTGTTGGCGTGGGCGAGCGCCGAAGTGAGCACGCCCCCGGCCATCGCCACCCACCCGGCGGGCGTGAGGTACTTGACCACGCACTCCTGCATCCGGTCGATGCCCTCGCGTAGGCTCGCCGCCCGTCCCGCCCAGCGCGCGCTCCCGCGCTTCTCCAGCCAGCCGATGGTGGCTCGCACCACCCAGCGCGCGCGGCCGGGGAAGACCAGCACGAACAGCAGCAGCACGCCCCAGAAGACGAACCCCCAGGCGCTCGCCTTGAACACGTCGTACAGGGAGAGGTGGACCACGGGCACGCCGCGCGCTCTGAGCGAGTGGCCCGCGCCGAGGACGATCGCCAGGGGTCCGGCGATGGCGAAGAACACCACCGTGCCGACGAAGCTCATGAACGTGGCGATCGTGGCCTCGGGGATCGGCACGCCGTAGCGCTTCATCGCATAGATCATCACCGGCCCGCCGCCGGTCTGTGCCGGCGTGAGATACGCGCCCCAGGTGTTGAGTCCGGCGGCCACGATCATGCCGCCGAAGGGCGTCGGCCGGTGGAGGAATTTGGACAGCAGCCAGATGCGGATCCCCCCGCCCCACCAGTCGGCGGAGGCGAGGAGGAGCGCCGCGGCGGCCCACAGCGGCTGGACGCGCTCCGCGGCATCCAGCGACGCCCGCCAGTTGTCGCCGTAGATCAGGAGCGCGATCAGGCCGAGGACGGAGACCAGCGCAAACAGCTCGAGGCCGCGCCGGAGGAAGCGAAGCCGCGCATCGGAGGCGTTATTCGCGCCGCCCGCACCGCCGACTCGGGACCCACCGCGCTTCAGGATGCGCGGCGAGGGCAGAGACATCATGTGGGCCGAAAACTACCCGGCCGCCGGGGTGCTGGCCATAGCGCCGGCATCCGGCTAGCCTTCGCGTCGGACGGATGACATCCCTCGTCGTTCGCGGCGCCCGCCAGCACAACCTCCGCGGCTTCACGCTCGCGCTTCCCCACGGCCGCCTCATCGTCCTGACCGGGCCCTCGGGGTCCGGCAAGTCGTCGCTCGCCTTCGACACCATCTACGCCGAGGGGCAGCGGCGCTACATCGAGTCGCTCTCCACCTACGCCAAGCAGTTCCTCGAGCGGATGCCGCGGCCCGCGGTGGACGCCATCGAGGGGATCGCGCCGGCCGTGGCGATCGAGCAGAAGAACCCCACCACCTCCAGCCGCTCCACCGTCGGCACCGCGACCGAGATCTACGACTACCTGCGCCTGCTGTGGGCCCGCGTGGGCCGCGCGCGCTGCGTGCAGTGCGGCGGCGAAGTGCGCTCCGACACCGTGCAGGAGGCGGTGGACCGCCTGGCGGCGCTCGGGGGCGGGGGCCCGCTGCTGGTCGCCTTCCCCCTACCGCCCGTGGTGCGTGCCACGCACGAAGAGCTGGTGGTGAACCTGCTCGCGATGGGGTTCGTGCGGGTGCGGGTGAACGGCGAGGTGCAGCGGCTAGAGGAGCTGCCGCGGGACCTGGACCTCCGGCGGGCCGGCGGCGTCCAGGTCGTCGTGGACCGCATTGCGGACCCCCGGCGCGACGCCGAGCGCCTCGCCGATTCGCTCGGCACGGCCTTCGCCCAGGGGGACGGCATCGCCGTGGCGGTGCCGGCGCGCGGCGAGGCGGTCACGTTCAGCGCGTTGCCGCGCTGCCTCTCGTGCGGGGCCGAGGCGCCCGTGCTGACGCCCGCGCTGTTCTCGTTCAACCACCCGCGCGGCGCCTGCCCCGGCTGCAACGGCTTCGGCGCGGTGCTGGAGTACGACGAGCGCCTCATCGTGCCCGACTCCGGGAAGAGCCTCGCCGAGGGCGCGATCGATCCCTGGACCAAGCCGCGCTACGAGGGGCGGCGCCGCCTCCTGCGGCAGACCTGCAACGACGCCGGGATCCCGTTCGATGCGCCGTGGAGCAGCCTGGCCGCGACCGCACGCCGCCTCCTCCTTCACGGGAAGAAGGGCCGCTATCTCGGCATCTTCCCCTTCCTGCGGCGCCTGGAGCGCAAGCGCTACAAGCAGTACGTGCGCGTCTTCCTCCGGCAGTACCAGATGGCGAGCGAGTGCCCGGCCTGCCACGGTGAACGGCTCCGGCCCGAGGCGCTCGCGGTGCTGGTCGGCGGCCAGACCATCGGCGCCGCCGCGGCACAGACAAGCCATGACCTCGCCGCCTGGCTCCAGCAGCTCCCGCTCTCCGGACACGAGCGGGCGATCGCCGATGTGGTGCTCCGCGAGCTGGCACAGCGGCTCGGCGTCCTGGTGGACGTCGGGCTCGGGTATCTCACGCTCGACCGGCAGACCCGCACGCTGTCGGGCGGCGAGGCGCAGCGCATCTCCCTCGCGAACGCGCTGGGCGGCAAGCTCACCGAGACCCTCTACGTGCTGGACGAGCCGACGATCGGTCTGCATCCCTGCGACACCGACCGCCTCCTCGCCCTCCTCCGCCGCCTCGCCGATCAGGGCAACACCGTCCTGGCCGTGGAGCACGA
>DATKLR010000104.1:0-24276 GCA_035542295.1 Gemmatimonadales bacterium | reverse complement strand
CTCGGCCGCAGCCCGGCTCTTCGCCGCCGCCTCGGAGACGGTGGCCGCCGTGGCCGTCACGGCCACCACCCGGCCTCCCGCCACGCGCAGGGTGCCGTCGGCGTCGCGGGACGTGCCGGCGTGGAAGACGTGCACTTCGGGATCCTGCTCCACCGAGGCCGGAATCGAGACCGCGGCGCCCAGCTTGGGGGCGTCCGGATACCCCGGGGCGGCCAACACAGTGGTCAGGGCCACATGCCGTGCATCCCCGAGCGTGTGCCCCGGTGGCATCCATCCCCCCTCGGCGATGAGCCGGAGCACGGGAAGGACGCCACCTGGCAGCGTCGGGAGGATTGCCTGTGCCTCGGGATCACCGAACCGGCAGTTGAACTCGATGACGGTCGGCGATCCGTCCTTCCGTACCATCAGGCCAGCGTAAAGCACGCCCCGATACGGTGCTCCGCCGTCGCGCAGCCCGTTCAGGATGGGGGTGAAGACCTCTTCGGCGACCCTGGCGAGCAGGGTGTCCGAGGCGATGCCGACGGGGCAATATGCTCCCATCCCCCCCGTGTTGGGCCCGTGGTCGCCTTCGCGGAGCCGCTTGTGATCCTGGGCGGGCGGCAGCACGGCGAAGTGCTCTCCGTCCGTGATCGCGAGGACCGACAGCTCCTCCCCATCGAGGTGCTCCTCGACGAGGATCTCGGAGCCGGCGGCGCCGAGCGATGCCTCCTTGAGCATCCGGGCGGCGGCGGCGGCGGCCTCCGCGCGGGTACGGCAGACGACGGCGCCCTTGCCGGCGGCGAGGCCGGAGGCCTTCACCACCAACGGCTCGTCGTGCCGGGCGATGTAGCGGGAGGCGGCGTCGAAATCAGTGAACGTCTTGAAGCGGGCGGTGGGGACGCCCTGCCGGGTCATGAGCTGCTTGGCGAAGGCCTTGGACGACTCGATGCGGGCGGCGGCGGCAGTGGGGCCGAAGACGGGGATGCCGTCTTTGGCGAGCCGGTCCACGAGGCCGCCGGCGAGCGGCGCCTCCGGGCCGACCACGACCAGGTCGATTCTCTGCTCGCGCGCCGTCCGGGAGACATGGTCCACGTCGGTGGACTTGCCGGGGAGGTTGGTGGCGAGGCCGGCTGTGCCGGCGTTCCCGGGGAGGCAGAAGAGCGTCGCCTGCGGAGCGTCGCGGCCGAGCGCCCAGAGCAGGGCATGCTCGCGTCCGCCGCCGCCGACCACCAGAATCCTCACTTGTTTGACGGCCCCCGGAACGCGGCCGTGAACGCGTCGCGCGCCTTCTTCGCGACCTCGGCCACGCTGTCCACCGCGCCCTTCGCCTGTTCGGCATAGTACTGCGACGCCTCGCCGATGTCGTGCGCGAGCGGGCGCCGCTCGTCCTCGGTGCCGCGGCGCGGATACTCGCCGCGGAGGATGCGATCATACTCGCCGCCCGCGACCCAGCGCTGCAGCTCCGCAGCGCGAAGGGTGTGGAACGGGTGCGTCATCCCGAGGGTGTTGAGCACCTTGTAGATGACGTCCATCGCATCCGTGCCTTCCTCATATTCCTTCGCCTGCGCCATGAAGGCATCGAGGTTCATCTCCTCGACCTTCCCGCCGCCGGCCAGCTTCATGAACATCCGCATCGAAGCGATCGGGTCCTGGCTGGCCAAGAGCCCGGCGCGGTCGCTCGACAGTTCACTCTTCCGGTACCACTCGAGCAGCGCGAACTGGATCGGCAGGAGCGCGATGCCGGCGAGGAACGGCAGGTTCCGGAAGCCGAACTCGAGGATGATGAAGAGGATCGTGCGATAGAGCGCGTGGCCGCTGATGACGTGCCCCAGCTCGTGGCCGAGGATCGTGTGCAGCTCTTCGTCGTCCAGCAGGGCGAGCGCGCCCGAGTTGAGGACGATGAACGGGCGGTCCATCCCGAACGCGCCGGCGTTGACCAGCGGCGTCTGGGAGATGAAGAGGTCGGGCCGCGGCTCCCAGTCCATGGTGGCGCACACGTCGATGAAGGCGGCGTGCACGCGGGGGAACTGGCTGCTTCCGACACGCACGGCGTTGGCCTGGAAGAGCAGGCGCACGCCGCGCTCGCCGAAGAACCCGTAGATCTTGCGGACGACCTCGTCGAAGCCGGGGATGCTGCGCAGGGTGTTCAGCGCGGCGCGGTCGCTCACGTGCTCCCAGGCGCGCGGGGAGATCTGCGCCAGCACGGTGCGGGGGCGGCGCGAGGGCAGGCTGGTGTTGGCGTCCGTCATGCTTCCTCCCTGGAGGTCCGACCTCCCCTACGCGCGCGCCGGGGCGGCGTTTCAGTCCCCGGAATCTAGCCTGCCAGCGCCTGGTCGAGGTCCCGGATGAGGTCGTCTGCGTCCTCGATCCCCACCGAGAGCCGGACCAGCCCGTCGGTGAGCCCCATGCGCTCCCGCATCGCCTTCGGGACGGCGGCGTGCGTCATCGTCGCCGGGTGGCCGATCAGGCTCTCGACGCCGCCCAGCGACTCGGCCAGCGCGAAGATCCTGGTGCGCTCGACGATTCGCCGCGCGCGCTCCAGCGAGCCGGTCTCGAACGAGATCATCCCGCCAAAGCCCGACATCTGGCGGCACGCGAGCTCGTGCTGGGGGTGCGACGGGAGGCCGGGGTAGTACACCGCCTTGACCCGCTGGTCCTTCGCCAGCCACGCCGCGATCCGCCGGCCGTTCTGATCGTGCTGGCGCATCCGGAGGGTGAGCGTCTTGGTGCCGCGCAGCACCAGCCAGCAGTCGAACGGGCCCGGGACGGCGCCCACCGCCTTCTGAAGGAACGCGAACGTCTCGGCGAGGTCGTCGCGCGGCGTGACCACCATCCCGCCGACCATATCGGAGTGCCCGTTCAGGTACTTGGTCGTGGAGTGGACGACGATGTCGGCGCCGAATTCGAACGGGCGCTGGAAGACCGGTGTCGCGAAAGTGTTGTCCACCGCGAACAGCAGCTTGCGCGCAGCCGCCAGCGACCCCAGCGCGCCGAGATCGGCCAGGCGCATCATCGGGTTGGTGGGCGTCTCGACGAACAGGAGCTTCGTCGCCGGGGTGATCGCCCGCTCCACGGTCGCGACGTCGCTGGTGTCGACGAAGCTGAAGGTGAGCCCCAGGCGCGAGCGCAGCTGCTCCATGAGGCGGTGGGTGCCGCCGTACACGTTCTCGCCGCATACCACGTGGTCGCCGGAGGCGAGGAGCGAGAGGACCGAGTCGATCGCGGCCATCCCGGAGGCGAACGCGAAGCCGTGCGTGCCGCCCTCGAGCGCGGCCACGTTCCGCTCCAGCGCGTCGCGGGTCGGATTGCTGACCCGGGCGTATTCGTGCCCCTTGTGCTTGCCGAGCGCCTCCTGCACGTACGTGGAGGTCTGGAAGATCGGCATGGTCACGGCGCCGGCGAGCGGCTCCGGCTCCTGTCCGGCGTGGACGGCGCGGGTGCCCAGTCCGTGGAGCGTGTCCTCTTGCCGGATGCGTGTCATCGAGTGCCCGAACGGGTGGTTGCGGCGAACCTTACACCCGCCCCGCGGAGCCAGCAAGCGCGCCGGAGGCGTCATCCCAGCGCGACGGGAGCGTTCTTCGCGCCGTCCGCGCGCGATCCTGTGCCCGGCAGTGAGTCCGCGCCGCGCCGAGATTGTCGCGCCGCCGCGCGGTTTCCGCGTGCCGGGTGCGGGTTGACACCCGGCGGGGCCCGTTCTAGGCTAGGCGACGTGACAGATGCCAAGCCGTTGCGTTGCCTCGTCGTGGACGACGAGCCGCATCTCCGCAGCATCCTGGAGCGCCTGCGGGCCGCCGAGGGGCTGGTCTGCCGGTCGGCCGCCAGCGGCCGCGAGGCGCTTGGCGCGCTCCACGACGCGGCGATGGCCGCGCTCTCTCGCTGACCTCCACCTTGATGCGCTCGGTCTCCGGCCTCCGCGGCATCGTGGGGGCGGATCTGGTGCCGGCCGTGGTGGAGCGTTATGGCGCGGCGTTCGGCGCCTTCCTCGCCGCGCGCGGCGGTCGCACGGTCGCCCTGGCTCGCGACTCCCGCCAGTCGGGCCCGGCCTTCGTGGCTGCGGCGTCCGCGGGGCTCAGGCGGGCCGGGGTCGACGTCGTCGATCTGGGAATGGTGCCGACGCCCACCGCCCAGCTCGCCGTCGAGCTGATGCAGCTGGACGGCGGGATCGTGGTGACGGCGAGCCACAACCCCGTGGAGTGGAACGCGCTGAAGTTCATCGGCAAGGGCGGCCGCTTTCTGGGGAAGGCGGACGTGGAGGCGTTCTTCGCGCTGGTGGACGCGGACCGGCCGGTCGCCGGCGCGCGCGCCGGCGGCGAGCGCCGCGATGACGGCGCCGTGCGGGCGCACCTGGACCGCGTGCTCGGTCTCTCGTGGCTCGACCTGCCGGCGGTGCGGCGGCGGCGGTTCCGCGTGGCGCTGGACTGCGTGCGCGGCGCCGGGGCGACGATCATGCCCGCCCTGCTGGGAGCGCTGGGGTGCGAGGTGCACGGCATCCAGCTCGAGCCCGACGGCCGCTTCCCGCGCGAGCCGGAGCCGATCCCGGAGCACCTCGGCGAGCTGGGGGAGCTGGTGCGGCGGACCGGGAGCGACGTGGGGCTCGCGGTGGACCCGGACGTGGACCGGCTGGCGCTGGTGGACGAGACCGGCCGGCCCATCGGCGAGGACTACACGCTCGCCTTCGCCGTGCGCGCCGTGCTCGCACACCGGGAAGGCCCGGTGGTGACGAACCTCTCCACCAGCCTCGTGGTGGACGACGCGGCGCGCGCGTTCGGGGTGACGGTCGAGCGCGCGCCGGTGGGCGAGGCCAACGTGGTGGAGCGGATGGCGGCGACCGGCGCGGTGATCGGCGGGGAGGGGAACGGCGGCGTGATTCTGCCGGAAGTGCACCTCGGGCGGGACGCCCCGGTGGCGGCCACGCTCGCGCTGGCGCTGCTGGCGGCGCAGGGGTCGCCCGTATCGGCGATCGTGGACGCGGCGCCGCGCTACGCTATTCTTAAAGCCAAGCTCCCGCGGCCCGCGGGCTCGCTCGAGTCCGCCTACGCCGCCCTGACCGCCGCGGTGCGCGGCGCGTCGGAGGACCGCCAGGACGGGCTGAGGCTTGCCCTGGCGGACCGCTGGGTGCATCTGAGGCCGTCCGGCACCGAGCCGGTCGTGCGGATCATCGCCGAGGCACCGAGCCGAGATGAGGCGGCGGAGCTGATCGAGCGCGGCCGCGCCGCGCTGTCCGAGCGAGGGAGGTAGGGATGTGCGGCATCGTGGGATACGTGGGGCCGCGGAAGGCGGTCCCCGTGCTGATGGACGGGCTCAAGCGCCTCGAGTATCGCGGCTACGATTCGGCCGGCATCGCGGTCATCGCCGACGGCCAGCTCGTCATCCGGAAGGCGGCGGGCAAGATCGCCGCGCTCGAGGCGCAGCTCGGCCGCGACCTGCAGGGTGCGACGACGGGCATGGCGCACACCCGCTGGGCCACACACGGCGCGCCGACCAGCAAGAACGCGCACCCGCACAGCGATTGCGCGGGCAACATCGCCGTGGTGCACAACGGGATCATCGAGAACCACGCCGCCCTGCGACAGATGCTCGTCTCCAAGGGGCACCGATTCGTGTCCGACACGGACACCGAAGTGCTGGCCCACCTGATCGAGCAGTTCTACCAGGGCTCCCTGGAGCAGGCGGTGGCTGCGGCGTTACAGGAGGTCGAGGGCGCCTACGGGATCGTGGTGCTGGCGGTGAAGGAACCCGACACGATGGTCGCGGCGCGGAGCGGGAGCCCGCTGCTGATCGGCATCGGCACCGGCGAGAACTTCGTGGCCTCGGACCCGTCCGCGGTGCTCGCGTACACGCGGTCGGTGGTCTACCTCGACGAGGGCAACCTGGCCGTCGTGACCCCGTCCGGCTATCAGGTGAAGGATCGCCACGCCGTGACGCTCTCCAAGGCGGTGAGCCAGATCGACTGGGACCTCGCGACGATCGAGCGCGGCGGCTTCCCGCACTTCATGCTCAAGGAGATCTGCGAGCAGCCGGAGAGCATCAGGAATACGCTGCGCGGGCGCCTGCTCGAGGAAGAGGGCACCGCGCGGCTGGGCGGGCTCAACCTGAGCGACGAGGACCTGCTGAAGGTGGACCGCGTGGTGCTCACGGCCTGCGGCACGTCGTGGCACGCGGCGCTGGTGGGGGAGTACATGCTGGAGGAGCTGGCGCGGCTCCCCGCGGAGGTCGAATACGCCTCGGAGTTCCGCTACCGGAACCCGCTGGTGGACGAGCGCACGCTGGTGATCGTCATTTCGCAGTCGGGCGAGACGGCCGATACGCTGGCCGCGCTGCGCGAAGCGAAGCGGCGGGGCGCGCGGACGCTGGGGATCGTGAACGTGGTCGGCAGCAGCATCGCCCGCGAGGTGGACGGCGGCATCTTCCTGCACGCCGGTCCCGAGATCGGCGTCGCGTCCACCAAGGCGTTCACCAGCCAGATCGCGGCGCTGGCCCTGTTCACGCTTCACCTGGGACGGCTGCGGTCGCTCTCGATCCTCCAGGGCCGCGAGATCGTCCGCGCGCTGCGCAAGCTGCCGGAGCAGCTGGAGGCGGTGCTCGCCAAGCGCCCGCTGATCGAGGAGCTGGCGGAGCGGTACACCCGCGCCTCGAACGTGTTGTACCTGGGGCGCGGCTACAACTTCCCGGTGGCGCTCGAGGGCGCGCTGAAGCTCAAGGAGATCTCGTACATCCACGCCGAGGGCTATCCCGCGGCGGAGATGAAGCACGGGCCGATCGCCCTGATCGACGAGCTGATGCCGGTGGTGTTCGTGGCGCCGCGGGACGCGGTGCACACGAAGATCATGTCCAACATCGAGGAAGTGCGGGCCCGGGGCGGCCGGGTCATCGCGGTGGTGACGGAGGGGGACAGGGAGATCACCGCGCTGGTGGACCACGCGATCGCGATCCCCGAGACGCTCGACATGCTGACGCCGATCCTCACGTCCGTGCCGCTGCAGCTGCTGGCCTATCACGTCGCGGTGCGCCGCGGGTGCAACGTGGACCAGCCACGCAACCTGGCGAAGAGCGTGACGGTGGAGTAAGCATGCGGGTCGTGCTGCAGCGCGTGAGCCGCGCCGCCGTTCGCGTGGACGGTCAGACCGTCGGGGCGATCGGGCGCGGCTTCGTGGTTCTGGCGGGCTTCGCGCCCGCGGACGGCGAGGCGGCGCTCTCCTGGATGGCGGAGAAGATCGCGGGCCTCCGGGTCTTCGCCGACCGCGACGGGAAGATGAACCTTCCGCTGGCCGACGTGGGCGGCGCGGTGCTCGCGATCTCCCAGTTCACCCTCTACGGTGACGCCGCCAAGGGCCGGCGCCCCTCGTTCACCGGCGCGGCGCCGCCGGCGATCGCCGAGGGGCTGTACGGCCGGTTCGTGGAGCTGCTCCGGCAGCGGCGCGTGCCCGTGGAGACCGGCAGATTCGGCGCGGCGATGGAGGTCGAGCTGGTGAACGACGGGCCGGTGACGCTGGTGATCGAGCGCGCGTGAACGTCCCGATCGTGCTGGCCTCGTCGTCCCCCAGGCGGAGGCAGCTGCTCGCGCTGCTGGGCCTCGGCTTCGAGGCCGTCCCCGCGGACATCGACGAGACGTGGCGCAACGGCGAGGCGCCGGCCGTGCACGCCGAGCGGCTGGCGCGCGAGAAGGCGGCGGCGGTCGCGCGCCCCGAGGCCCTGGTCGTCGGCGCCGACACGATCGTGGTGATCGGCGGCGAGATCCTGGGCAAGCCGCGCGACGCGGGCGAGGCCAGGACGATGCTGCGGCGCCTGGCCGGCCAGGGGCACGAAGTGTTCACGGCGGTGGCGGTCGCCTGGCGGGGGAAGATGGCGTCCGGGACGAATCGCACGGTCGTACACGTGCGACCCCTCGACGACGGGATGATCGACGCCTACGTCGCCACCGGGGAGCCGCTCGACAAGGCGGGCGCATACGGGATCCAGGGGTACGGCGCCGTCCTGGTCGAGCGCATCGAGGGTGACTACTTCACCGTGATGGGGCTGGGGCTGGGGCTCTTCGTGGACCTGCTCCGGCCGCTCGGCCTGGAGTACCGCTTCGCCGCCGTGCGCCCGCGCACGGCCTGAGTCACGCAGTGCGATTACGCCTCCAGGGCGGCCTCGGCGCATAGCGGGCGAGCGCCTCGCGCACCTTCGCGAGCACGTCCGCAGTCTGGATGCGAGCCATCCGGCCCAGGCGGTGCTCCATCGAGATGGGATAGTCCTCGCCCGGATCGCCGTAGGCGTCCACCAGCAGATCCGTGAACCGCCGGTACGGTCCCACCCGCTTGGGGTTGTTGTACCCGTAAAGGCCGACTGCCGGCACGTTCATCGCCACCGCCATGTGCAGCGGCCCGGTGTCCGGCGAGACGAGCACGTCGCACGCGTCGATGAGCCCGAGCAGCGTGCGGAGGCCGCGGCCGAGCGCGTCGATCGCCGTTCCGGGCGCCGCCGACAGGATCCGCGCCGCCGCGTTCCGCTCGATCGCGGACGTGCCGCCGAGCAGCACGCAGCGCGCGCCCGCCTCGCTCACCAGGGTGCCCGCCAGCGCGGCGTAGCGCTCCGGCATCCAGTTCTTTTCCGCTTTGCTGGAGGCGACGACCATCCCCACCAGCGGGCCTTCGCCCGGGCCGCCCAGCAGCTGCTTGGCGGCGGCGCGTTCGGCAGCGCTCGGCGCCAGGTGCCACTGCGGCTCACCGTGGGGCACGCCCATGGCGTCGAGGAACTCGAAGTACTGGTCCTGGACGTGCTGCTCGGCGTGCGGCGGGATGCGGTGGGTCGTGAAGAGCCAGTTCGCGTCGCGGGCGCGGGCCCAGTCGAACCCGAGCTTGACCGGGGCGCGGCACAGCCAGGTGACGAGCCCCGCCTTGAAGTAGACCTGGAGGTCCATCACCAGGTCGAACGGCCGGCTGTGGAGCTCGCGCCCCGCATCGGCGTAGGCGCGGAGCCCCCGGGCGCGCTGGAAGATCACCACGTCGTCCACGTGCGGATGGCCCTGCACCATCAGCGCCGGGCCCGGCTGGAGGACCCAGGTGACGTGCGTGGAGGGGGCGTGGCGCTTCAACGCGTCGAGGAGCGGGAGCACGTGCACGGCGTCGCCGAGGGCGCTCATCATCACGATCCCGAGGCGCCCGCCGGTCCACGGCTTGAGGCGGCTCACGGCGCGCCCTCCAGGTACGCCGCGCTGAACACGGCGCGGTCGCGGGCGTCGAGGCGCTCGCCGCGGAGGCGGTTCCACTTCGCCCACGACCGGTACAGGCGGTCGAGGTTGCGCGAGCGCTCCGCATCGCCGTCGGCGCGCATGGGGCGGCAGGTGTCCACGTCGAGGAGCCACGCCTCGGGCCGCGCTTCGCCGGCGCCGCGGACCAGCAGGTTCCTGAGCTGGAGATCGGGATGGACGAAGCCGGCGTCGTGCAGGCGGCGCACCAGGGCGCCGACCGCGCCGAGCACCGCGGCGCGCGCCGCACCCGAGGGGGGCGCCGCGCCGTAGAAGAGCTCCACCAGGTCGGCGCCGTCGACGGCCGCGGTCACGACGTCGGCTCGATGGCAGGGGCCGAGGCGGTAGCACACGCCGGCGAGCACCGCGGGCGTGCGCACCCGCTCCCGGGCCAGCGTCCGCGACAGCGCCGCCTCCCGGTAGAAGCGGGGCTCGCCCCAGAACCGGTCGCCCAGCAGCGGCGCCAGCAAGCCGCCGTGCCGCGCGTGGCGCACGACCACGCTCTGGGCGCCGAGGGTGACGCCGAACGCCGCTCCGCGCCCGGTGAACTCCCGCCGCCCGGGCTGCGCGGCGGCCCACCGATACAGCGAGCCGGCGGCGGCCAGCGCCTCGCGTACGGCGCCGGCGACGTCACGGCGCGCGGCACTCGAGCCGCCCGCGAAGGTCCAGGTTTCGAAGTCGGGGGGAAGCGCCGGAGCGCCCAATCAGTACTTGGCGAGGTAGTTGGCGACCGGCTTCGACTTGCCCTTGAGGGGAATCGGCTCGCGGGCCTCCACGTTCGGCGCCTGCTTCAGCCGCTTGTAGAACGGCTCGGAAATCATGATCTCGCCCTTGGCGGCCTTGGAGCAGAGGCGGGAGGCGGTATTCACCGCGTCGCCGAGGACGGTGTACTCGAGCCGCTGCTCGCTGCCGATGTTCCCCGCGAACACCTCGCCGAAATTGATGCCGATGCCGATGTTGATGTGCGGCTTCCCGCTCTCTTCCCAGTGCTGGTTGAGCTCCACCAGGGCCCGCTGCATGTCGATGGCCGCCGCCATCGCCTTGTCGGCGTCGTCCTCCGTCGAGAGCGGCGCCCCCCACAGCGCCATGATCGCGTCGCCGATGAACTTGTCGAGCGTCCCGCCGTGGCGGAACACGATCTCGACCATCTCGGTGAAGTATTCGCGCAGCAGGTGCGCGACGTCGTCGGGCGCCATCTTCTCCGACATGGAGGTGAAGCCGCGGATGTCGGTGAACATGATTACGACTTCCCGTTTGCTCCCCATGTCCAGCTTCATCTCCTCCCCATGGCCCGCGATCTGCTTGGCCAGGTCGGGGGAGAAGTACCGCTGGAAATTCGACAGCACGAGCGCCTCATGGCGGATGCGGTCGGAGAGCGAGCTGTTCTCGATGGCCACGGACGCCACGCCCGAGAAGGCGATGAGGAACTCGAGGTCCTCGTCGGTGAAGGCGTGCGTGGCCGTGAGGTTGTCCACGTAGATCAGGCCGAGCACGGCGCCCTCGGACGACATCAGCGGCGCGCCCATGGCGGAGCGGACGCTCTGGAGCAGGATGGACTTGCCCTTGAAGCGCTCGTCCTCGGCGGCGTTGTCGGTGAGGATGGCCACCCGCTCGGCCACGGCCTTGCGCGCAATCGACTGCGGCACGTGGCGCGCCGAGGCGGAGCCCTCGCCGAGGCGGCTCTTCGAGATCCGCGGCACGAGGTCGCCGGACGTGGCATCGCACAGCAGGATCGAGCAGCGATCCACGTCCATTACCTGGAAGGTGAAGTCCACCACCGACTCGAGCAGCTTGTCCACCTCGAGCTGGCGCGAGAGCTGCTTGGAGATCTCCAGCAGCAGCTCGAGTTTCTTCGCGCTGCGCGCCGACGTGACGGGCTCGGGCACGCCCTCCTCGGCGACGGGGAGGGTCGAGGCGGAGAGCCGCTTCAGCGGGCTCTGGATCGCGCTCCCCGACTCGCGCACCGGGAGCTGGCGGACGATCGTCGCCCCCGCCGGCTTCGGCGCGGCGAAGCCCGCCTCGGCCTGGGGCTTGGCGGTCGTGGGCTTCGCGGCCTCCTTCACGTAGAAGGCGACCTTGCCGAAGGTGACGACGTCGTTGGGCGCGGCCTTGGCGTCGCTGATCCTGCTGCCGTTGAGGAAGGTGCCGTTGGCGGAGCCGAGGTCCTTGACGCGTACGCCGCCGTCCTCGGCCGTCAGCTGGGCGTGCTGGCGCGAGATCGTCGGCTCGTAGATCGGGATGTCGCTGTTCACGGCGCGGCCGACGACCAGCGTGACACCCGGCTTCACGTCGATGGACTGATCGCCCGCGGTGCTGACCAGCTTGTATGCTTCGGCCATCTGCGGTGTGACTCCTCGGACGCGGAAATATGGCGCCCCCCGCCGCGGGGACGCCAGCACGTGAAGCTACACGCCGCCGCGGGCCAGCGCGATGGCCCGAAGTGCCGCCCGGGCCTTGGCTTCCACCTCCGCCAGCTCGCGCGCCGGATCGGAGTCCGCGACGATGCCGGCGCCCGCCTGGATCGCCACGCGGTCGCCCAGGACGACGCAGGTGCGGATGGCGATGGCGGTATCCAGGTTGCGGGCGCCCCACCCCACGTAGCCCACCGCGCCGGCGTACGGGCCCCGCCGGGTGGGCTCGAGCTCGTCCAGGATCTCCATCGCGCGGACCTTGGGCGCGCCGGACACCGTGCCGGCGGGGAAACAGGCCTTGAGCGCGTCCATCGCGTCGCGCCCGTCGGCGAGGCGCCCGCGCACCTCGGAGACCAGGTGCTGCACGTGGGCGTACCGCTCGAGGCCGAGCAGCTCCACGACCCGCACGGAGCCGTAGCGGGCCACCCGCCCGACGTCGTTGCGCCCCAGGTCCACCAGCATCATGTGCTCCGCGCGCTCCTTCGGGTCGGCCGCCAGCTCCGACGCAAGGGCGGCGTCGGCGTCGGGGTCGGCGCCGCGCGGACGGGTTCCGGCGATCGGCCGCACCGTGACCTCGTCTTCCTCGACACGCACCAGGACCTCGGGGGAGCTCCCCACCAGCGCGAAATCGTCCAGCGCGAGATAGAACAGGTAAGGGGCGGGGTTCAGCGCGCGGAGGTAGCGGTAGAGACGCAGCGGATCCACACGCCCCGCGACGTCGAGCCGGCGCGCCAGCACCGCCTGGAAGATGTCGCCCGCGGCGATGTAGTCGCGGATCCGCTCGACGCCGCGCCTGTAGGCGTCGGGCGGATAGGGGCTCGTGGCCGCCGCCGGCGGCAGCGAGTGGTCGAGCTGGAGCGGCTCGAGATCCGAGGGCCGCCTGAGGCGCTCCAGGAGCGCGGCGATGCGCTCCCGGGCGCGGTCGTAGAGCGCGGCGCGCTCCGGCTCGGACGCGCCGGGCGGGACGGCGACGCTCACGACGATGCGCGCACGATTGTAGAGGTTGTCGAGGACCACGACGGCGTCGGCGACCATGAACACGCCGTCCGGAAGACCGAGGTCGTCCCGCGGCGGCGACGGGAGCCGCTCCAGCGTGCGCACGACGTCGTATCCGAAGAATCCCACCGCGCCGCCGAAGAAGCGCGGGAGGTCCGGCGCGGCTGCGGCAGCGAGCGGAGGCAGCTGCCGGGCGAGGTGCCCCATGGGATCGTCGCTCGAGCCCGCGTCGGCCCAGCCGCCGTCGGGCGTCCACCGGGACACGGCGCCGCCGCGGTAGCGCCACGCCTCGCGCGGCTCGGTGCCGACGAAGGTGTACCGGGCCCAGCGCTCGCCGCCGACCGCCGATTCGAGCAGGAACGCGAAGGGCGCTCGCGCCACTTTGCGGAGAACCGCGACCGGCTGGTCGGCGTCGAGCAGGCACTCGTGCACCACCGGGACGACGCCGCCGGCCGCCGCGCGCGCGACGAACGCCCGCCGCTCCGACGGGCCCGCGCTCACCGGCCGCTCGTGCTTGTTCGGCCCGTCACCGGCCGCGATATTGCCGGGGCATGTCGCACCGCATCCCTCCGTGGCTCGCCGCCCTGCCGCTGCTCGCTGTCGTCGCCGCGCCGCGCCCCGCCGTCGCCCAGGACTGGGATTCACCCCAGGTGCGCACGCTGATCGCGCGCGCCATCGCACGCCGCACCGCCGCCCTGGCCGATACCGGACTCAAGAGCTTCAGCGCGCGCGCCCACGGTTTCGTCTTCTTCCTCGGACAGATCGGCGAAGGGCTGTCGGAGCCGCCGCGCCTCATCAAGGCGGATCAGCTCGAGCTGCAAGTCTACTGGAAGGCGCCGGAGCAGAGCAAGCAGCGGATCATCGGCTGGCGCAACCGGATGGATCTGCCGACCGACATCTCCTACCACCGGGACCACCTCGGCATCGCGCTCAACAACTTCCCGGACCGCATCAGGCTCGGCGAAGGTGACGAAGTGCGGGACGTACCGCACCCGCTGGCGCGTATCGGCCCCAGCCTCTACCAATACGCGCTCCAGGACTCGACCACGATTCATCTCCCCGACCGCGACATCATGGTCTACGAGGTGGCGGTGCGGCCGCGCGACTACACCGCGCCCCGGATCGTCGGCTCCATCTTCCTCGACGTCCAGACCGCCGACCTGGTCCGGATGGCGTTCCAGTTCACGCGGCCGGCCTACCTCGACGATCAGCTCGAGGACATCACGGTGGCGATCGAGAACAGCCTCATGGAGGGCCGGTACTGGCTGCCCTACCGGCAGGAGATCGCGATCCGCCGCCGCGCCACCTGGCTCGACTTCCCGGTGCGCGGGATCATCCAGGGGCGCTGGGAGATCGACACCTACCGGCTGAACGAGAACCTCGACAGCGTGTTCGCCTCGTTGCGGGGACCCGAGATCGTCGCCGCGCCGACGGCGGTGCGCGACTCGTTCCCGTGGACCGATTCGCTCGGGGCGGCGATCAAGGAGTTCGCCGAGCCGGCGCGCCTCGAGGACTTCGCCGCCGTGCGCGCGCAGGTCCGGGAGGTCGCCGCGGGGCACGTGCTCGAGGGTCTCCGCCGGGCGCAGGTCGGCGGTTCGTCCGTTTCGGACTTCGCGCATTTCGACCGGGTCGAGGGACTGGCGCTGGGGCTCGGGTCCACGTTCCGCTCGGGGAACGACGCCAGCGTCCTGCGGCTCAGGGTCGGGACGGCGACCGCCACCACCCTGGTGACGGGAGGCGCGGACCTGTCGGTCCGGCGCGGCGCCTGGACGTGGCGGCTCGCCGCCGCGCGTGCGGTCCGCGATCTCGGTGACGAGCCGGTGATCTCGGGCGTCGTGAACTCGCTGCTCGCCCAGGAAGCCGGCACGGACTACGGCGACTACTACCTGGCCGCCGGCGGCGAGGGAAGCGCCGCGCTCGCCCTGGGCGGTCGCACGAGCTTCACCGTCGCGGCCGGGTGGGAGCGGATCGATTCCCTCGCTGTCCATGCGCACTGGGCGCGGGGCACGTTCTCGCGACCCAACCCGGGCGTGACGCCGGGGAGCTGGAGCACGCTCCGTCTTTCGCTGCGCCGCCTCCCGCCGGCGTTCACGACGGTGCGCAGCTTCTCGGGGAGGGTGGAGCTTGAGGGCGGGCTCGACCACACCTACCTGCGCGCCTACGGCGATCTGCGCTGGCAGGTCCCCGTCGGCAGCGGATGGCTGGTCGCGCGCGCCAGCGGCGGCGCCGGCAGCGCGGGCCTTCCGGATCACCGGGCCTTCGTGCTCGGCGGAAGGGGCACGCTCCTGGGAGAAGGGTTCCGGTCCTATGTCGGACGGCAGGAGGCCTGGGCCGAGCTCGAGCTCCGCTTCCCCGTCGCCGTCCCTGAACTGTCGCTCGGGTCGTACGCCGGCACCGGATCCACCGCCACCCTGATCCCCTTCGTGGCGACCGGCTGGACGGGCGGGACCATCCTGCCCGCGCTCGGCGCTGCCTCCCGGGGCATCCGGCCCGTCGTTGGCCTCGGGCTCGGCTGGCTGCACGACCTGCTACGGCTGGACGTCGGCTGCGCTCTGAGGACGGGCAGGTTCGGCGCCTCGCTCGACGTCACCAGGGATTTCTGGGAGATCCTCTAAGTCGCTCTCATCTCTCGACTTGGATGCGCGTTGCCAGCCCCACGACCGGTCGGCATATTACGGGGCGGCGGGGTTGGAGTGATGGTTCCGGCGAACCCGAGTTAGCGGGGGCACTTCCGAGTGGCTGAACGGGTCTTCCCCGATGAGTGGTTGGTCCCGACGATCTCGGCGATGATCACGGCCGAGGCGGTCGCGGCGCTGCGCGCGTCGGCGGAACCCACGGCGACGCTGTGGGACCTGGTCACCTCGAAGAACTACGCAACCGACGATCAGATCCTGGCGGTCCTCTCCAAGCGGTGCCGGATCCCGATGGCGGAATCGCCCAAGCCGGAGGCGAAGGTCAAGGAGGTCATTCCGGAAGCCGTCGCCCGCCGCTACCACGTGGTGCCTCTGCGCGTGACCGATTCCGTGCTGGAGATCGCCACGGCCAATCCGTTCGACATCGACGCCGAGAAGGGGCTCGCGTTCGCATCCGGGCGCGAGGTGCGGATGCAGCTGCTGTCGCCGTCCAAGATCGCCTCGTTGACGGACGAGATCTTCCGGCCGGTGAACGTCGTCGAGAAGCTGCTGGAGGGGATGGAGTCCTCGAGCGAGGTCCAGCAGCTCGAGGAGGTGGCGCCGGCGGACGAGTTCCAGGTCAGCGCCGAGGAGGCGTCACAGCGGCCGGTGGTCCGGCTGGTCGACCTGATCCTCTCCGAGGGCATTCTCGCGCGGGCGAGCGACATCCACATCGAGCCGGAGGAGGGCGGGTTCGCCGTCCGGTACCGCATCGACGGTGTGTTGCGGCAGATGATGAAGGTGCCGCGCGCGGCCGGGTTCCCGCTGGTCTCGCGCATCAAGATCATCTCGAGCCTGGACATCGCGGACCGCTTGCGGCCGCAGGACGGGCGGGCGCGCGTGGCGGTGAACGGGGTGCCGGTGGACCTGCGCGTGTCCACACTGCCGGCCTCGATGGGCGAGAAGGTCGTCATCCGCATCCTGGACTCGCGCGCGACGGTGATCTCGCTCGACGCCCTCGGGCTGAACCCGGACGAGCATTCCGCGTTCAAGGCGCTGCTGACGCACCACGAGGGGATCATCCTGGTGACCGGGCCCACCGGCTCGGGCAAGACGACCACCCTCTATTCCGCGATCCGCAGCATCCAGACGGGCAAGACGAACATCGTGACCGTGGAGGACCCGGTCGAGTACCGGCTCCAAGGCATCGTGCAGGTGCAGGTGCACGAGAAGGCGGGGCTGACCTTCGCCAGCGCACTGCGGTCGATCCTGCGCCAGGACCCCGACGTGGTGCTGGTGGGCGAGATCCGCGACAAGGAAACGGCGATGATCGCGGTGCAGGCCTCGCTGACGGGCCACCTGGTGCTCTCGACGCTCCACACCAACGACGCGGCGAACGCCGTCACCCGGCTGGTCGACGTGGGCGTGGAGCCCTACAAGATCGCGGCGTCACTTCGGGGCGTCCTGGCGCAGCGGCTGATGCGCAAGCTCTGCCCGGCGTGCAAGGAGGTCTGGGTCGAGACCGTGCCCGAGAAGCTCGCGAAGTGGGTCCCACGGGGCACCCCGCTCTACCGGGCGGTGGGGTGCTCGGACTGCGCCATGACCGGCTACCGCGGGCGCTTCTCGATCGTCGAAGTGCTCACGGTGACACCGGAGGTTGAGCGCGTCATCGGATCGGGCGCCACTGCGGACAAGATCGCTGAGGCGGCGCGTGCGGCCGGCATGCGCAGCCTCTGGGAGAGCGGCGTGGCGCACATCCTCCGGGGCGAGTCGAGCCTCGACGAGCTGATGCGCGTCGTGGACGTGCCGGCCGAGGAGGGGGCGGAGCAGGAGCTGCCGGCGGGAAAGGCGGGGACCCGGGCCTCCGCGGGGTCGGCCACGTCCGCGCAGGCGGCCGCCGCGGCGGAGGAGAAGGCGGAGGCGACGGCCCACGCTGGCGCGTCGTTCGAGCTGCTGGACAGCATCACGGGGTCGCCCAAGGTCACGCGTCTCAAGCGCAAGGTGCTGCTGGTGGACGACGAGGACTCGCTGCGTCGGGTGATGAAGGACCTGCTCGAGCGCGAGGGGTACATCGTCTCGGAGGCTCGGGACGGCGTGCAGGCCCTGGATCAGGTGGACCGGACCGGGCCCGACGTCATCGTCCTCGACCTCAACCTGCCCGGGCTCGACGGGTACGGCGTGCTGTCGCACCTGCGCTCGCGGCCCGCCACCGCCGAGATCCCCGTCGTCGTGCTGACGGCGAAGGGGGATGAGGACAACGAGGTGCGTGTGTTCGAGCTGGGGGCGGACGACTTTCTCACCAAGCCCTTCCGGGCCCGCGCCCTCTCGGCTCGCCTTGATGCGGTGCTCGGTCGGCGCCGCTCCAACCCCGAGTAGCCGCGCCGTCCGCGCGGTGACTTTGAGGCGAGACAGGCCTGGGTGCGGGCGGCGCGGAAGCCGCCTCCTTCGCGGGGCCGGGCATGGGGCGGCGCGGTGAGCCGCACCGCCGAAGTCCGCCGCTCGACGCTCACCACGACCGTGGTCGTCAGGCTCGCCCTCGACGGCCGGGGCCGGGCCAGCGCGCGGACCGGTATCGCCGGATTCGACGAGCTGCTGGAGCTGCTGGCCTCGCACGGGCGCTTCGACCTCGACGTGGAGGCGGTGACACGGGAGTCGGCGTCCGCCCTGCCCGACGCGTTCCGCGTCGTCGTGGCCACCGCTGGGGCGCTCGGTGAAGCATTCGCCGTCGCTCTCGGTCCGCGCGAGCAGGTGCGCGGCCTCGGGGAGTCGAGCGTACCCGTGGCGGGCGCGCTGGTGCGGGCGGCGTGCGACCTGGCGGGCCGCGGGATGCTCGAGTACCACGCGGCGCCGCCCGCCTGGCAGATGATCGGCGATTACGACGTGTCGCTGACGCCCGAGTTCTGGCAGGCGTTCGCCGTAGAGGCGCGGGTCACGCTGCATCTGGACCGGGTGCGCGGCGAGCAGGGGCGGCAGGTCACGCGGGCGGCCTACGCGGCCGCCGCGCGCGCGCTGGCATCCGGCGCGGAGCGCGATCCCCGGATCCCGGCGGCGGGCGGCGGGGGCGGTGGGAGCGGAGCCGTGCAATGACCGACGTCCGCACGATGATCGTGGACGTGTACGTGCTGCGGATGAAGGCCGGGGCTGGGACGCCCGAGGTGCTCGTGCTGCGGCGGGCCGCCGGAGAACGGTGCGCCGGCACCTGGGAGACGGTGCACGGCCACATCGACGCAGGCGAAGCTCCGGCCGCCGCGGCGCTGCGGGAGCTCCGGGAGGAGACCGGGCTCGCGGCCGAGCGGCTCTACAACGTGAGCCGGGTCGAGACGTTCTACCTGCATGCGCGCGACGTGCTCGCGCTGATCCCCGTCTTCTGCGCCTTCGTCCCCGCGCTCGCTCAGGTCACGCTGTCAGGGGAGCACGACCGATGCGAGTGGCTCGACCCCGGCGATGCCGCGCGCCGCTTCGCCTGGCCGCGCGAACGGCGGGCGCTCGCCGACGCGCTGCAGCTGTTCGGGACGGGCGACGCGGGGGGCGTCGAAGACGTGCTGAGAGTGATGTAGAAGTCAGGAGAGCTGCCAGACGGCAAGTTGCCAGTGGTTCCCGGCTATCAGATGCGAGAGACGGAACGGGCCCCGATGCGGCTGCGCGGCGGGGCCTCTGATCACTGGTCTGGCAACTGGGTCTTGCTCCCGATAACCACTGGCAACTTGGCGTCTGGGAACTACTCTGACCGTCCGAACACTTCCTCCGCCGCCTTCTTGAGATCGCGCAGGTCGAACGGCTTCCGGAGCAGCCGCGGCGCGCGCGTGTCGGGCCGTTCGTCGCCGCGGCGCGGGTCCGATGTCGAGAGGATCAGTCGTTGCGAGGGATCGCCCGGGAGCTGCGCCAGCGCGGAGGAAAGAGGCACGCCGTCTGCCGCGGCCCTGCGGTCGGCCACGATCAGATCGAAACGTGCCTCGCGCGCCAGTCGCAGCGCCTCGGCGCCGCTCCCGGTGGCGTCGACGCGGTGCCCGTCGCGGGAGAAGAGAGCCGTGACCACGCGCCGCACTGCGGGGTCGTCGTCCACGACCAGGATGCGGCGCGCCGCCGCCGCGGGAGCCGCGGCGCTGACGCCCGCGCCCGGCGGCGGAGCCGGTGCGGCGTCGGCGGCGGGGAGGTTGAGGATCAGCGTCGCGCCCTCGCCCGGGCGCGATTCCGCCGTGAGTGTCCCGCGGTGGGCCTCGGCGATGCCGTAGGAGACGAACAGCCCGAGGCCCGTGCCCTCGCCGGGCGCCTTGGTCGTGAAGAACGGGCTGAACATCTGCGCCTTCACCTCCGGCGTTAAGCCGGGCCCGGTGTCGATCACGCGCAGGACCACCCGGGAGCCTTCAGCGGCGACCGCGACCTCCACCTGCCGCGGCCTCCCGGGCGGCAGCGTGCTCAAGACGTGGGCGGAGTTGCTCAGGAGGTTCAGGACCACCTGCTGCAGCTGGTAGCGGTCGCCCATGACCGCCGGCAGCCCCGGGGCGACGCGGGTCACGACCGTGACCCCGCGGTGCTTCATCTCGTACGCCATCAGCTGCACGGTACGCTGCACCACGTCGCCGAGGTCGACGGCGGCGCGTTCGGCCGGTCCCTTGCGCGAGAAGGTCAGAAGGTCGCGCACGATCCGGCCGGCCCGCGCCGCCTCCTCGCTGATGACCTGCAGGTGCCGGCGCTCGAGCTCGGCTCCCGGCGGCTGCTCGAGCAGGAACTCCGACAGGCCGGCGATCGAGGTGAGCGGGTTGTTCAGCTCGTGGGCCACGCCGGAAACCAGCGTCCCCACCGCGGCCATCTTCTCGCTCTGAATGAGCTGGGCTTCGAGCATCTGCTGTTCGCTGATGTCCTCGACGACCACGACGGCCGACGCGCCGTCCACCGCCCGCGCGACCGAGGCGGCGACGATGCGCAGGACCCGGCCCAGCGATTCGGAGCGCCGCACGAGCGGCGCGCGCTGAGCGCCGCCGGCGGTCGCGTGCATCAGCTGGGCGAGCGCAAGGTGCTCCCCGAACAACAGGTGGCACAGGTGCGCGCCGACCACGGCGGTGACCGGGCGCCCGACGATCGCGGCGAAGGCCGTATTGGCGCGGCGGATCACCGCGCCGTCGTCCACCAGCGCCATCCCCTCGGAGATGGCGTCGAAGGTGGCCTCCCACTGTTCCTTCCCGCGCCGGACGAGATCGAAGAGGCGCGCGTTGGCAAGCGCCACCGCTGCGTGGGCCGCCACGGTCGAGAGGAGGCGCGCGTCCTCGATGACGAAACTGTCCGCGCGCTTGTCCACGACGACGACGGCTCCGTCCGTGACGCCGTGCGCCTTGAGCGGAGCGACCGCCGCGCTGCGGGCATCCACCGCGCCGAACAGGCGCAGCCCCGCCTTCCCGGAGGCGGTCCGCAGCTCGACCCGCTCGTGGGCGATGGCGTCGAGGACGACGCCGCCCTGATCCAGCGCCACGGTGAGGCCGCGGAACGGCGCCAGCGACCCCTCGGCGGCGACGACGCGGGGGGGCTCGCCCTCCGCCGACGCCAGCACGACCGCCCCGCCGGCGGCATCCAGGAACTGCGTCGCATACCGCGCCACGTCCGCCGCCACCTGGTCGAACAGGAGCGAGGACGAAAGGACGTGCGTGAGCTCCTGGAGGGAGTACAACTCGCCGAGACGCCGCGACAGCTCGGCGGCCACCCGGTCGCGGTCCGCGACGGCGTCGGAGAGGGCGCGGCGCGTGCGTCGGGCGTGCCACAGGGCAACCGCGGCCACTGCGACCGCTCCGGCGCCGCCCAGGAGCAGCACGAGCTGTGCGGCCTGGAGGTGCACGGTCAGCGCGGCGGGCGCTGGGCCGCGCGCGCGAGCACACGCGCGCGCTCCCCGGCCAGCAGGCTGATGGAGGTTTCCCAGGCGTCGGAGCTCACCTCGCCGTAGAACAGCGTGAACGGCTGGAGCACGGGGATCGCGGCGTCGAACAGGTAGATCGCCGAGGCCTGCTGCCGCTGGTTGATCCGGTACTCGCTCCACCGCGGCGTGAGCGGGAGGATGCCGATCGGGCGGAAGAAGTTGTTCTGGCTCGAGACGTACAACTGGTCGGGATTGAAGTTGACTCGTGGCTGCAGCGCGAAGAAGGTGACCATGAGCGCCAGGGCGCTGTCGCGCCCCGCCGCGCGTGCCGCCGCCACGACGTCTCCGGCGCGGCTCTGGTAGAGCTGGTGGAGCGCGCTGTAGGCGTCCGGCGACAGGAGGCGGATGACGCGCTCGTCGAGCGGGAGTGCGCGCACCATGAGGTTGTCGGTGACGAGCCGCACGGCGACGTCGTCCTGCCGCAGGGTGCCGAACCCGGCGGGCGGCAGGTCGGTGTCCTGGGCCCGGAGCGCCGCGGGGGCGAGCGCCGCGGCCGCCGCGAGCGCCGTGACGTCAGCCCAGATGCGCCAGGACGCTGTCACGAAGATCCTCGGCTCCTTCCCGGGTCCGCGCGCTGGTCACGACGAACTCGGCGTGGTCGAGCCCCAGGGCGCCGGCGATCGCCGCCGCGCGCACCAGGCGCTGCGTCCGCGGCACGTGGTCCGCCTTGGTGAGCGCCACCAGCGTGGGCACGGCGCGCCGGGCGAGTGTGGCTCCCACCTCGACGTCCTCCGGCGACGGGGCGCGGCGGATGTCCAGCAGCCAGACCACGCCGGCGAGCGTCTCCCGGCGGTCGAGATAGGCAGTCACGAGCCGGCGCCAGGCCGCGCGCTCGGCGGCGCCGGCCCGCGCCCAGCCGTAGCCGGGCAGGTCCACGAGATAACAGCCGGCGCCCCAGCGGTAGACGTTCAGCTGGCGCGTCTTGCCCGGCGTGGCGCTCACGCGGGCCAGGGCCCGCCGCCCCATGAGGAGGTTGATGAGGCTCGACTTGCCGACGTTGGAGCGGCCCGTGAACGCGATCTCGGGCAGCCGGGGCCCCGGTACCGGCGCATCCCACCGAACCAGCCCGGCGACGAAGTCACCCACCAAAAGCCCCCTCGGGGAGGGGGCGATGGCGACCCGGGACGCCGGCACGTCAGGCCTCTTTCTTGGTTCGCTGCCGCTCGGTCACCAGCAGCGGCTGCCGGCCCTCGAGGATGCACTCCCGCGTGATGACCACCTCGGTCACGTCCTCGCGGGCCGGGAGGTCGAACATGATGTCGGTCATCACCTTCTCGAGGATGGCGCGGAGGCCGCGGGCGCCGGCGCCCCGCTTGATGGCCTGCTGCGCGGCGGCGCGGAGCGCCTCCTGCTCGAACGTCAGCCGCACCTCCTCGAGCTCGAACAGCTTCTTGTACTGTTTGGTGAGCGCGTTCTTCGGCTCGACCAGGATCCGGACCAGCGCGTCCTCGTCCAGCGTCTCGAGCGGGACAGTGACCGGGAGGCGGCCGATCAGCTCGGGGATCAGGCCGTAGCGCAGCAGATCGTCGGGCTCCACCTCGCCGTACGGGTTGCGGCGCTGCAGCACCGGCACGCCGCGCTCCACCTCGTCCTTGGTGAAGCCGATCCGGCGCCGCCCGGTCCGCGACTCGATGATCTTCTCGAGTCCGTCGAACGCGCCGCCACAGATGAACAGGATGTCGCGCGTGTTGATCTGGATGTACTCCTGCTGCGGGTGCTTCCGCCCGCCCTGCGGCGGCACGGAGGCGACGGTGCCCTCGAGGATCTTGAGCAGCGCCTGCTGCACCCCTTCGCCCGACACGTCGCGCGTGATGCTCGGGTTCTCGCTCTTGCGGGCGATCTTGTCGATCTCGTCGATGTAGACGATGCCGCGCTCGCACTCGGTGACGTTGAAGTCCCCTGCCTGGAGCAGCCGCACCAGGATGTTCTCGACGTCCTCGCCGACGTACCCCGCCTCGGTGAGCGTCGTGGCATCCGCAATGGTGAAGGGCACGTCCAGCAGCCGGGCCAGCGTCTGGGCGAGCAGCGTCTTCCCCACGCCGGTCGGCCCGATCAGGAGGATGTTGGACTTCTCGAGCTCGACCTCGTTGTCCTTGAGCGACTGCGAGTTGATGCGCTTGTAGTGGTTGTAGACGGCGACGGCGAGGGCTTTCTTCGCCTGCTCCTGCCCGATGACGTACTGGTCGAGCACTTCCTTGATCTCGACCGGCGTCGGCACCTGGGTGATCGCGTCGGCGACCTCGCGCTCTTCGTCCTCGGCGAGGATCTCGTTGCACAGCGCGATGCACTCGTTGCAGATGTACACCGACGGCCCGGAGATGAACTTCCGGACCGAATCCTTCGACTTGCCGCAGAAGGAACAGCGCAGGTGGCGGTCGTTGGACATCGGTGTCCTGGTTCGGGTCCTCTTCGGCGAATATGGGCGCTGGCCGAGCCGTAAGTCAAGGCACGGCTAGCTCTTCGCCCCTACCTCGACCCCGGCGCCGGGCGCCAGGACGTGGTCCACGATGCCGTACTGCTTCGCCTCTTCGGCCGACATGAACCGGTCCCGGTCCATGTCCCGCTCGATCTGCTCCACCGTCTGGCCGGTGTGCTTGGCATACAGCTCGTTGAGCTTGCCCCTGAGGTAGAGGATCTCCCGCGCCTGGATCTCGATGTCGGCCGCCGTGCCCTGGGTGCCGCCGGAGGGCTGGTGCATCATGATCCGGGAATGCGGCAGCGCGCTGCGCTTCCCCTTCCGGCCCGCGGCCAGGAGGAAGGAGCCCATCGAGGCCGCCATCCCCATGCAGATGGTGTTCACCGGCGCGCTGATGTGCTGCATGGTGTCGTAGATGGCCATCCCGCTGGAGACGATCCCGCCGGGTGAGTTGATGTAGACGTAGATGTCCTTCTCCGGGCTGTCGGCCTGGAGGAAGAGCAGCTGCGCGATGATGACGTTCGACACGTCGTCGTTGATGGGCACGCCGAGGAAGATGATGCGGTCCATCAGCAGCCGCGAGAAGATGTCGTAGGTGCGCTCACCACGGCTCGAGCGCTCGATGATGTACGGCGGGTAGATCGTCGACACCGGTCGGTTCCCCTCGGCTCGGTTGCTCATCAGCGGGTCATGGGTGCGTCCTCGACCGTGCTCTGGCCGAGGAGGTG
>DATKLR010000103.1:0-12863 GCA_035542295.1 Gemmatimonadales bacterium | reverse complement strand
GTCCTGACGTAGGACGAGGAGATCATATTCGTGCCGATGGCTGCAAGCGTGTACACCGGCTGGTTGCTGGCGTTGACCCTCTTGTAGTTCAGCGGCCTCGTCGTGGTGAACGTGTACCCGAGGCCCCAGTCCTTGTTGATCAGGTTGGTCAGGTTCAGCACGTCGAGCCGGATCTGGAGCCGGTGCTGCTGGCCACCGATCGCCCGGCCGAGGTCCTGCGAGATGCTCCCGTCGAGCCTCCAGACCCACGGCAGGAACGCGGCGTTGCGCTGCGCATACTGGCCGCGGCGCGTCTTCAGATACGGGTCCTGGTTGATGAACGCGTCCCACGCTGCGGCTTCCTGCGCGGGCGTGTAGACGACCTGGCTGGCGCCCGAGCCGATCTTCAGCGTGTCGAAGTTCATCTCGCTCTGGTTCCGCGGGACGTAGATCAGGTCGTTCCCGTTGACCCCGTCGCCGTTCAAGTCGCCGCTCGTCACGTAGCTCCCGTTGCCCCAGGTCTGGCCGTTGAGGAACAGGCTCACCGCCGAGGCCCCGACGCCGAAGAAGTCACGGCTGTACGTCAGGGCGGCGAAGATCCGGCCGCCCGGCGTGAATGAGGAGTAGCCGAGGCCCGGGTTGTTCGGATCCCACGAGCTGGTGATTCCGGTCCAGTTGCCGTAGGCGATGGAGCCCGGGTCGCCCGTGTTGAAGCTGCGGCCGTACGTGTACCCGACCTTGCCATAGAAACCACTGGTGAGCGGCTTCTCGATCGTGAACGAGAGGTTCCAGGCATGGCCGACGCCCTCGTTCGTGAGGACGGGCGCGTCGCTGACGTTCTGGTAGATTCGGTAGCCGACGCAACTCGTGACTCCCGGGGGCGCGACGCAGCCGGGCCGCTGATACCAGCGCGGCCGGTTGTCCGGGCCCGTGAACGTCGATTCCGGCGCCGGCAGGTTGACGTTCATGTACCCGATGCCGTTCATGTCCCGGGTGTACACCCACTCGGCCGTGCCCGTGAGCCCGAAGGGCAGGCGCTGGTCGACGGCGAGGTTGGTGCGCCAGGACTGCGGGAACTTGAAGTTCTTGTCGGTGAAGTTCAGCTCGAACGTCTGCGCCGGGCCGCCGGTGATCGCGGACGCGGGGGGTGCATACGCGGTGTTGTTCGGGTTGAACGGATAGGCGGTCGTGTTCGACGCCGAAATGAACCCCGTCAGCACACCGGTGTTGCCCACCTGGTTCGAGACCCAGACATAGGCCGGCCGGCCGGAGAACACGCCCGTGCCGCCGCGGATCTGGGTCTTGTGCTGGCCCATCAGGTCGTAGTTGATCCCCAGCCGGGGCGAGAGCAGCGGGTTGACGGGCGGCAGCGCCCCGCTGTTGTACTGCACGGTGTTCCCGTTGTTGTCGCGGAAATGCATCGTGTCCGCGACGGTATTGTCGTACGCGGTGTTCTGGAACTTCGGAGCGTCAACCCGCAGACCGGCCGTGAGCGTCAAGTTGGACGTCGGCCGGAGTTCGTCCTGCGCGTAGACGCCGCCGTACAGGACGGTCAGCGGCTGCACCGGCTCCGTCTGCCCGGGGATGTTCCCGTACCGGTACTGGAACAGCTGCAGGGTCACTGGTGACGGTCCCGTGCGGCTCGGGTTGGCTATGTACCCGTTGGCATCCGTATAGAAATCCGCGAGGGACTTGTATACATAGACGCTCTGGGCGCCCGGGAAGAACACGTTCTTCGAGTGGTACTGCTCGAGGCTGAAGCCGAAGGTCAGCGTCTGCTTCGGCAGGTAGATGTTGAAGTTGTCCTGCACCTGGAAGCTGTGATAGTAGAGCTGGTTGTCCGGCGTGAACGGCTCGAAGCCGAAGGTCGTGTAGTTGACGCCGTTATTGAGGATCTCCACCTCCGGGAACCAGGGCGGGGCGATGTTCCGCCGGCTCTCGTTGTTCGAGGTGTACCCCACGATCAGGTTGTTCGACATCTTCGCGCCGATCGTCGAGTTCCACTCGGCCACGGTGGAGCGGATGTTCTCCAGAATGGCGTAGTTCGAGTTGGCGAACGGCAGCGCATTCAGCGACGGCGCCCGGCCCCCGACGCCCAGCGACGACGAGCCCGACACGTTGATGTCGGAGCTCGAGTTCAGGACGTTGTAGCGCAGGCTCAACTTGTTCCGGTCGTTAAGGTTGTAGTCGAGCCGGACCAGGAACCGGTTGGACGGCGTGTTGAAGTTGTAGCCCTGATACGGCCCGGTGTTGTACTTGAAGTTGGTGGCCAAGAAGGCGCTCAGCGCATCGAGGTCAGACGCCAGGACGCGCGAGGTCTGGCCGCCGACCGTCTGGCCGCCCGTGTTGGCCAGGAAGCCGGTCCCCGGCTGGGTGTTGATATCCCCCTCCCAGCTGGTGAAGAAGAACAGCTTGTTCGGGATGATCGGTCCGCCGAGGTTCAGCCCGAGGTCGTGGTACTTGAACGTGCCCGGGTTGAAGGTGTTCGCGCCGGCCTGCGTGCCGACGTAGTTGTTGTTGCGGAATTGGTAGTAGAGCGACCCGGCGAACTGATTGGTGCCGCTCTTGGTGACCATGTTGACGCCGGCGCCCACGAAGTTGCCCTGGCGCACGTCGAACGGCGCCACGTTCACCTCGATCTGCTCCAGCGCGTCCAGCGATACGGCGGCCACGTGGGTGCGCTGGCCCGGCTCCCCGGCGAGGCCGAACGAGTTGTTGAAGTAGGAGCCGTCGATCGTCATGTTGTTGAAGTAGTCCTGCTGCCCGGCGAAGGAGTACCCGAAGCCGTTCGAGGTGTACTCCGGCGTGAGCCGCAGCAAGTCGTCCACCTGGCGGAAGATCGTCGGCAGCGCCTCGATCTGGGTGACCGGCACGGCCGTCGCGGCGCCCGTCCGTTGGGAGCTGAAGACGGGGTCCGCCACGCCACTGACTGTGATGGCCTCCAGCTCGACGCTCACCTGCCCCATGACGAAGCTCACGTCGGCGGCCACACCCAGCGTCAGGTTGATGTTGTCCTGCACCTGCCGCCGGTACCCCACCATGCTCGCGGTGACGCGATAGGGACCCCCGACGCGCATGCCGGGGATCGTGAACCGCCCGTTCGTCAGCGTCGTCGCGGAGTAGGCCGTTCCGGACGGTACGTGCACGGCGGCTACGTGCACGCCCCCCAGGGGCACGCCTGCTGAATCGGTCACGACGCCCGTCATCGCCGAGGTCGTGACGCCCTGTGCACGGGCCGTTGTCGTGCCGACGAACGCCAGCAAGGCAAGGATCAAACACAGCTTCCACGGTAGCTTCATGCGGTTTCCTCCATCATCACGGAGTGGCTGAGGGACGAGGTGCGGCGCATGTCGATCCGGGCGTGCCGAAGCAGCCGAAAGAGGTGTGACAGGGCACACAGAACATTCCGCTCCGTGTGAGAGCCGTCAAGTCACATTATTGTCTCAGGTTCTGGCTTTGGCGAAGAGCACCGCGCCCGCAGCCCCGAACAGGGTATTCGGGATCCACGCCGCCAGGAGCGGTGGTACCACGCCGCCGGCCCCGACGGCCCGCATGATCTGTACCATGGTAAGGAAGATGATCGTTGTGGCGAGGCTGACGGCCACACCGTAGGCCGGCCCCCCGCGCGTCCCGGCGATCCCCAGCGGCGCCCCGAACAGGGCTATGATGAGGCAGGTGCAGGGGATGGCGATCTTCAGCGCCCGCTCGACCTTGAGCTTGTTGGCGTCCCCACCCGCCCGGTCGACGGTCTCAACGTAGTGTCCCAACTCGGCATAGCGCATCTGGTCGGGCGCCTTGGGCTCCACCGTCAGGTCGAGGGGGCGCTCCGTCATGGCCCGCTGGCGCAGCGAATCGAACTCGAACGCGATCTCCTGGTCAGGCCCCAGGAAGAACCGCAGCGCCCCGTTCTGCAGTGTCCATCCCCGGCCCGGTGCGTAGCCGGCGCCCACGGCCGTGAGGAAGTAGCTGGGGAACGCGGGCCCGGTGCCCTGCCGCTCGATCTGCACGCCCTGGATCACCCGGTCGGGCACCGAGAGGGTGCGGATCGAGTACATCCGCCCGCCGTCGGCACGGTAGACGAAGTTGAACCGGGATGTCTGGGAGCGGGCCGTGACCTCGTCGAGCAGGACGGCCCGGCGCTGCTGTCCGACCGGGGCGAACTCCCCGAGGAAGAAGGCGAAGACGCTGGCGGCGGCGGCGAGCACGAAGATCGGCCGAACCAGCCGGTGGAAGGAGATTCCCGAAGCCTTGGCGGCCGTGATCTCGGAATGGCGGGCCAGCGAGCCGACGGAGAAGACGGCGGCGAACAGCACCGCCGCGGGCGTGATGAGGAAGACCTGCTCGGGCATGCCGGCCAGATAGGCGAGCGCGACCCGCCAGGCCGGCAGGCCCTTCGTCAGGTAGCGGTCGACGTGGTCGGTCAGGTCGATGAGGATGGTGAGGACGGGGAAGCCAAGCGCCGTGATGCCGAAGATCTTGAGGAACTCCGTGGTGACGTACCGGTCGAGGACCCTCAGGCCGCGGATCACCGGCCCGCGCGCTCCGCCGCGGCGCGCCAGCGGTCCCGCAGCGCGCCGAGCCGCTCGCGCCAGGCGCCGCGGGCCGCGACCCGCTGCCGGTTGAGGCGCAGGAACAGCGCGACGCCGATCGTGGTCATCAGCAGGTTGGCTCCCCACATCGCCCAGAACGGCGTGACGATGAGCTCGTTGGCGAGCGTCTCGCCGCCGATGAGCCCCACGTAGTAGAGGCCGAAGATGACCACGCTCGCGCCGATGACCAGGCCGACCCCGCCGCGCGGGAACCGGAGCGCGATGGGCGCCCCGATCAGCACGAACACGAGGCACGAGGCGGCGATGGCGAACTTCTTGTGCATCTCGATCTCGTACCGCGCCGCCAGCTGGAGCGCGCCCCGCCGCCGGGCATCGAGGGACGCCAGCGTGGCCCGGAGCAGCGAGCCCGAGGTGTCGGGCACGTACCGCCGCGGCGGCTGGGCCGCGGGGGCGGCGGCGGCCGCGGCGCCGCTCGCCGACGGCAGGCCGACGAAGCGGCGCAGCGAGTCCATCGCTGCCGGGGCCCGCGCGGCGGGAGTGCGCGCGACCGCAGCCGGCCGGCGGCCGGGCTCCTGGGCGGCCAGCGGGCGCGGGCGGAGCAGGCGGAACAGCAGCCCCTGCAGAGCGCCGCAGTAGAGGTGCGCCGCCGCCAGGGGCCGCGGCCGCCGCACCGTGACGGCATCGAATGCGTTGGGCGTCGGGACCCCCAGCAGGCGGTGCACGTCGTTGGCCAGCGCGACGTCGCGGTCGCGGTCGACGGACGCGATCGAGGCCAACTGGCCCTGGAGCGCCGAGTCCATCTCGCAGGTGGACATCTCGCGGTCGCCCTTGTAGCTGTCCTCGCCCGTCCGCTCGAAGGTGTTGGACACGCCGTGCACCTTCACCAGATCGGTGCGGTAATCCACCCGCCGGAAGACGTCCGGCTGCGCGCGATCGTAGTCGTGGACGTAGCCGTCGAACAGCGTCAGCAGCAGCACCGTGCGGTCGGCGTTGAAGGCCATGTACCCGCTGTCGGCGTAGATCGTGCGCCGCCGCGTGTCGCCGGTCAGATCGAAGATCACCACGTCCTTGAGCCGGTCGGTCGCCTGGTTGATGCGGTTGGCCTTGAGGTAGTACTGCCCCTGGATCACCTCGTTGACCATCTGCTCCTTGAGCTGGAAGGTCGGCCGCTTGCGCGCGATGTCGATCATCAGCGCCGCGAGCTTGTGGTTGGTGCGCGGCAGGACGTGGTCGATGAACAGGAAGGAGATCACCGTCAGGCCGAGCGCGGCCAGCAGCACGGGCCGGACCAGCGTCACAAGGTTGACGCCGCTCGCGCGGAGCGCGGTGATCTCGTTGTCGGCGCCGAGGCGCACGAACGCGTAGAGCACCGCGACCAGCACCGCCATCGGCAGCGTCATCGCCACGATGAACGGGACCGAGAGCGCGAAGAACTCCAGGATCACGCCCCACGTCAGCCCCTTGCCGACCAGCTGGCCGAACTTCTGGGCCACCTGGTTGAGGAGCATCAGCCCGGTCAGCGCCGCCAGGGCGAAAACGAACGGTGGAACGTGTTCGCGGAGGAGATAGCGGGATAGCAGCTTCACGGCGCGAATGAAGGCCCGGTCGGGGTTGAGAGGCCCTGATGGCTCCCGTATAATACCCCGAAGCAGCCGGCCCGAATACTACCCCAAGTGCGGACGCACGTGACGCGCACGCTCGTCGCGATCACCTCCCTCGCCGTCCTCGCCGCCCCCCCAGTCTCTGCGCAACAGCCCGAGTCGTTGCGGGGCGTCCCCCCGCTGCGGTTCGCCGCCGACACGCTCACGCTGGCGCTGCCCGCCTCTCTTCTCGGCGCGGGCCGCCTGGTGTTCCCGCGCCCCGATCCGGCGCTGCTGGCGCGGGCGTGGGCCGACTCGGTCCGGCGCGCACTCGCCGCGCGGCAGGCCGTCCGCTGGCGCTCGGCGCTGGCGGGGGCGGACAGCGCGCGGTTCGCGGCGCGGCAGCCGTCCGCCGCGCCGGCCCCCCCCCTCGCCGCGGCGGTGCTGCCGCCACCCGAGGTGACGTCGCCGACCGGGGCGCTGGCGCGCTACGCGGACCTCGGCATCCTGCTGAACTCGCGCTTCGAGCTGCGCTACGACCACCTCACCAACCTGCGGTGCCAGCCGTCGGAGACCAACCAGCTCTCCTCGGGCTGCAGCTCGGGCTTCACACCGCCGGTCCTGAATCCGCAGTTCGACGTCCGCACCGGGGGTGTCATCGGCCAGCGCATTCACATGAACGTGGACTACAACTCCGAGCGCGAGTTCGAGGCGTCGAACAACATCCAGGTCTACTACCAGGGGCAGGAGGACGAGATCGTCCGCCGCGTCGAGGTGGGCAACGTGGCGTTCAAGACGCCCCCGTCGCGGTTCATCACCGGGGGCATCCCCGCGAACAACTTCGGCTTCCAGGTCGCCGGCACCGTCGGCCCGATGGATTGGAGCGCCATTTACGCCCAGCAGAAGGGGAACGTCGTCCGCGACCGGGTGTTCACGGTGGGCCAGCAGACGGTGCAGCCGCTGGATCGCGCGGTGGCCGACCGCGACTTCGAGCCGGACCGCTTCTTCTTCGTCGCCGACCCCGCCACACTGCCCGGCTATCCCGCAGTGGACATCCTCAACCTGAGCCTGGCGGCGCTCGCCCCGCGCGCCCAGATCATCCAGGTGCGCGTGTACCGGCGCCGCGGCTTGGTCGGGCAGACCACGGTGCAGCAGAGCGTCGGCGGCGTCCCCGCCGTGGCGCTGCGGCCCGACAGCCCACAGCGCGCCGGCCCGTTCACATGGGAACTGCTCATCCAGGGGCGCGACTACTACCTCGATCCGTCGGGGCAGTGGTTCGCGCTCACGAACCGGCTGGATAGCGACGACTACCTCGCCGTCTCCTACGTCACCGCCGCCCACGACACGATCGGCACCTTCCCCGCCGCCGCGGCCGCGGGGCGCGTCGACACGCTGCGGCTGATCCACGAGCCGCGGCGCGGGGCCGATGCGCCCACTTTCCGCTACGAGATGCGCAACGTGTACCGCGTGGGCGGCAGCGACGACGTGGTGCGCGACGGCGTGCAGCTCAAGATCGTGGTCGCCCAGTCGGAGCGGCCGGCGGCGGGCGCCGCCACGTTCCTGGCGCTGCTCGGGGTGGCGCAGTCGAGCGACCAGACCACGTTCGACCAGTTCAACCGGCTCTTTCCCCGCCAGCGCGACCCGCTCGGCGGTGCTCCGCTGCGCGACCTGTTCGTCGTCTTCCCTACGCTGAACCCGTTCGCCGACAGCACCGTCCTCGCGCCGCAGTTCCGCAACGACTCGCTGTACCGGACGCCGACCTACCTGCTGCTGTCGCAGGGACCCACGCCGCTCTATCAGCTGCAGCTCCACTACGACGCCCGGGGCGGCGGCGACCGCGGCCAGCTCTCGCTCGGCGCCGTCCAGATCCGGCCGGGGAGCGAGCACCTCACCGCGAACGGCGTGGCGCTGCGGCCCAACCTGGACTACACCATCAACTACGAGATCGGGCAGGTCACCTTCCTGCACCCGGACTCGCTCTTCCCCGGCCCGACCAACGTGACGGTGCAGTACGAGGAGCAGCCGGCGTTCGCGATCGCGCCGACGTCGATCTACGGCCTCCAGACCCGCTACGACCTCGGCGACCACGGCTCGGTGACGGCGCTCGGACTGCTGCAGCAGCAGCAGACCACGTTCACGCGGCCGACCCTCGGCTTCGAGCCGCAGTCGAACTTCATCGGGGGCGTCTCCGGGAACTTCCGGTTCGAGCCGACGGGGCTCACGCGGCTCCTGAACCGCCTGCCGCTGGTCCACACCGATGCGCCGTCGCTGGTCACGCTCGACGCCGAGCTGGCGACGTCGCGGCCGTCACCCAACCAGGTCGGCATGGCGTGGGTGGAGACGTTCGAGGAGGAAGGCGGGACCTTCCTGCCGTTGACCGAGAACTCCTGGCAGCTGGGCAGCCGGCCGGCGTCGGCGCGCGGCGTCGCGGGCACCGGGATCGACGCGGGCGGGTTCCAGGACGCCGACGCGGCGTCGCTGGTGTGGCAGAATCTCATCTTGACGCCGGCGGGCATCCAGCGCTTCACGTCCACCGACATCGATCCGTCGATCGTGCTGCAGGGCACCGGCCAGACGGCCGAGACGGTGCTGTGGCTGACCCTGCAGCCCGACACGGTGGGCGGCCTGCCCGACCCGAAGACCGGGCGGCCGCGGTGGATCGCCCCGCACACGCCGGGCCCCCGCTGGCGGACGATCACCACGCCGCTGTCGGCCACGGGGGTGGATCTCTCGCGCGTCGAGTTCCTGGAATTCTGGGTGTTCGAGGACCCGCAGCACCGGGCGCGCGACCTCGGCACCTCGATCGTCTTCGACTTCGGGCGCGTGTACGAGGACGCGGTGGCCTTCGTGCCGCAGAGCTTCACCGTCGACGCCCAGGGCGACACGAGCTACTCCGGCCGGCGCCGCATCGGCGAAGGGCGGCTTCAGACCGAGCGGGATACGCTGACCAACACCTGGAACGCGGCCACCAACGACAACGGCGTCCTCGGCGCGGTCGCCGACAGCATCGTCGACGCGCGCACCGGCGCGGTGGTGCGCAACATGCCGCTGTGCGAGTCGGCGCTCGGCCACGGGCTCGTCGTCTATCCGTGGGGCGATCAGCGCGCGCAGTGCAGCCGCCACAACGGCATCCCCGACGGCGACGATCTCGACGGCGACGGCCACCTCGACACGCTGATCGCCGCCGTCCAGGAGAGCTACCTCCGCTACGTCTTCCGCGTCGGCGATCCGCGCTACTACGTGCGGGACGGCGGCCCCGCGGACTCGGCGGGCGGCCGGTGGCGCCTCTACCGCATCCCGTTCCGCACCGACACGGTGCAGGTCGGGACCCCCGACATCCGGCAGATCCGGGACCTCCGGGTGACGGTGATCGTGCCGGACGAACCGGCCGGCGAGAAGCCGGCCTACCTCGCGCTCGCCCGGCTGAAGCTCGTCGGAGCGCCCTGGGTCAAGCGCACGGAGACGCCGATCGCCGGGATCTCCGGCTCCCTGGGGGCCGCCCACGGCGAGGTCGTCGCGAGCGTGGTGAGCACCGAGAACCGCACCGACCTCGGCTACGAGCCGCCGCCGGGAACGGTGGACCAGGGGACGACCACCACGGGCGCGCTGCAGCTCGGCACGGTGCAGATCAACGAAACCTCGCTGCGGGTCATCGGGCGGGACGTGCGGCCGGGAGAGCGGGCCGAGGCGTTCTACCGGTTTCCCGAGGGCCAGCGGAACTTCCTCGGGTACCGCCAGCTGCGGGTCTGGGCGCGGGGCCGGGGCGGCGGGTGGGACAACAACCAGCTCTCGTTCTACATCAAGGTCGCGCAGGACGAGAACAACTTCTACATGTTCCGCTCCCACGTGCACAGCGCCACGTGGTTGCCGGAGCTCGTGGTGGACTTCACCCGCTGGCTCCAGCTCCGCGCCGACATCGAGCGGCGGTTCCTGAGCGGCCAGCCGCCGTCCGGCGCAGCGGCCTGCGGCGGGGACACGCTGGCCTACGTCGCCTGCGACAGCACCCGCTCGTACATCGTGCACGTGCGCAATCCCGGCGTCGCTCCGCCCAACCTGGCGAGCGTGGCCGAGCTTGCGGTCGGCTTCGTGCGGGACAGCGGCGCGCC
Source organism: Gemmatimonadales bacterium (assembly GCA_035542295.1). GTDB lineage: Bacteria > Gemmatimonadota > Gemmatimonadetes > Gemmatimonadales > JACORV01 > Fen-1245. The sequence continues at coordinate 2,648 of DATKLR010000103.1, read as the reverse complement.
GGCCGACAGCGCCGAGGTGTGGGTGGACGACATCCGGCTCGCACAGGTGGTGAACGACCCGGGATACGCCGGCGCGCTGAACCTGCGCGTGGTGGCGGCTGACGTCGGGGAGTTGACGATCGCGATGTCGCGGCGCGACCCCCAGTTCCGCCAGCTCGGCGACAACCCGTCGTACACCACGAGCTCGCAGTTCGGCCTCGGCACCACGGTGCGGCTGGAGCGGTTCGGGCTGGACCGGCTCGGCCTGACCGCGCCTTTCTCGATGCGCATCGACCGCTCGTCGGACGATCCATACTACCTGGAGGGCACCGACGTGCTGGCGGGCCCGCTGGCCGGGCTGCGCCGGCCCCAGACGTCGGCCGCCACCTACAGCCTGCTGCTGCGCCGCTCCCGGCGCGGCACGAAGTGGTGGCAGCGCTGGATCGTGGACAACCTCGGGCTGTCGGCGTCCTATTCGAGCGGGACCTCCACGACGCAGCTGGCGCAGAGCTCGTCGGCGCTGTGGGCGCTGAACGGGGACTACGCGGCGCTCCCGGCCGACCGCAGCTTCCGCTACGTGCCGCACTTCCTGGTGAGCCTGCTGCGCGCGATCCCCCTGTTGGGGCGGGCCGACTTCGTGCGCGGGCTGGACGACGCGCGGCTGCGCTGGAGTCCGGCGTCCGTCCGGTTCTCGTCGGGGTTCACCTCCTCCCGCTCCGAACTGGAGACGTACCGCGTCCCGATCGCCACCGCGAGCGACACGCTGGCGACCTCGGTGCGGACGCTGGCCGCGGCGTTCCGCAACCAGGCGAGCGTCGAGTTCCGGCCGCTGCGCTCGGCGTCGTTCGGGCTGGACTACGGCTCCACGCGGGACCTGAAGAACTACGGCGACACCACGACCATGGGCGTCCTCACCCGTCAGGCCGGGCGCCGATTCGCGGGCGTCAACGTGGGCTTCGAGCGGGACCGGAGGGTCGGGACACACTTCACCTGGACGCCGAACCTGTTCTCGTGGCTGAGGCCCCGGTTCACCACGACGTCCACCTTCTCGCTGACACGGGACCCCAACGCACTCACCCCCGAGCGCGCGCTGGGCGACAGTGCCGGGGGGTACCGGCTGCCGACCGCGTTCACCAACGCGCGCTCGACCGATCTCGGAGCCTCGGTGGACTTCTCGCGCCTGCTCAGGGTGGCGTTCGGCGACACGGCGCACATCGTGGCGCTGCTCGACCGGCTGAGCCCGCTGGACCTCTCGACACGCACGGACCGGCGGTCCCAGTTCGACCGCCCGGGCTTCGACCCGGCGCTGGGCTACGAGCTCGGCCTGGGGAGCGTGGGCGACTTCCGGAGCCTGAACGGCCGGCTGGCGACGTACGCGTCGGATTCCCGCCAGACGCGGCTCGCCTCGGGGCTGCGGCTGCCGCTGGGCTTCTCCATGGTCGCCGCCTATTCCGTCGGCCGTCAGCAGGGATGGGTGCATCTGGGCGACGGCCAGCAGGAGAACCGGGAGAACGACACGCAGTGGCCGGACCTGACGGGCCGGTGGACGTGGTCGCCGACGGGAGGCCTCCTCAAGATGCTGCTGTCGAGCGTGAGCGCGTCGGCGGCCGTGCAGGTGCGGCAGGCCACGACGGTACAGCCCCCGCTTGAGCTGCTGCTCGGCGGGACGCCGAGCACGAGCAACGAGGTCCGGGGGATGCAGGAGTCCCGGTCGTACCCGCTATCGTTGACGATCACCTGGGCAGAGCGGGTCACCACCAGACTGACCTACAACAGCAGTAGCATCCTGAACGAGGCCGCCGGCAACGTCACGCACACCGACCGGCAGGACGCGTCCGCCGCGCTGACGTTTTCGTTCCGGCCGCCGCAGGACCTGCTGCCGCTCCCGTCGGACGTGCGCACGGCGCTGCGCTACGCGCTCAGCACCGACGACGGCTGCCTGACGCTGGCCGGCGGCGAGGCGTGCGTGCCGATCTCGAGCGCGTCGCGCCGCCAGCTCAACTTCTCCATGGACACCGACATGCCGCCCAACGTCTCCGCCGGCATCTCCGTCGGTTACATTGTCACGGAGGATGCGCACATCAACCGGAAGTTCGCCCAGCTCGTGGTCACGGCGGCCGTGACCGTCCACTTCCAGGCCGGGACGCCGCGATGAGGCCCGCCTGGCTCCTGGTGGTGGCCGCGGTCGGCGTTTCCTGCCACAGCCGGTCGTCCGAGGCGCTGCAGCGATTCGACGCGGCCCAGGCGATGCGCTGGGTCCAGTACCAGGTCGCCGCCGGTCCGCGCGTGCCCGGGATGCCGGGGCACCGCGCGATCGCCGAATGGCTCGAGCGGGAGCTCAAGGCGAGGGCCGACAGCGTCGAGGTGCAGGCGTTCACCCACGTCACGGCGTCGGGCAAGAAGCTCGAGCTGCGCAACATCATCGCCCGGTTCCGCCCATCGGATCCGAACCGGATTCTGTATGTGACCCACTGGGACACGCGCCCCGTCGCCGAGGCGGATCCCGATTCCACCAAGCGGGGGATGCCGATTCCCGGCGCGAACGACGGGGCCTCCGGCACGGCGATGCTGCTCGAGCTGGCTGACGCGTTGAAGCAGATGCCGCCCTCGGTCGGCGTGGACCTGCTGTTCGTGGACGGCGAGGACTACGGCTCCTTCGAGCCGCAGGA
>DATKLR010000102.1:0-3305 GCA_035542295.1 Gemmatimonadales bacterium | reverse complement strand
CGTGGGGCCGCCCGCTCGACGACTTCGGCCGCCAGTTCATCCTGCGGCCGGGGATGCCGGAGGTCGAGCAGCGCGTCACGGTGCGGGACGGTCACGTCGCCCGGCTCGAGCTGGTGCAGCGGCCGGTCCGCCCGCTCTCCGGCCCGCAGCCGTGGCCGATGAAGACGCAGGTGCTGCTCTGGTACGCGGGCGCGGCGCCGGTCACCCTCCCGGTCGAGCTATCGGGCACGGTGACCGAGGTGGGGGAGGCCGCGGGGATGCCGGCGCCCGCGTTCGTCTACCCGAACGCCGGCGACTACGGCTATCTGCTGACGCGGCTCGACAGCGCGAGCCTGGCCGCCCTCGACGGGGGCGCGCTCGGCCGGGTGACCGACGCGTTCCTCCGCGCGATGCTGTGGGGCTCGCTGTGGGACGAGGTACGCGCCGCGCGGATGGATCCCGGGGCGTACGTCGCCCTCGCGCTCCGCGAGCTGCCGCGCGAGCAGGACGAGCAGATCGTGCCTCGCGTGCTCGCGCACGTGCGCCGCGCGCTCGCCGCCTACCTCGCCGACGCCCGGCGCGCGCGGCTCCAGCCCGACGTCGAGCGGCTCCTGTGGGCGGGGGCGAACGACCCGGCGGCGCCGTTCGGCCTGCGCAAAGCGTACCTCGACGCCTACGTGGGCGCCGCGGCGACGCCCGCCGGTCAGGGGACGCTCGCCGCGCTCGTCTCCTCCGACTCCGCGGCCGGCCTGCCGACCGGGAACCCGACCCGCTGGGACGCGGTGACGCGGCTGCTCGTGCTGGGCTCGCCCGACGCCGGGCGGCTGCTGGCGGCGCAGGCGGCGCGGGACTCCTCGGCCGACGGACGCCGGCGCGCCTTCATCGCCGGAGCGGCCCGCGGCGACTCCGCCACGAAGCGCACGTATTTCGATCGCTACTTCGGCGACAGCACGCTGAACGAGGACTGGGCGTCGGCGAGCCTCGGCGCGTTCAACGCGCTCGAGCATCAGGCGCTGACGCTCCCGTACCTCAAGCCCGCGCTCGACTCGCTCCGCTACATCCAGGCCAACCGCCGGATCTTCTTCCTGGGCGCGTGGCTCGGGGCGTTCCTGGGCGGGCAGACCTCGGAAGCCGCGCTCGGCACGGTGCGGCGGTTCCTCGCCTCACGCGCCCTGGCGCCCGACCTCCGGCGCAAGGTCGAGGAATACGCGGACGAGCTGGAGCGGACGGCCCTCATCCGGCGCCGCTATGCGCAGAACTAGGCGGACGGCCTGAGACGCGCCGCCGCCGCGCTGGCCGCCGGCGTTGCGGTCGCGGCGCCCACCGCGCCCGGCCACGTCGCCCCGCGCACCTCCCCCGTCCTCACCGCCGTCGCCGACTACCCGCTTCCCGGCCCCGCGGTGCGGTTCGACTACCAGAGCCTCGACCCCGGATCGGACCGTCTCTACATCGCGCACATGGGCGCGGGCGAGATCGTGGTGTTCGACGTGAGGACGCGGAAGCTGGTGGCGACCATCGCCGGCATGCCCGGCGTGACCGCCGTGTGGGCCGTGCCCGAGGAGCGCCGCGTGTACGCCTCGCTGACCCGGCTGCATCAGGTCGCGGTGATCGACGACAGCTCGTTCCAGGTGGTGGCGCGCGTCGGCAACGTCGGATTCCCCGACGGCATCGCGTATGCGCCCGAGCAGCGCAAGGTCTACGTCTCGGACGAGTCGGGCGGCGGAGAGCTGGTCATCGACGCCAGGACCAACCGGACCACGACGGTGCCGCTGGACGGCGAGGCCGGGAACACGGTGTTCGACGCCGGGTCCCGCTGCATCCTCGTGAACGTGCAGACGCGCAACGAGATGTACGTGATCGATCCGCGCAACGACCGCATCCTCGGCCGGTTCCCGCTCCAGGGCGCTGCGCGCCCGCACGGGATGGCGATCGACGCGGCGCAGCGGCGGGCATTCGTCGCGAACGAGCGCGACGGGCGCGTGCTGATGGTGGACCTGAGACGGATGCGCGTCCTCGACTCGGAGCAGGCGGGGAACGCCCCGGACGTCCTCGCCTACGACCCCGACTGGCGCCGGCTCTACGTCGCGTCCGAGTCCGGCGTGGTCTCCGTCTTCACGGCCACAACCTCGGCGCTGGTGCACGAAGGCGACGTGACCATGCCCCATGCGCACAGCGTCGCGGTGGACCCGCGAACGCATCTGGTCTACTTCCCGCTCCAGGACGTCGGCGGGCGCCCCGTGCTGCGCGTGATGTCGGGGAAGCCGCCGGCCGACCACTGACGCCACTCAACCGAGCGCGCGCACTGCCAGCCCCACCGCCGCACCGCCCAGCACCAGCCACGAGGAGTTCACCCGATACTGCAGCAGGAGCACCGCCGCCGCGCCGGCGAGGGTGACCGTCCACGCGTCCACCAGCGCCGCGCCGGCCAGCTGCCAAGTCACCACCGCCATCAGCGCCAGCGACGCCACGTTGACGGCGTCCAGCGCCGCGCGCGCCGCCGGCGAGCGCCGGAGACGCGGCAGGATGGCGCTGCTCAGCGCGACGTAGACGAAGGCGGGCAGGAAGATCCCCACCGTCGCCACGGCCGCACCCGGAATCCCGTGCAGCACGTACCCCACGAACGTCGCCGTGGTGAACACGGGGCCCGGTGTCACCTGGCCGACCGCCACCGCGTCGAGCAGCTGATGCTCCGTGAGCCAGTGCAGTCGCTGAACCAGATCGGCCCGGAGGAATGCCAGCAGCACGTAGCCGCTCCCGAACAGCACGGCGCCGACCTTGAGGAAGACGCCGAACAGCGGCCACAGGCCGAACGCCGCCGGCGCGCCGGCGACGGAGCCGGCGGCGGCGAGTCCGAGCGCGGGGACGGGCCTCGTCTTCCGGGCGACGCCGAGCGCTGCCGCGACGCCGAGCACCAGCAGCTCGTTCGCGCCCACGGCTGCGGCGACGGCCGCCGCGACGCCCAGCGCCGCGAGCCACCACGACTTCACCGCCGTCCGCCCCAGCGACCAGAGCGCCTGGAGCACGACCGCGATGACCACTGGCTTCACGCCGTAGAGCAGCGCCACCGCCGCGGGGAGCGTGCCGAACCTCACGTACGCCCAGCCGATCGCTGCGACGATGAGCACCGCCGGCAGGATGAAGCAGGACCCGGCCACGAGGAGGCCGCGCCACCCCGCCCGCTCGCGGCCGACGTGGATCGCCATCTCGGTGGAGTTCGGGCCGGGGATGAGGTTCACCGCCCCCACCAGGTCGAGGAACTCCTGGTGGGTGAGCCAGGCGCGCCGGCGCACCACCTCGTCCTCCATCATCGCGATGTGCGCGGCCGG